>JBMSSC010000094.1:0-11043 GCA_049424145.1 Bdellovibrionia bacterium
TTCGGATGTCCAATTTTCGGGTGTGCAATTTTCGGAGTCTTCCATCCTCATCTTGTCTCATCCTGACTTCTGCGCGTACTTTCCCACCTTCCATGGGTGACGTGTTGAGAAACTTGTCATTTCAAAATCACGAAGCGCCAAGTTTCCTGAACCTTCTTCGTGCTTTTACAGATTTCATCCCACATCTGTTTTGCGCGATCGCTCGCGAACGAGGGAACCTTGTACCTGCTTGATCATCGAACCATCTTCCCTTTAACGCTCTCAAATCCGGAAGGCAAGCGCTAACTTCCCCCTTCAATGGCGGATTTGGAATTTTTAAACAGAAGACTCGAAGGCAAGATCACAGCTACCTCAACTCCTTCTTCATCACACGGTAAATTCGATAAAACGCGCCTACAAGCCCCAGGATGAAGCCCAAAACCATAACCCAGTCCGAGGCATGGAGCTCAGCTTTCAACCAATACCCCAGTGCACCGCCCAGACCTGTGAATCCAATTAAGTCCCCTAAGATCACCGCAAATAAGCCTAACTGTTGAAAAGGAGAGGCTTCTTTTTGATTCCCCAAACTCCCAGGCAGACCCTCCTGATTCGGCTCATCGGAGGAGGGAAGATGGGATCTTTTCCGATTCAACGAGTCAGTCATCGGGGTCAACGCTTCTTCTGAGCCATTCTCTCACGAATCCGAATGAGTTTGATTTCGATGACGTTTTTTGCCGGATAAATATCTTTTAAGGCCAAGTAGTGGGCGTAAGCTTTCTCCATTTGACCTAACTCCTCTAGACAAGAGGCCACCCCAAAACGAGCCTCCGAGACCCACTCACTTTTTGGGTAGGAGCGAATGAACCTCTCATAGGCTTCCAGCGCCGACTTAAAGTACGCCGCCCGAGAAGCATGCGCTTCGCTGTGCTGCGCTGCTCGACTAAAGTAGGCCGCTCCTAATTCAAAGGCCGCTTTTTCTGCCCAAACGGACTGGGGGTAGGTTTTCACCAGATCTTCAAACACGGCAATGGCTTTTTGAAACTGAAGCAGAAAAAAATGACTCTTTCCAATCCGAAACAAGAAATCTGGCGCATTCAACGTTTTTGGATGGGACTTAAGTAGCCCTTGATAATGAGCAATCGCTTGATCGTACTGCTCGGAGTTGAAATAGAGAATGTCTCCAATTTGAAGCTGAGCTTCCCAAACCAGAGGCTCATCGGAGCTTCCCTCTGAGAAGCTTTGGAACTTTTGAATCGCGCTGCCAAACTCTTTGAGAAAGAGTTTCTGAGTCATTGCAGCCCGATAGGTCGCTTGCAAGCCCAACTGACCTTTAGGGTCCTTGGTCATGACTTTTTCAAACTCAGCAACCGAAGCACTGTATTTGCCATCATCCCAGAGCTTCTCGGCCAGAAGGTAGTGGTTCTTCGCACTATCCACACTGCACGAACTCATGAGCGCTAAGGCTAAAAGCCCTAAAAAACGCCCCATTCCATCAATTGAGCGTCTCAGACCCATCTCCCACTTCGGTTTCTGCCACAACCGATTCACTCTCCAAGGCAGCGGCTTCCGCCATATGCTCAAAAGAGACCAACTTCTCTGCTGTTCCCAGAGAAATGAGCCTCACTCCTTGAGTGTTTCGTCCCTGCTCGGAGATCTCGCCCACATGAATCCGAATCATCTGCCCCTTATTGGACACAAGCATCACGTCATCCTTCACTGACACCTGCCTGGATCCCATGATGAGCCCGTTTCTCTCACTGGTCTTCATGTTAATCACACCCACTCCGCCTCGATTTTGAAGGCGATACTCCGACACGGGCGTTCGTTTGCCATAACCATTTTCGGCCACCGTTAAGATCTCGTAATTCTTTCCCTCACCCTCCGTGGAATCCAAGACTTCCATGGAAACCACCTGATCCCCCTCAGCCAAGTTCATTCCAATCACGCCTCGAGCAGCTCGCCCCATAGGCCTTACGTCTTGTTCCTTAAACCGAATGCTCATCCCCTCTTTTGAGCAAAGGAAGATGTCATTGGTTCCCTGCGTGATTCGAGCACCCACCAACTCATCACCCTCGTCCGTAGATAAGGCCACCAAGCCAGCAGATCTCACATTCTTAAACTCACTTAAGGCCGTCTTCTTAATGATCCCGGCTCGAGTGACCATCACAATGGACTCATTCTCTCTAAACTCGCGCACGGGTAAAATGGCCTTAATCTTCTCTTGTGCTTGAAGTGCCACGAGGTTGACAATGGCTTTGCCTTTGGCGTTTCGTGACGCCTCGGGAACTTTGTAGACTTTCAACCAGTAGACGCGTCCTTTGTCCGTAAAACAGAGCAAGTAACTTAACGTGCTAGTTCGGTAAATGGCCGTAACAAAGTCTTCTTCCCCCGTGCTGACGGCTCGAACACCACGCCCACCACGGTGCTGACTTTTAAATACATTCGGATCCGTCCGCTTAATGTAGCCCGCATGAGTGATGGAAACCAAAGCGTCTTCATCGGCAATCAGATCCTCAACATCAAAGTCCTTGGTAGCCCCGTGGACGATCTCCGTTTTTCTCTCATCCCCGTAGACTTTCTGAATCTCAAGAAGCTCTTTTTTAATCACTTCAAAAATCAATGCCTCACTGCCTAAGATTCGCTTGAGTTCTTCAACCAAGACAAGAATCTGCCGATATTCGTCTAAAATCCGATCGCGCTCAAGGCCCGTTAACCGCTGAAGCCTCATCTCTAAGATAGCCTGTGCCTGAAGTTCACTGAACTCAAAGCGATCGATTAACTGCTCTCGGGCCTCATCCGCACTTTTAGATCCCTTAATTAAAGCAATAACCGGATCAATGTTTTCCACTGCCTTCTTTAAGCCCTCTAAAATATGGGCTCTGGCTTCAGCTTTCTTTAAGTCAAAGATCGTTCTTCGAGTCACCACGTCTTTGCGGTGTTCAATGAAGGCCCAAAGCAGATCCTTTAAATTGAACGTTCGGGGCTGGTGATGATGAATGGCGAGCAGATTAATCCCAAAGGAGTCTTGCAGCTGGGTTAATTTATACAGCTGATTTAAGATCACGCTTGAGTTCTCACCCTTTCGGATCTCAATGACGATTCGCATACCCGTGCGATCCGATTCGTCTCTGAGGTCTGAAATCCCCTCTAAGCGCTTATCTTTGACCAGGTCTGCAATCTTCTCAATGAGCTTAGCTTTATTCACTTGGTAGGGAAGCTCAGTGACGATGATTCGCTCACGATCCCCTTTCCAAATCTCAATCTCAGCTTTTCCCCGAAGCGTGATGGAGCCACGCCCAGTGAGGTAGGCGTCTCGAATTCCCTGAGCTCCCACAATGGACGCTCCAGTGGGAAAATCCGGTCCCTTCACAAACTCCATTAAGTCTTCCACTTTTAACGAAGGTTGATCAATTAGGGCAACCGTTGCACTAATGACTTCTGAGAGGTTATGAGGGGGAATATTGGTGGCCATCCCAACTGCAATGCCTGAGGAGCCATTGATCAGCAGGTTCGGAATCCTAGCGGGCAGAACTTTGGGCTCACTTAAGCTATCGTCGTAGTTAGGAGCAAAATCGACGGTGTTTTTGTCAATGTCCGCTAATAATTCATCAGACAGCCTCGCCATGCGAATTTCCGTGTAACGCATGGCGGCTGGAGCGTCCCCATCGATGGATCCAAAGTTTCCCTGCCCATCAATGAGCGTGTACCTCAGAGAAAAGTCCTGAGCCATTCTCACAATCGTGTCATAGACAGCCACATCGCCATGGGGATGGTATTTACCGATCACATCCCCGACCACACGAGCGGATTTTTTATAGGGCTTGTTATACGAATTGCCCAAATCATACATGGCATAGAGCACTCGCCGATGCACCGGCTTGAGCCCATCTCTGACATCCGGAAGAGCTCGCCCCACAATCACGCTCATGGCGTAATCGAGGTAGGCGCCCCTCATCTCGTCTTCAATTTTTACGGTTACAACGTTTTTTTCCTGAGATGTGATTTCATCCATTTTTTTTTACCACCGAATCAATGCAGACGCCCAAGTAAACCCACTCCCAAACGCAGCAGAAGCCACAAGCATTCCGGGCTTCAGTTTTCCTGCTTTTTGTGCCTCATATAATCCAATTGGAATCGAGGCTGCTGTCGTATTTCCAAATCGTTGAATCGTATTGAACACCTTGGATTCAGGGATCCCCAGCTGTTTGGCGACCATTTCGTTAATCCTCAGATTCGCTTGATGAAAAACAAAAAGATCCACTTCTTCTAAACTCACGGAATTTGAGTTTAATGCTTCCATTAAGGCTTCAGGCATCTTCTTGGATGCGTGCATGAAGACGGTTTTTCCGTTCATTTTGGGGTAATGACCAAAATTCTTGAGTCGTTCTTCGGTCAGTTGATCTCCTGGGGCTTCCATCCCAGGCTCCTCAATCCAAAGCTCACGGGCAAAGCGACCATCAGCATGCAGATGCGTGGAGAGGATCTGTGAGTTCTTTGGATCAAAAGGACCCTGAACCGCACCTAAAACCACTGCACCCGCTCCATCTCCAAATAAAACGCTCACATCACGTCCTCGGGTGGATTTATCCAGTCCCTTGGAATGGGTTTCCGCTCCGACAAGAAGGATCTTTTTACACATCCCTGAGCGAATGAATTGATCGGCAATGGATAGACCGTAAATGAATCCTGAGCACTGCTGTCTGACATCCAAAGCAGCAATGCCTGGGATCCCCATTTTTGCCTGTAAAAAACACGCCGTCCCTGGAAACTCATGATCAGGACTTAAAGTCGCAAGGATGATCATGTCGAGTTCTTCTTTTTTCACCGACGCATTTTCTAAAGCTCTCTGAGCTGCCTGAAGAGCCAAATCTGACGTGCAGGTGCTGGAGTCTTGATCCACCCAATGACGCTGCTGAATGCCCGTTCGCTGAACAATCCACTCATCTGAGGTGTCCATTAAAGCCTCAAGATCACGATTCGTCCAAATCCGTTCAGGAACGTAGGTGCCAATCCCTAAGATTCGTGAATAGGTCATATATCCAGGTTCCTCACTCGAAGAGCGTTTTCCTCAATGAACTGCCGTCGGGGTTCGACTTGATCCCCCATTAAAACTGAAAAGATCCCATCGGCATCCACGGCATCCTCGATGGACACCTTCAACAGGGTTCGCCGCGCAGGATCCATGGTCGTTTCCCAAAGCTGCTCGGGGTTCATTTCTCCTAACCCTTTGTACCGTTGAATGGTCATGCCCGATTTGGCGTGCTCAAAAACATGCGCGGCCAGCTCCTCAACTGAATCTGAGCTCAACTGCAACTTCCCATCCCAGCTCACACTCAATGGACCCTGGCCCATGACCTTCATGGCCTGGTGGTACTTGCAGAGCTCTTCATACTCAGGCGACTCAAGCGTCGCTAAATTCAGTGGGGCCACTTTCTTAGATCCATGAATCGTGTTCTCAATCACAGCCGACCATGAGGTGTGCTCAGCGTCTTTTGAGATCTGAAAAGTGAAGAACACGTCTTTCTTTTTCAACTCCTCGGAGATGCGCTCTAAGAGGGCTTGTAGCTTTTCTTGAGATTCTAAGACCTGGGCACTGACTTCGGAAGCCACGAGGGCTCTTAAAATCTCAGGATGAAGCCTTCGAGCCACTCGATCAATGGCCTTTCCAAAGCGGCTTGCAGCCTTCAATGCGGAGAGCACCTGACTGGATGGAACCACGCCTGAGGTTGACTTCACCTGCACCCCATCTAAACCGCTGGTGAGCAAGTACTCGGCTAATTCTTGCTCGTTTTTTAAGTACCTCTCTTTTTGTCCTTTTTTAATCTTATACAAGGGTGGCTGAGCAATATAGAGGTAGCCTTTTTCAATGATCAGCGGCATTTGTCGATAAAAGAACGTCAGCAGAAGCGTCCGAATATGACTCCCGTCCACATCGGCATCGGTCATGATGACAATTTTATGGTAACGAAGCTTACTGATATCGAAATCGTCCTTACCAATACCTGCGCCTAAGGCTGTAATTAAGACCTTAATTTCCTCAAACGAGAGCATCTTATCAAAACGAGCTTTCTCAACGTTGAGGATCTTACCCTTCAAAGGCAGGATGGCTTGGTTCTTCCGATCACGTCCTTGTTTAGCGGAGCCGCCGGCGCTGTCCCCTTCGACCAGATAGACTTCGCAGAGAGCTGGATCTTTCTCCTGACAGTCGGCCATCTTCCCGGGCAATCCACCCCAATCCAGTGCTGTTTTTCTTCGCGTGAGATCGCGAGCTTTTCGAGCAGCAATTCTTGCCAAAGCGGAATCAATGGCTTTTTGGCAGACTTTTTTTGCAACCGAAGGAGTTTGCTCAAAGAACACAGTGAGTTTTTCATGAACGGCCGTGTTCACAAAGCCTTCAATCTCACTATTGCCTAACTTAGTTTTTGTTTGACCTTCAAACTGAGGCTCAGGGACCTTAGCACTGATCACACAGGCTAACCCTTCGCGGATGTCCTCACCGGTTAAAGATTCTTTTAAATTCTTTCCTAATCCTGACTCCTGGATGTACTTGTTAATCACTCGCGTCAGAGCTGTTCTAAACCCAGAGACGTGAGTTCCTCCTTCAATCGTATTAATATTGTTCACATACGAAGAAATCGTTTCCGAATAAGAATCATTCCACTGAAGCGCCACTTCCACACTGACAAAGTCTTTTTGTGCGCTCAGATAAATCACAGAATCATGAAGTTTTTGTTTGGATTTATTAATGTGCTCAACAAACTGGATCAAGCCTCCACCATAGTGAAACTCAAAGGACTTCACAGGCTCTTGTCGTTCGTCAGTTAAAGTAATTTTTATCCCGCTATTTAAGAACGCAAGCTCTCGTAATCGATTCGATAACGTATCCACGTTAAATTCAATGGTCTCAAAAATTTCAGGATCCGGCTTAAACGTAGTGAGCGTTCCTCGTTTCGTGGTCACTCCCACTTCTTTCAATGGCGCAAGTGGAGTCCCCCGTTTGTAGCTTTGCTTAAAGACTTTTCCGTTCTGCTTGACTTCAACATTTAAGGATTCAGACAAAGCATTCACAACCGCTGCACCGACTCCGTGCAAACCACCTGAAACTTTGTAAGCGCCACCTTCTTCGTTAAATTTTCCGCCGGCATGAAGCTTGGTCATCACCACTTCAACTGCAGAGATCCCAGCCCCTGAGTGCATTCCGGTTGGAATTCCACGCCCATCATCTTCCACTGTCACGCTATTATCCACATGCACTGTGACGGATACAGTTTTAGCAAATCCTGCTAAGGCTTCATCAATGGAATTGTCGACGATTTCATACACGCAGTGATGGAGACCACGAGTTCCAGTATCCCCAATGTACATCCCCGGTCTTTTTCGAACGGCTTCTAAGCCTTCTAGGATTTTAATCTTATCAGCGGAGTAATCACTGTTCAGTTCATTGGACTGGGGTTGATTTTCTTCGGTCGTCATGCGTTCCTTCTTTTACAATCCCATCACAAAGCCAAAACCGTCTTCCTACGTGAAAGGAATCTTCTGTTGTGGTGATAAAAGTTTGTAGATCGGCTTGAATTAAGGATTGAAGCAAAAAGGACCGACGTTCTTCATCGAGTTCTGAGGAGAAATCATCCATCAGAAAAAGAGGCCGGTGTCCTGTCTCTCTCTTAAAGCTTTCGATCTCGGTTAACTTTAACGCGAGCAGAGCTGAGCGAACTTCACCTTGAGAGCCGTGCCCTTTGAGCACTTGGTTTCTCAATAAAAAAGTCCAATCATCTCGATGCGGACCAACAACACAAAAACCCATCCTACGCTCGATCGCTTCACTTGCTGCGATCTTGGCCCAGAAGGACTGTTCTAGCAGTTTTAATGAAGCCTCTTGCGCTTGTCCAGAGAAATGATTCTTTTCTAAGTTACTGTTATTAAAAGACAATTCCTCAACCGAAGGGGCCCACTGCGAGAGGTAGGAGAGTTTTAAGGGCATCGCTCGATTGACGATCCGTTCTGAGGTGGAATTTAAGATTTCTTGAGTCTTAAAAATCCACTGAAGTCGTTCATACGTGATCCGAGCTCCCACCTGACAGAGTTGTTCAGTGAAACTCTTTAACATCGAAGAATTCACGTTCCGTGACGATTTCAAGTGGGCTTTTAAGAGGGCATTTCGTTGATTTAAAATCCTCTGGTATGTTTGAAGGATTTTTAAATACTGCACTTGCTCGGCTGCAATCACACGGTCGAGATAGGTTCGCCGCCCCTGAGGATCGCCCCGCACCAAATCATGATCCGAGGGATTAAAGGGAATGGCATGAAAGCCCTGCTCGTAGGACTGAAATCGTTGGGACAAGTACTCCGAGGAGCTGGCGTAGGGCTTTTGATTGATATAGGCCGTTTTAGACGCTTTAAACGGGGGCTGTGATGACTTCTCAAAGACCAACTTGAGATCTGTTTTCCATTCTCCTTGACTGATTTCATCTGAAACTAAAGAGCATCCGATCTGAGCCGTCTGTTTTCCAAATTGGATACAGTGAAGAAGCTTAGGCTCTCGAAACGAGCGGAGAGTGGCCAAAAAACTTAAAGCTTCAAGAATGCTTGTTTTCCCCTGGCCGTTAGAACCCAATACGAAGTTTAAGTGCCGATCTGCGGAGAGACTGATTTCTTCAAGATTACGGAAATTTTTTAAAGTGAGGCTTTGAACTCTCATGCCTCAAAAGCTAAATCCGCATCGGCATGATCACATAGGTGTGATTTTGCTGTCCCACTTCGCGAATCAGTCCTGGGCTCAACCGATCTTTTAGGTGGAATTCGATTTTTTCAGCTTTCATAACCCCGAGGTTTTCAAGCAAGTACTTGGAGTTAAATCCAATTTCAATGGGATTTCCCTGGTATTCAATATCCAGCTCCTCTCGAGCTTCTCCCATATCGGGGTTACTGGAGGAAATCACCAAGGAATCAGGCTGAATCAAAAACTTCACGCCCCGACTTTTTTCATTCGCAAGGAGGCTCACGCGTTTCAGCGCAGAGTTGAGTTCCTGTCGGTTCATTTTCAAAATCTGATCCGTATTCTTTGGGATCACCGGACGGTAATCAGGGTATTCTCCTTCGATTAATCGAATGAATAAATAGGAGCTCGCAGAGCGAACAAACAAGTAGCCTCTCTCAAAAGCAAGACCAACTTGAGCAACGCCTTCGTCTAAAAACTTTCTAAACTCCCCTAAGCCTTTTCTTGGGATAATTACACCCGTTTTTAACTCAGGCTGATTTAAAAAAACTTCTTGATCGACAAACGATAAACGGTGTCCGTCGGTTGCCGTCATTCGCATCAAGCTGTTTTGAAGCTTTTCAAAATACACCCCGTTGATGTGATAACGAGTGGCATCGGTTGAAGCAGCAAACTGTGTGCGATCAATCATGTTGATCAAGGCTTCTGTTTTTGCCTCAAAGTAGGGCTTGTCCTCAAAACTAGGCAACGAGGGGTATTGATCCGCAGGCAAGCTCACGACGTTGAATTTAGATTTTCCACAAACCAATTCGATCCAACTGTTTTCTTTTTGAGCTAGTTTTAATTTCTTCTCAGGCAATTCTTTGACGATTTCTAAAAAATGCTTGGCGGAAAGCGTGATCTTACCTTCCACTTCGGTTTCAACCGGTAGAGAAACCTTGATGCCCACTTCCAAGTCTGTTGAACACAAAGAGAGCTCCTGATTTTTGAGAATGCACAAAATATTTCCCAAAATTGGAACTGTGTTTTTTTTCTCCACGACAGATTCAACTTTTTGCAGAGCTTCTAATAGGGGTGAGCGGTCAATCGAAAAAATCATTCTTTCACATCCTCTTCCATCGATTGCCCTTTCTAACACTAACCGTACGACGGCTCCACTCAAAGTTCGTTTCAAAGCCCAGAATCTTGGAGCGCTTCTGGTTGCTAAAAACGACTTTCTTTGTCATCTTTTAAGTGGATTAAAATAATACACAATTATTTTTTCAACACATTTTCTCCCTAAAACAGAAGATATAAATCTTATAGTAGTAGTAGTAGGGCCTGTGGATAAGTGGATAACTCACTTAAAAATATGAAATCATTGAAGAAAGTGTGTGGATAACTCTGTGGATAACCGTGTGGATAACTTTTTGAAAATGTGGATAACTTGATTTTTTAAACACAAAAAAAAGTTATCCACACACTTATCCACACAGAAATGTGGATAACTTTTGATCTCATAGTATGGAACTCGGTTATTGGCCAAAAAATGGCCTTATTTTTGGGTCAAAAAATGAGTTATCCACATAGACCCAGTATTCGACTCTACTATTAAAATTTTTTAGAATTTAGATAAGTTGAAGAAAAATGTGGATAACTCTATAAGATATTAAAAACAAACAATTTTTTGGCAGTCATTTTGTGGATAAGTATGTGGATAACCGTGTGGATAACGTGTGGATAACTTTTTTCGAAAAAAGTTATCCACATACTTATCCACATACTTATCCACAAAATTTTGATTGTTTACTAAAATAATAGGGCATTGAGCCCAAAAAAGTAAAAAAATCGCATCAATAGTAGACTGTTTAAGTTTTATAATAATTTCAGTTTCTGAGTAAACCTAAACAATACCGGAGAGAAAAAATCAGATCAAAGAGATATCGAAGGCGATTTTTATGGCCCTCCGTTTGATTTTTTTGATTCTGTACTAAAAGTGTCAATTTTTGATTACGGGTTTTTCGGAGGCTGAAAAGGGCGGTTGAGCATTCTCAAGCGGATGTGCGAAGTCAACTGTGTCTTTTTTTACCCACTGAGGTCTAACCCTATCTTGGTTTCTTGAATTAATTCAGTCTTTTAAAGAAAGAGACAAAAATAGTCAATTATTTCTTGAGTTTAATCTCTCCTCCGCCGAAAATAAAGGTATGACTGTCCTGAGAAATGACCTCTGTCATTTTCAATGGAGCAAAGCACGTGGGGCTCTTGTGGTGCTCAAGAGCCTGAGTGGAGTGCTTTTGGGGATTCTTGGATGGACCTCACCTAGCTTGGCTTCCGACATCTCTCAGTCTTTCACCTATCAAGGGAAATTG
>JBMSSC010000095.1:0-10568 GCA_049424145.1 Bdellovibrionia bacterium
CTGGTCGCCCTTCATTTAAAAAGTATTGATTTTGTTGAGAAAAGTATTGGCTGGGGGACCTGGATTCGAACCAAGATAGCCAGAGTCAGAGTCTGGAGTCCTACCGTTAGACGATCCCCCAATCAGAACCGGTGATCTTTGCGCTACTTACCAAATTCAATGGCTAAGTCAAACTGAATTCTTTCGACTTCTGCAAGTTCTTCTGCCTGATCTCAGAGAAAAGAGCCAGAAACCCAGCCTAGAGCGTCAAAACCTTTTCCAAACGACACTCCACAACATCCCAAGGGAGAATCGCCAAAAGCTCAAAGAGACCGGCACTCACCAGTCGACCAGTCACGGTCAGGCGAATGGGCTGGGCCAAATCGCCCAGTTTCACGCCATGCTGATCTCCAATTTGCCGTAAGGTCGCATCCACCTGCTCATGAGTGACTCCAAGGTCTTCTAAACAGGGACGAGAGCCCCAAACGCCGTCCCCTGGTTTTTTTCCGGAACTGGCAGAATCAAGTACCTGCTGCTTCCAGATCTGAATCAGGTGTTTAACGGCAGCTTGAGTTGCAGTTTTTAAATTCTGATCTTTCTCCCACTTCAACCCCTGGGGATCCACTTCAATGACTCCAGGGGTGCAAAGCGGCACCAACTGCTCTGCAATTTCAACTAACAACTTCACTTTTGGCTGAATTAAACTGACCAACCGGACGCCCAAAGGGGCACGGGCACGCACTAGGGCATCGGCAGAAAAATGATGAGCATAGTCTTCAAGAACTAGGTCTCTTAAGCGCTCAGGCTCGGCCTTTCTCATGTGAGCTCCATTAAGCCAATTGAGCTTCTCAAGATTGAAAACGGCGGCGCTTTTTTGCACATGATCAAAAGAGAAGAACTGAATCAACTCTTCGACGGAGAAGACCTCCTGATCACCATGACTCCAGCCCAGCCGAGCAAGGAAGTTTAAAATAGCCTCAGGCAAGTATCCGTCAGCGCGATAGGCATTGGCTGAAACCGCTCCATGCCGCTTGGAGAGCTTCTTTTTGTCTGAGCCAAGAATCATGGGCAGATGTGCAAACTGAGGCACAGGATAATTCAAGAAGTGATACAGGTGCATCTGTTTGGGGGTATTATTGATGTGATCATCCCCGCGGAGAATATGAGTCATTCGCGAATGGACATCATCGACGACCACCGAGAGATTATAGGTGGGAGCTCCGTTGGAACGAATGAGAACGAAGTCATCTAAATCTTCATTTTGAAAGCGAATGGGTCCGCGAATGAGGTCCTGAAACTCAATGAACCCATCGAGGGGAATTTTGGCCCGAATCACAAATGGGCGACCGTTGGTCGGTGAGTGATTCTGATCTCGGCAACGACGATCATATTGGGGTTTTTTTCCCTCTAAGATCGCCCGCTCTCTCATCTGCTCCACTTCATCTTCAGTACAAGTGCAGCGGTAGGCTAACCCACGAGCCACAAGGTCTTCTGCCTGATCGCGATAGACTTGCAGCCGTCGACTTTGAAAGATCGGCTCCTCATCCCAAGAGAGTCCCAGCCACTGGAGGGAGGCTAAAATATCCTTCGTGTAGCGTTCCTCTGAACGTTCGAGATCGGTATCCTCAATTCGCAACAAAAATTGACCGCGATTTTGTCGAGCAAAGAGCCAATTGAATAAGGCCGCTCTGACTCCTCCAATGTGGAGAAACCCGGTGGGGGATGGAGCAAAACGAACACGGACCGGCAACTGAGTTGAATTCAAAGACATGCGTTTTCCTATATCGTAAAGTGGATGGATCGCAAACTGCTTACTGAACGACGGGCTTTTGGCTAGCCGGCACGGGTTGAAAAGCTTGCATCTCGGCCTTCTCAGCCTGGTAAGCGTTCAAATAACTGGAGATGGACTTCTTAGTCTTCTCGTTGACCTGAAACACTGAGTTTCCCTGAGGATGTCCACCTAGACTCAAGCGAGAGAGTTCGGAGAACTGAAAAACCCGAGTTTCCCCTGGCTGATGACAACTGACACAGTTTTGAACAACCAGCTTTTCCCCCCTCATGGCTGAGGGATCGGTGCGTCGCTTCAGGTACAACTCCCCAAACTGATCATGGGAGTTTGCGAGCTCAATGCGTTCGACCTGGGGAACGAAGTAAGTACCCAACGGAAGCCCCTCCTCGACGATACGCGGGCGGGAGGACCAGGGAACAATCGAATAAAGAGGACCCCGATCGGAAAACGGGGAATCTTGGGTGAATGCCAAAAACACGGGGTACTTAGTTAAAATGGATCGAGGCAGCAGAGCGCGAGAGCCTTGGGCCCCTTTTAGGACCACTAAATCAATCTGCGCACGACTCTCGGCAGAGAGCTGATCCAAGGCTTTTTCAACAACACTCAGAAGTAGAACCCCCTTCCACTTCACCATTTTACCGTGAACCGGGTCGCGCTCCTGACTCTGGGTTTTTTTAAGATGAGCCAGCTCCGAAAGGGTAAAGGCCTGAAGCTCCTGATTTTTTCCCGACTCGGTCCAAGCCGTAATCAGACGAAAGGCATCCCTCGACTGACTCGCCAAACCCGTTGAAATCATGAAAGAATGGATCCAGCAGGTAGCCACGGCAACCCTCATGACCCGGCGGGCTAAAGGTAAAAAAACCCGGGGGCCAAAACACTTTTGGTGATCTTGCTTTTTCATTGCGCAGTTTCTCTCTTTTTCCTTCCTACTATACCAGAGCTTGGGAAAAGAGTATTGGATTCGTGACGTCTTTGTGCTAAGTAACTACTACTTTTTAGGCCAAACACTAAAGAGTGGGCTTGCTCAGCCCGCTTTTTTTTTTGCTAAAACAGCACTTTCTCCACTCGGATCTTCAGCCTAAGAAAACCTTGAAGTCTGATTAAGCCGGGTGCAGAAGGGGACCGAACCAACGACTGATAAAATTCCAGATAATTTTATGAGAATGCGGTCAGGACGGAAAGTAACCGAAGGAGAAGAGAACCTCAGCTTTTTTGAGCTCAAGAAAATTGAACTCTCCAAGCAAAGAGGGAAACTGGGAATCAAAAAAAATGAACCAAACGGATCAAAACAGAATTATTGAGTTAGGAGCTTAGGCCGGGAAATGAACCTTCATCAACCGCAATCTCAGGCCATTAGTCATCCTCACCATCAGCTCATCGAGCTGATCAGCCCGTTTGTTCGTCCTCTCGGGTATCGAATTATTGATCTTGAAGTTCAGACTCATCGCCAAAAGATTTTACGAATTTACATCGATTATTTAGAGACTGAAGCCGACTCCAGCTCTTGCAACCCTTCGAGCAAGCGAATTGGAATTGAAGACTGCGTTCAAGTGAGTCGTGCACTCGATGAGCCCTTAGAGAAATTAACCGAGTTAGACACTCTGCTCAAAGGAGGCTACGAATTAGAGGTCTCCTCACCCGGAGTCAATCGAGCACTCAGGCTCCCCATTGATTTTCAAAATCATGCAGGTTGCAAAGTGCGAATCCATGTTTTTCGTGCACTGACGGGAGAAGAATTAGGAAATTTAGACTACCAACAAAAAAATCCGAAGCAGAAGAATTTTTTAGGGATCCTCAAAGGAGTTCAAACCTCCTCTCAGGGTCCCCACCTTTCTGAGGACAAAGTCATTTTATCTTTTCCTAAAACGGAAAAGCCTCAGAAAAAAAACTTGCGGCGTTCTCAATCGCCTCAAAATTCCTTCATTACGACAAACAGCGAGGAAGAAGTGATCATCAGTATCCCTCTTCCCCTCATATCCAAGGCAAACCTCGAACCTGATTTTGACTTCGAGGGGAGCAACGAAAGAGAGTAGACCGATGAACCCTTCTGAATTAAGCAGAGTGATTGAAACTGTGGGCAAAGACCGCGGAATCAAAAAAGAAATCATTATTAGTGCTTTAGAGCAGGCTGTCCTCATGGCTGCCCAGAAAAAATTCGGACCTCATGCGGTTTTAGAGGCTCATTACAACAACGAAACCGGCGAAATCGACTTATTTCAATTCAAAAAAGTAGTCGAAAGTGAGCCTGAAATGCTCGATCCAGCAGAAGAAATCGAGCTTCAAGAGGCACGCAAACTTGATCCTGAAGCAGTAGTCGGAGATGAACTGGGGATTAAAGTCGAAGGCACCGGGTTTGGCAGAATTGATGCACAGACCGCTAAGCAAGTGATCTTCCAAAAGGTTCGCGATGCAGAGCGAGAAATTATTTTTAACGAATATGTGCACCGCAAGGGTGAAATCATCACGGGTATTGCCAGAAGAATTGAAAGAGGCAACCTCGTGATTGATTTAGGAAAGACCGATGCTCTTTTACCCCGGAGTGAAATCATCCCTGGCGAACAATTTAAACCAGGGGATCGGGTGCAGGCTTACCTCTCTGAAGTGACTCTCACTCCTCGAGGGCCTCAGCTTTACTTAACTCGGACCTCACCCAAGTACCTCATGAAGCTCTTTGAGGTGGAAGTACCCGAGATTCGTGAAAATATTGTGGAGATTAAGCTCTGTGCTCGTGAACCGGGAGCCCGCTCTAAGATTTCTGTGGCCTCCAAGGATCGAGATGTCGATCCCGTGGGAGCTTGCGTGGGGATGAAGGGAATTCGGGTTCAGAACGTCATCCAAGAACTCAAGGGCGAAAAAATCGACATTATCCCTTGGTCCGACAACCCTGTGATCTTTGTTCGTTCTGCTTTAGCTCCAGCTGAGATCTCCTCAGTGAGAATGGATGAAAGAAATCGAACGATGGAGATCATGGTTGAAGACGACCAACTTTCCTTAGCTATCGGAAGAAAAGGTCAAAATGTGCGTCTAGCGGCTCAACTGACCGGATGGCGGTTAGACATCATTTCTAAATCGAAACTTCAAAAACGAACCGCTGAGGCTCTATTTAATCTCCAACACATTGAAGGGGTGCATGAGACGATGGCTCAGGCCATGTACCAGGCGGGCTATCATAATGCGCGCCAAATTGCGGAAGCCTCTTTGGAGAACCTGCAAAAAATTCCAGGTTATGATACGGTAGAACTTGCCACTCAGCTCAAAGAGCGAGCCGCGGCGTTTATTGAAAAAGCCGGCGATATGCTCACCGTAGGAACCCCACACGAAGAAGATAAGGGAGTTTTCACGGCCCAACCCGTCACTCCGAAAGATGCAAAAGCACTGGCCGAAGAACGGCTGCGTGAAATGATGAAAAACGCAGGAACGAAGGCTGAAGGCGTAGAAGAAACAGCGCAAGAGAAAAAAGGAAAATCGGAATAAGTTCATGTCAAACATTGAACTCACTGAGGGAGCCAACCGAATGTCTGAGCAAGAAATGGTTAAAGTATATGAACTCGCAAAAGAGCTCGGAATAGATTCCATCTCCTTGTTGGATAAGCTGAAAAGCTTAAACATCAAGGTCAAAAATCACATGAGTGAGCTTCGAACCGAAGAAGTTCTTCTCGCTCGATCCTCGTTGAAAAAGGGATCCGAGGCCGCAAAGCCTGTAAAAAAAGCCCCAACGAAGGCTCGAAAAAAAGTAGGAGACGTAGCTGGACCAGCGGTTCAGGCTCCGGTCGACTCTTCGATCGCTGCGGATAAAAAGTCGGCTTCTCCGATCATTCGGCGCCGCGTGAAAGCCGATGGGACGACCGAGGGACCCGTTGTCACCCAGATCATCGCACCTCAGGCTGAAGTAGCAAGTCCCCCTCCTTCTTCAACGAGCCTACCTCCTCATGAGTTTAAGGCAGAAGAAGAAACGGCCATGGGCTCGGTCATGACGGCCGAGATGGATCAAGTTGAGCCTTCATCCGAAGAGGAAGTGGCAGTGAGCCCCCTGGAGGAAGAATCTCAGCTCATCGCTCCAGTAACGACCACCGCTGCTCCAACAATCAAGGAAGCAGGAACTGAAAAACGAGTGGAACCCAGCGTTTCCACTTCAAGTCAGCCCGAGGGACAAGTTGGAGTTCAAGCCACAAGTAGTGCGTCTCCTGCGGCAGGACAAACTCAGACCTCTCAGGCAGCACCCGCTGCCTCAGCCACTGCTACAGCTCAGCCCCAGACGCCAGGGGTGGTACCTAAACCCCCAAGGCCTCCCATTGTTTTAACCCCTCGGCCTGTGGCACCCCGACGAAGTATTTTAAAAATTGTCGAAGCCACGGCTCCTCCCCCTCGACCCATCATCAAGCCGGCGCCTTCTCCTGTGACTCCAGTAGGAGGCCATAAAGCTCCCGTCAAAGGCACCTCGACCCAAGATAAGGACGGCTTTCGAATCATCAAGATGACCAAGGAAAACTTGGATCAGATGGTCGAAGAAGAAGCAGCCAAGAAACGGGGCGGTGGACGCGAAGCGGAAATCAGGCCTGAAGACGTTCGGTTTGCTGATTACCGTAAAAAGGAACTCGTTTTTCTTCCAAAAAAGAAGAAACTTCCGATTGGAAAAGAAATTAAGAAGACCCAGAAAACCCAAGCCAAGGCTCAAAAACGAGTGGTGGAAATGCATGACACCATTAGCGTGGCTGAACTGGCCAACCAACTCAGCGTCAAGGCCACCGACGTGATCCGGAAGCTGATGATGATGGGCCAAATGGCCAACATGAACCAGTCGCTCGATTTCGATACGGCAAGCCTAGTGGCGTCTGAGTATCAATTTGAGGTCCGAAGCATTGCGTTCAATGAAGTTGAAAAAATTGGGACCATCGAAGATAAGTCTGAAGACTTAAAGCCAAGGCCACCTGTGGTGACGATCATGGGACACGTCGACCATGGAAAGACCACCCTTTTGGACTCCATCCGTGAAGCCAACGTTGCCGCTGGGGAAGCCGGTGGGATCACTCAGCACATTGGAGCTTACACGATTGAGAAAGATGGGAAATGGATCACGTTCATTGACACCCCCGGCCATGAAGCCTTTACGGTGATGCGAGCTCGCGGAGCCAACGTCACGGATATCGTCATTCTGGTCGTATCGGCCGATGACGGCGTGATGCCGCAAACGCGAGAAGCGTTAAGCCATGCTCAAGCAGCCAAGGTCCCCATCATTGTTGCGGTCAATAAGATTGATAAACCAGGCGCCAATCCTGAGAAGATCAAACAAGGTCTTGCGGAGTTGAACCTGCTGGCTGAGGACTGGGGCGGAGACACGATGTTTGTTCCCGTCTCGGCACTGAAGAAGACGAATATCGATAAGCTTTTGGAATCGGTTTTGTTGCAAGCAGAGGTTTTAGACCTAAAGGCCAACCCGAATGTGAGAGCTCAGGGAACCGTTTTGGAAGTGAAACTGGAAAAAGGCCGAGGCGCCGTGGTCAGCGTGCTCATCAGCCGGGGGACCCTCAAAGTGGGAGACCCGCTGGTTTCAGGACCGATTTCAGGCAAGCTCAAGGCCATGATGGATGATAAGGGTCGCACGGTGAAGACTGCGGGCCCAGGAACTGCGGTGCAGATCCTAGGCTTTGAAGGGCTCCCCAGTGCTGGAGATCCGTTTCATGTCACCGAAAGCGAGAATGATGCCCGAGAAATTGCATCTCATCGTGCCGATAAGAGCCGAGCGAAGATCCTGGGAGCTCAACCTAAGATCAGCTTAGATGAGCTGTTCTCGAAGATTCAAACAGGCGATGTGAAGGAGCTCAACGTGATTTTAAAAGCCGATGCATTCGGCTCGGTTGAAGCCATCCGCGACAGTTTAGTGAAGCTCTCCACGGACAAAGTCAAGGTCAAGACCATCTTGACGGCTCCAGGGGGAATCACTGAAAGTGACGTTCTGCTTGCCAGTGCCTCAAACGCCCTCATCCTAGGCTTCAACGTCCGGCCTGAGACCAAAGCACGTCAACTGGCCGAAGCTGAGCATGTGGAAATCAAGTCCTACAACATCATCTATGAACTCTTAGATGATGTGAAAAAAGCCATGACTGGTCTTTTAGACAAAAAGAAAGTCGAGCGCTTCCTGGGTCGTGCCGAAGTCAGACAGATCTTCAGTGTGCCTAAGATTGGGACAGTTGCTGGATCCTCCGTGATTGACGGAAAGATTCTCCGTGGCGCCAATGTCAGGCTGCTCCGAGACAGTCGCATCATTTTCGATGGCAAACTCTCCTCTCTGCGTCGTTTTAAAGATGACGCCAAAGAAGTGGCCACCGGGTTTGAATGTGGAATTGGAATTGAAAACTACAATGATCTGAAGGTGGGTGACATCATCGAAGCGTACCAGATTGATCTGGTTGCTCCAGAGCTCAAGTAGTCTGCATGGGTTTTGACAAGAGCTCGTGTTGAGTTGAAGGATGTGAAGTATGCAAGAAACGCGTCGAATGAGACTGCAATCGGTGATTCAACAGGAGCTTTCGCAAGTAGTTCCTCAGGAAATCAAGGATCCGAGAGTGCCCCCCGTGACTTTCACAGCGGTGGAACTGACCCCGGATGGGGGCCAGGCCACCATCTTTGTGTCCCTCCTCGGAGGGGGACAAACCAATCTCGATGGGTCCCCTGCGCTTTCTGAAGCACAAGCCAAACAGCGAATGAAGGATTGCATTGCAGGCTTAAGTTCGGCGTCGGGCTACCTCAGGCGACACCTGGCGCGCGTTCTCACGGTGCGGCACATTCCTAGCCTGATCTTCAAAGAGGATCGGGGCTTCGAAAATGCCATTCGAGTCCATGAGCTGCTCAAGAAGATTCAGACTCCTTAGTTGAGGCACGATGAAAGAAGATTCGATCCACGGAGCACTGCTGATTCATAAGCATGCAGGGGTGAGTTCTTTTGGAATCATCCAGGAGCTTCAGCGACTGCTTCACGCTCAAAAGTCTGGGCTCAAGCGCAAGGACCTACCTAAACTAGGCCATGGAGGGACGTTGGATCCTTTCGCAACAGGTCTGCTCATTGTGCTGATAGGACGCGGCGTGAAGCTTGCCCGCTACTTTTTGGGCTCAGCTAAGACTTACGAAGGCACGATGTGTTTTGGTGCAACGACGGAACCTGGAGATGACACGGCTCCACTTTCTGAACGATGTGAGAGCGTTCCTGAGAGTCTTCCCCTCATTCAAGCCATGGCCGATCAGATGGCTCAATCGCCCTACCTTCAAACCCCACCCATGTTTTCAGCGAAAAAACAAAACGGAAAGCCTTTGTATTTACTGGCCCGCGAAGGCATTGAGGTGGAGCGAGAGCCTAAGCTTTGTCACCTCTACGACTTTCAGATCCGTCACTATGAAAAACCCCAAGCTCAGTTTCAAGTGAGTTGCAGCTCAGGTACCTACGTGCGCTCTCTGGCTCAGGATTTGGCAAAGCAACTGGGCTCGCTGGCCTATTTAACCCAGCTGCATCGGACGGCTTGCGGGATTTTCACACTTGAAAACGCCCTCACCACACAGCAGGTTCAAGAGGCATTGGCTCAAGGAGAGAACCTCGGCCACCTCCCCTGCTTTGTTCCCTTCGATCGCCTCCTGGATGGGTACCCCCAAGCTCCCATCACTCCAGCAGAAAAAGAGGCCCTGATCCAGGGCAAGCAAGAAGGCCTCCTACAGATGTGTGCCCGGGCTCAGTTCCGCTCTTCACCGAAGTCCCGTTCTGGCCAAACTCAAGACTGCGTGGCTCTCACGGAGAAGGAGTCCCTTGTGGCTGTGGCTCGCAGAACAGATCACATCTGGAGTATTGAGCGCGTGTTTGTATCCGATCAATCCTGATGGTGATCGGAGACTCCAAATGACCGAAGTCAGAGGATTCTCAAAGAAAATTCCATTTGCCTCTTTTGGGCCCTCCTTCCAAACATGAAGGCTGAGGTTACACCATCTCAAACCTCACGTTTTGGTTTTCTGAGCTTGCCTTCATCCCCATGGATCCATCCAGGAACTTTCAGCCAGGAAAGTTAGTAATACAAAACAGGCGCAGCGGTCACCCGAGACGTTGAAGTCCCATCCCCCAGTTGACCAAAACTGTTATTGCCCCAGCACCAAACGCTTGAATCAGATAACAGCGCACACGTGTGTAGCGGACCGAGCCCTAAGGATTCAATGCCTCCACTCACCGTTGAAATCAATGAGGGGCTCGCAATGTAGGGATGATCAGACTGGTCAATCTCCCGACCTTTTCCGAGCTGACCCCAGTCGTTTCTTCCCCAACATTTGGCCTTGCCTGAATTTAATATGGCACACGTATGATCTCCCCCTGCATAGAGGGATTGAACGCTGGTGAGATTGGGGATCAGCGTGGGCTGCCTCGGATTCGTGTCCGCCCCGCCTGCAGAGCCCGTTCCCAACTGTCCATAGGAATTATCACCCCAACAATAAACGCCAGGATTTGGACTAGGATTTACGCTTAAAGCGCACGTATGGTTTTTGCCTGCCACCACCTGAAAAAAAATGGGCTCCCCGCCCGCCACACTGATCTGGACGGATCTGGGTTGAGCGGAGGAGGATCGATCCCCAGTGCCTAATTGATAGGAGAGATTATTCCCCCAACAAAGGAGGGCCCCTGATTCGTCCTCAATTCCACAGGCATGCGTTTCACCTGCAGCCACTTGAGAAAACTCTAATGTATCCCCCTCCGCACTGACGGTGACTGGTGAAGAAGCTTGAATCGACGTATTGGGACTCACTGGGGGAGATGTAGAGCCCAATTGTC
>JBMSSC010000096.1:0-10464 GCA_049424145.1 Bdellovibrionia bacterium
GGACGCCTTATATCTCGCCCCTGAACGGGCGAGTTTTACGGCGGATTGGATAAAAACTCGGGCCATCCGAGATTCAATCGGATGGCCCGGGGAGATTTTCAGACTCCGTGAACGGACAACCTGATTAGAGTTCGTCCGGGTGAGTTAAGGCTCGAAGCACGGTACTCACCATATCCATTCGGGGATTATCACTGCCAGGAGGACTAGGCAGCCAAACTTGCGTGAAGTACGGTTGAGCGCCTTTTAAAAGGAAGGCATCCGATGCACTGGAAGCACTGGAGGAGTACACTGGCTGATCCAGATCCGGCATACTCGCTCTTAACATCAGTAACGCCAGAGCTTCGTCAAAACCAAACTTAGCTTCTGTCCTAGACAGAGAGATGCCTTGACCTGTGGACTTCGTAGCGTAGTTGATGAGCTTGATCAACGTATTGGGCCGAGTGATAGCATAGGTATTTTTTGCAGGGATGGGCTTAATCATCCGGACAGGGCCCCCATTGGTCCAATCGTTATCTCCCGGACTCCAAGTTCCATCCACCACACTTCCGCCTTCGGAGGCAGGGCACCCTTGATGATGCGTGCTCCCAAAGTTTTGCCATACCAGCATTGTGGGGGATCGATAAGTCGTCTCGGAGCCCACCCGGTGGAGGCACTGGAAGACCCGAGAGATATCCATTCGGATTTGATTGTTATTGAGGAAATCTCCTGAGAATGCCGTGGGAACAGCAGGTACGCCCGTCCCTAGGGTTCCGGCAGGAATGCTGGCTAACTCAGAGCCTGACTTACCACCCATTGCGTTAAACAGATTCTCATACTTTGACGCATTGGGATCTGAAACCCAGTAGGGAGGATTGCTCAGAGTTGGCTCTGCTGCATCATCTTCCAGCGTGCACTCCGATGGATTAGCTTTGAGAGTCTGAGTCCCTGCGATGAAGCAATCACAAAAACCATTTCCATTGCGATCATCACAGAAGGGATCAAACTTTTTGTTCCATTTTGAGTTCACAAGCTGCATCCCCAGCACAGGGTTCGATGGAGCGGCAGGAGCCACACGGTATTGACCCAAGGCTCCTTCGATTGTCGAAACCGAGAGTTTCACCAGGAGATCCTCATAGTTCCATACTCCAGAAGAACCCCAGTTCCTAAACTGGAGAATACTAGCGCCCGACTCAGAGCTAATCAGATTTGCCCGCAGATCGGATCGATTCGCAGCATTCCAGGGGTGACTCATAATGACATAGTACTTGGTTTTTCCTGAATGAGAAGCCGAGCACAGATCGATCAAGCCTGACGAGCCACCTAGAGACAGAAGACCCGTGGAAGAGTTGATCGTATCTGATCCACTCAAAGCGATCCCTGCGTCTTGCCCAGTTCCACTCGTCAGGGAGTCTGCCGCAGCAAAATAGCAGACCGGCTGAGGAATCGTGGTTTCTGCTTCAGTTGCCCCGGAGCTGGTGCTAATTGCTCCCACTTGAGCTGCATAGAACGTCCATGAATTGCCATTGCTGTCTTTTTGTTTGAGCTCCAGGTTTCCACCAAAGTAAAAGCCTAGGCTTCCAGCTTGCTCAAAACTCGTCATATCCATGCAGTAGGCTTTCACGGCTTGGGACTGAGCCTTACTTCCCCAACCAAAGTTGAGTCTCTCGGTAATGACCGTATTTTTCTCAGCCGGTGCTTGACATTCTCCGGGATTATTACTCGTTGAAAACTGGTGAACTAACACGGGTTGGTTTCCAGCCCGAATCTGCATTCCGGTTTTCGCATCGGCAAGAGCAAACACTCCGCCTTTTCCGTCCCCCTGAAAACCGAAACTAATGAGGGAATAGGGATAACCCACGGGCACCCTCGAAGTTCCGTTTGTCCAGCTAGTGGTTCCCAAAGCCGCCAAGAGCTGACTCTGATTGAGACACGTGATCAGGGATTTAGAATCTAACTCCGACTCACGGGGAGCCTGCGTGATTTTATCCACCATCTTACAAAAGATCGGTAGGTCCGAGTTGTTCGTGGCATGCTTAAACGAGGACCCAAAGTAGTACTGAGAGCCCGTGGGATTCCACTCGGAGTGATAGGCTGAACCAAAAACAAAGGACTGAATTTGCTCAGCGGAGGGAATCGTTTCGAACCCTTTAAAAGTTGATTCATAACTCGGAGCCGAGAGAGCCAGTTTCTCGGTGGCTTGACTCAGTGCGATTGTAGAAGGCCCTGAGGAAGAACAAGTCAGCCCAGAAACTTCTTTATAATAACTTCCTGAAGTATCCACTAGACTTGGAAGGTAGCCTCCCCCAGTGATCTCAGCGCCACAGGATTGAGGAGACTTCACAGCAAGCTTCATATTGAGGAAGTTCGAGCGAGTAAAAAGAGAATGCAGATTTCCTAGCGAGAGAGCCGAGAGCCCCCCTGAGTAGGCACCTGGATTTTTCAAGTACATGTAGAGACCCAGGAGCCCTGAGAAGTTTTTCTTCTGACCCGCCAACAAATTCATAAAGTAGAGCTGACAAGCGGGAGCGGGATCTACCACGGGAGGGCCGCTTGCGATGGAGAAGCAAGGTGCACTGCCTCCCCCTCCTAAATTGGGTTGAGTGACAACTGCAGCCTGCACGGCTTGCATGACTTCTGGAAAAACGCTGATGAGGTTGAGTTCCTGTTCCGAGGAAAAATCAGAGTTACTTTGATCTCCGTTGGGATCATTTCGATTCGCCTCGGTGTACTTGGCTGAAATCGCCATATTTGGGATTCTTGCACAATTGATTCCCGGATCGTTGTAGCTTGAGCAATTCGCCGTTCCCAGTTGGAGTTCAGAATTCGATCCACTATCGATTGCTGCATTGATCGTACTGATCTGCGTTGGCGAATATCCACTTGCCGCTAAAAAGGTGTCATTTTTACAGACAGGTCTTGAGATTCCCCCTACCGTTACCATTGTGGGAGGAAATCGGAGCCGTCCACCCGAGCGGAATTTTTTATAGTGCATCTCGCACTCAATTTTTGTGACATAGGCATTTCCTTGGATGTCTTGGTCAGCCACCATGTTGGAAATGAAGGTTCGAACGGAGGCAACAAAGTCGGTTCCAAAAGCCGTATCGAGCATGCTTCCAAAACCTGTATAAATGAAATCATCAATTCGGATTTTTGCGCCAAAGACATCCGTGAGAAGCGTAAACAAGGCCTCCACATCCCAGCCTTGAACCATCGTGCTCATCATCTTAAAGGCTCCACCGAAGGCAGAGCCTCGAATGGTATTTAAATAGCAAGTGGTGGGAGTTGAATCTAACTTGCAAGCCTCAATTTGAGCATTGAAGGCCGAGGCTGCTGTGGAATCACTTTGAGCAGCCTGAACAATGGCAGAGCCGACCTTCGCAATCGACTTTCCGCTTAAAGATCGATCCATCACGCTTTTTCCCAAAGCACTCTCAAAAGCGGCCATAACGGCATCCGCAACTGGATTACAAGAAACTCCTTTATCTCCAGCCTTGACCAAGCAGCGCTGAGTGGAGCCCGAGGCGCAGGTGAAGGTCAAAATGAGCTCTTTGCCAACAGGGACGGCAGGGACGCTGAAGGACCCCGATGAGAAACTTCCAGAGGCAACCTGGGTGCCACCCTCTCCAACATAGGCTCCGGTGAAACTCCCCGAACTACAGGCTTCTGTCTCCGTTGAGGCAGAGAAACCGGGATACACGGATCGAGCCTGACTCCCCCACGAGGCCACTCTGAGATTCAGAGAATTGCCCAGTGCAGCACTGGTGAGTGAAGACACACTGCCCGTGATACTGGCCGTTGGAATCTCAGTTGAAGCCGAATTAGTTGCTCCCGCACACCCCTGAAGGATGAGGCTCAAGCTGCATAGAGTTAGTCCACTCAGGTACAAAGACGATGGCCTACGACTCTTTCTTCTCCTACTTGATTTTCTCATTGGCTTCATTTTTTAGGTTCCTTCTGGGATCAAACCGGAAAAATCTTCTGACAAACTTTGTGAACTCAAGAATCTGACTTTCGTGACGACATTTCTGACGACTTTTACTCATCGGATGAAGATCAGTATTTCATAATTTTTTTATTTTTTAAATTGAAAAATTTTAAAAATAAAAACCGTTCAACAAAAAACCCGCTCAAAACAGCCAAAAAAGGAACTCAGAAAATAAACTCGAAAAAACTGTCAATCCAGAAACCTAACTCAAGTGTATCTCCCATGACTCACGCGACAAAAATCAACTCAGCACTGTGGCCCAATTGACTCACTTGATTTTCCATTGCAGAAACGCTGCAGGTTTTTCAGGGGACAATGCAGAGGAAGTACCCATCCGAGAATGATTAAAAAAACCAGCACCCACACTTCAGCTTTAGCCGCAAGACAGCTTATGGTATCCCCCAAGGAAGGAGAACAAAAATGAAAATCCTTATCACAGGTGGAACAGGTTTTATTGGTCAAGCAGTGTGCGAAGCGCTCGGACACCAGGGGCATGAACTCGTGGTGATCACCCGAAACCCAGATCAGGCTCGTTGCGTGATTCCAGCGCCTCATCAAGCCCTCAAATGGGATTTCTTAAATACAGAACCCCTTCAGGACACTCAGGCACTGCAAAACATCGATGCGGTCATTCACTTAGCGGGAGAATCGATCTTAGGCCAAAGATGGACGACCGAGTATAAGGATCGCCTTTATCGTTCACGAGTGACGGCAACTGAGAACCTCATTGAGACTTTAAAAAAGCATTCACAAACGTTTCCCAAGGTGTTTCTCAGTGCTTCTGCCATTGGGTATTATGGTGACCGTGGGGATGAAGTTTTAGAGGAGAGTGCGCAACCGGGAGCGGGCTTTCTGGCTCAAATCTGCCAGGACTGGGAGAAAGCTTTAGAGAAACTTCCACAGGGATCCACTCGATCGGTGGCATTGCGCATTGGGATTGTCCTAGGCCAAGGCGGAGGCGCATTAAAGGAAATGCTCGGACCCTTTAGCTTAGGCGTGGGTGGACCGCTGGGAGGGGGCTCTCAGTGGATGAGCTGGATTCACTTAAACGATCTCGTGAAGATTATTTTAGAGAGCCTGCACCGAGACAGCTTAAGCGGCCCAGTGAACTGCTGCAGTGCCCAACCGGTGAGAAACCGCGAATTCACTCAAACCCTGGCCAAGAGCTTAAGGACTCACGCTTGGATTCCTGCCCCCAAACTGGGACTTCAGGCTGCACTTGGTGAGGGTTCATGCGCCCTGCTTTCCAGCCAACGCGTGGAGCCCAAAAAGCTCAAGGACGCCCACTTCACCTTTGAATACCCCACCTTGGATTTAGCTTTAGATTCCATTTTTTCAGACAATGAGGCTTGCGGACTCTCCGAGCTGAAGCAAAAGTGCTGGATTCCTTTACCCATTGAATCGGTGTTTGAGTTCTTTTCGGATGCCCGGAACCTGGAGAAGATTACGCCGCCTTGGCTGCATTTTAAGATCCTAGGACAATCCTCTGAGCAGATTCAGGCCGGAACCACCATTGACTATCAGTTAAAACTCCACGGAATCCCCTTACGCTGGCGGACGGAGATCTCGTCTTGGAATCCTCCGCACGAGTTCACGGACACACAGCTCAAGGGCCCCTACCGAGTGTGGAAGCACACCCACCGGTTCTCCCCACTCCGAGGAGGAACTCTCATGGAGGATCGAGTTTTGTACCAAATCCCCATGGGATATTTAGGCAAACTCGTTGCAGGCAGCTGGGTCAAAGGCGATGTCACTGAGATCTTTCGCTATCGCAACACCACGATCTTTGACCTGCTTTTGAAGAAAGCCTAAGACCCCTTCGGGGCAGACCTCGACTTTGAGGGGACCATTCGCCGGTTCACAGTAAAAAAAACCGCTTCAGAGGGATCTTCCTACTGACCCGATTTCGGGCCAACGAAGAGCTCAACTCTGAGGCGGTTGATGATTGGAACTATGAGGATTTTCCAGGCTTCGGCTGAACTGGGGTGATCACGGGTTTAATCGTGGGTGCTTTTGTTCCTGAAACGGGTGAGGGAATCTGAACAGTACCCGCCGCAGGCTTTTTACTTGCTCCTGGAGCAAGCACCATGATCATTTTCTTCCCCTCGACTTTAGGGGGAGACTCCACACTGCCTACGTCTTTGACGAGCTCAATGAGCTGCTTCATGATCTTAAAGCCATGCTCATCCATAAAGGCAATCTCACGACCTTTAAAGGTGATGGTGATTTTTGCTTTATCTCCATCCTCAAGGAACTGCCGGACGCTTTTGAACTTATAATCTAAGTCATGCTCCTCAGTCTGAGGACGCAGCTGAATTTCTTTGACCTTAATGACGGTCTGCTTTTTCTTCGCCAGCTGCTCTTTTTTCTTCTTTTCGTACTTAAACTTGCCGTAATCGCAAATCTTACAGACCGGCGGTTGAGCATTAGGAGAAACTTCCATCAGATCTAAGCCACGGTCTCTGGCCATCTGAAGAGCTTCATAGGTCGGAACAATGCCGACTTGGTTCCCTTTTTCATCGATTAATCGAACTTGGGGAACTCTGATTCTCTCATTGAGTCGATGCTCATCTTTGTTTTGATTCGGTACCGGACCACGAGGAAACCGTGGCCGAGAAAACGACGGTGGGCCCGAGGGGCTCGAAGGACTTGAAGGTGTAAATGCCATTATTCGTTTGGTTTGCTTTGAAACCTCCTTTACCCTTCTGTATCTACAGAAGTGCAGGGAGTCTGTCAAGACGCTTCCGGGCGATTGCTCCGTGGGGCTTCCCCTTCAAAAAAAAACCAGGAGACCCCCGATGAGAGAATCTCCTAGCTGATTTTCTTCCTTCAGACCCCAATCTCAAGACTGAGGCCGTTATCGCCTGATTAGGCAGAGGGATTGGAGCGGGCTTGGGACTCAGTCATCGCAGCCGCTTTCTTCTTCAAAACGACCCCAGCTGAAACCCCAGCCTTAGTTTTTGCTTTTGATTTGGCCTTGGCCTTCGGGGTTGCTTTTTTCACACCCGACTTTGCACGCATCTTTTTTCCGGAACCCTCTTTGCTCATCTGAGTCAC
This sequence comes from Bdellovibrionia bacterium, assembly GCA_049424145.1. Classification (GTDB taxonomy): domain Bacteria; phylum Bdellovibrionota; class UBA1018; order UBA1018; family UBA1018; genus JBMSSC01. The sequence goes on from JBMSSC010000096.1 coordinate 7,022, forward strand.
GCTTGAGAGTAGAGTTTCGAATTCTTTTTTCTGCGCGTTCACGAATTTCTTCAACTTCTTCACTTCATCTGGAATCCGTTTATGGAAACGCTCGAGTTCTTTTCTCTCTTTTTCCAAAAACGTCTTCATTCGCATCACGTCTGGAGCAAAGAGCTTCTTTACTTCCTTGCCTTGCCGCTCAGCGTACTTGCGAGCCTCTTCTACCCAATCATGCCCCTGAATCAAACTCTGCAGTTGGTTCTGAGCCTCTTTCACTCGTTTTACGACTTTTTTAATCTCTGTGTTCATTGACGTCATATGCCTTTCCTTCAATCAGTATTCTCAAATGAAAACCAGTTCCCGATGGTTACTTTAAAATTATCACAGCTCAAAAAAAACAACCAGTGTCCAATACAGGGCTGATTTTTTGAAACGAGAATTTCTTACCCAGTAGTCACATTTTTCTGCTCGAACCAGAAAGAAAACAGACGGAGTCAATTTTTACAACAATAACAGATTAAAAACTCTCCCAGTTTTGAACTAATGGCACACGTCTTCCTAAGCCAAAGGCCTTGGAGCTCACTTTTAAAACCGGGGCAGCTTGCTTCCTTTTGTACTCATTGGCGTGAAGCTTTCTTAAAATTCCCACCACTCCACCCGTATGTTCTGGACACCGAGAGTCAAACTGCTGCCTCAACTCATCGACTCCGACAGCCTTTTCCAGATACCCCTCTAAAATTCCATCCAAAACCTCATAGGGAGGAAGCGTGTCCTGATCCTTCTGATCGGGCCTGAGCTCAGCCGAAGGTGGCTTCGTCAGAGATCGCTCAGGAATCCAATTTCCCCAATTCTGATTGATGTACCGCGCCACTTCATACACTCGCGTCTTAAGCACATCCCCAAGCGGAGCCAATGCTCCTGCCATATCCCCGTACAAGGTGCAGTAGCCCATGGCCAACTCCGACTTATTTCCCGTAGTCAGAACCAAGGCGTTTTCATGATTGGCCAATGTCATCAAAATGACTCCCCTGAGCCTAGCCTGCAAATTCTCACTGGCCACCGGAGCCAGACCCCCGCGAGTTGCTCCCAGCTCCCGAGACCAAGCCTGATAGATGAACTTAATCGGACTCACCTCAAAACGACACCCCAACTGACGAGCCAAAACCTCAGCATCTTCTAAGCTATGCGAAGAAGAAAAAGGACTGGGCATGGCCACTCCTAAGACACTTTTCGGACCCAAAGCCCGGACCGCAAGCGCCGCTACCACGGCCGAATCAATCCCCCCACTTAGACCTAAGACAACGGATTTAAAGCCCGTTTTTCTCACATAGTCTTGAATGCCCATGACGAGTGCTCGCGTGAGGCTCTCGATCTCCTCAGGCAACTCCTCTTGAAACCAAGAAATCGGCGAGGACTCGGAAGTCAATGCCTTGACTCGCCCCGTTTGAGCCACCTCGATGACCCCATAGGACTCATCAAAAAGCGGAAGGCGCCTGAAGTTTTTCCCCTCCGCATCGACCACAAACGATCCGCCATCAAAGAGGACCTCATCCACCCCACCCACCTGATTGACGTAAACTAAGGGGACCCCAAGCTCGCGGGCAATCCGTGAGTGCAAGGCCTCACGCACCTTCGTTTTTCCCAACTCGTAGGGACTAGCCGAAAGCGAGATCAAAAGCCCTACTCCCTGCTTTTGATACTCCTGCAGAGGGTTTTTTCGATGACGCTTGCGCCCTAAAACCCGCTCGGAGGCCCATAAATCCTCGCAGATGGCCAATCCAATGGACGTACCCTCACAGTTCCAAAGACGGATCTCCCTGGCTGGCTCAAAAACCCGAGACTCATCAAAGACATCGTAATTAGGAAGCAGCGTCTTGGCTTGATGAAAAACAGCATGACCTCTTTCAAACACAGTGACTGCATTTTGAGCCGCTGGACCCTCGGGTTGAGGATTTTTTTGTAAATGCCCCACCACCAGAGCGCAAGACTTGCCTTCGGTCAATGCCCTAAGGCGCTCCAAAGCCTGTTGAGTTTGCTCTAAGAGCTCCGGACGATCCAAAAGATCGAGAAGGGGGTAGCCTGAAACTGCAAGCTCAGAGGTCACAAGCAAACGGGCATGATCTTCACATGCCCGTTCATACGCTTGCTCAATTTTTTTGAGATTCGAAACAAACGCCCCTACGCCAAGATTCAGCTGGGCAATTGCGATGCGCATTAATATCGTTTCTGAATCTCTGCTTTATCAAAGAAGTAAGCTAATTCTCGCTCGGCGGACTGAAGGCTATCCGATCCATGCACAGCATTGGCTTCAATGCTATCGGCAAAGTCCTTTCGAATCGTTCCTGAAGCCGCCTTTGCAGGATCCGTGGCACCCATGATTTCGCGGTTCAGCAATACGGCGTTTTCGCCTTCCAAACACATCAAAAGCACCGGTCCACTGGTCATAAAATGAATTAAGCTTTGGAAAAATGGACGGTCTTTATGTTCGATATAAAAACCCTCTGCTTTTTCACGGGAAAGGCGAGTAAACTTAGCAGCCGCCACACGTAATCCTTTGCTTTCAAAACGAGTGATGATTTCACCCATCACGTTCTTTTGAACCGCATTGGGCTTAATAATTGAAAACGTTCTTTCTAATGCCATAATCCAACCTCCAAAAGTCCATCTGGACCACTAGACCGAATACACCTTACTTCTACCCTGCCGATCATCACAGGGATGGTGAAAAAAACTGCTCATATTTCTGGGGAGTCCTTACTGGACTCAACAAGAAGGACCCCTCTCCTCTTGCAGCTCCCATGCTTTGACTCACCGCTTTTTCTTTTCCAGATGATGGACTCCTGAGAAGATCAAACGGATATTGGAGAACCCAAGACTCTGGATTGAGCTTGAATTGAACTACTCTCCCATTCTCTCAGACCTAAGCGAGCTGGGATCCTGATGCTTTTGGTCTACTCGATGGATTTTTGTCGAAGCCTGGGACAACTTCAGTAACAACATATAGTGCCTGAAGAAGAACTAAACAATCATAATTTTTGATCGAATCGGGCACGCAAACCGCTTTCAGGGAGGTATGCGCCCCACGGCCTGAAGCTTGAGCTTTTGAAATCGTCCAGAATTTCGAAGGCTCATCAGGATTCCCTCCCTTTCGGCCTGAGTCCCAGCCCTACTCAGAGGGAACAAAACTTGTTTTTCTCTGAGAGGAGAAAGCCCCGAGGAGTTTTTCTCAAACTCCTCTCTCTTTTTTTGGGGCCTCCTCTCTCGAAAAATAGCTGATCTCTCTGCGCTTGTTTTACTTGAGCGCCTTGGCTAGGGTTGAACCCAAATCAGCAGGACTTCGAGCGATTTTCACGCCCGCCGCTTGCAGGGCCTGGAACTTCTCCTCGGCCGTGCCCTTACCGCCTGAGATGATTGCACCGGCATGCCCCATGCGCTTACCCGCAGGAGCCGTGGCCCCCCCGATA
>JBMSSC010000097.1:0-10427 GCA_049424145.1 Bdellovibrionia bacterium
GTTGTATCTGAAAGAGAATATAGAACCAACGGTGAAGAATGTATCATCATCAGAAATGTTTTAGAATCTACTGTTATATTAGATTCTAAAACAACTGACCACGTAGTGGTAAAAACAATGACAAATTTAATAGTCAAACCCGATGTAGGCAAAAAATACGACTCCTGCCGCAGTGAGAACTCCGGGCCAACCAAACGATAAAAACGGCTGCCCGTTTCGCATGATCAGACTTTGAGGAGGAACCAAACGACCCAGCCCGGTGATTTCAGGATTTCCAATCCAATTTGCCGAATCCACAACACCCCAACCCAAAGCAATGAAGCTTAAAATAATGGAGACTTTAATGATCACAATCAGGTTATTCACCCAAGCACTTTCCTGAATTCCCCGGCACAAAACGAGGGCCATGGCTCCTGCCACCAGCGAGGCCGGAACATTCCACAATCCAAAAACCTGTGTCCCGTTGGATAAGTTCACCAGCTCCCAAGGGCCTTTAGTCAATCGCATCCATCCATCACTAAAGGGGATTTCCAAAGTCACACTCAATAAAGAAATCAAGTACCCGGACCAAGAGCAAGCCACCGTCACCGCACCAAACGCATATTCTAAGACCAAATCCCAGCCAATGATCCAAGCCACAAACTCCCCTAAGGTGGCATAAGAGTAAGTGTAGGCAGATCCTGCGACAGGGACCATGGCGGCCATCTCAGCATAACAAAGGCCTGAGAACGCGCACAGGAGGCCCCCAATGACAAAACTATAGACAATGCCCGGGCCGGCATAATAAGCCGCTGCCGTTCCAGTGAGAGAAAAAATCCCCGCCCCCACGATTGCCCCAATGCCCAGCAAAATTAAATTCATGGCGGTTAAAGATCGTTTGAGACCAGGGCTGGAACTTGGCTCATCTAAACTGCTCTGACCCTCAACTGCGTTTTGGATTAAACTATTGAGATCTTTTCTGATAAAAAGGTTTGCCATATTGATGGTCCTAACATAAAGAGTTCGTTCGTTCAGTTGAAAACAAGTTATGGATTGGAAAACCCTTTTTCAAAAACTTTTCCGAAGAAAGAGCATCGCCCAAATCAGCCTAGAAATCAGCTCACTTCCCTCTGACTCTTCCACCTCAAGTGGGGGGTTGTCGAAGTCTCTAGGTGTTTGGGATCTCACTGCCTTTGGAGTCGCAGCGATCTTAGGAGCAGGCGTGTTCTCGACCATTGGCAATGCCGCAGCCGATGGCGGACCGGCTGTGATCTTCCTATTTATTCTCACGGCCGTGGCTTGTGCCTTCTCGGCCTTCTGTTACGCTGAATTTGCCTCGTCGATTCCAACTGCGGGCTCGGCGTACACCTACGCCTATGCCGCCTTCGGAGAGCTCTTTGCCTGGATCATTGGCTGGGACCTTTTACTGGAATATGCCATTAGCAATTTAGCCGTGGCCATCTCCTGGAGCCAATATTTTACAGGCCTTTTAGCAAGCTACGGACTTTACCTCCCCAAGTATTTTACCCTAGATTACGTCTCCGCCTCACGGGCTTTTGAACAAGTAAGCCCCCTCATTGCCCAGGGTCAAAGTTTAAGCGAGCTTGCAGCCCAAGGCCTCTCCAGTCAGACGTTAAAAGGCTACTCCGCTTGGTTAGAAGCCCCTCAACTCCTTCAATGGCGCCTCATCTGTGACTTACCGGCATTAATCATCACCGTCATCATCACAGGAATTGCCTACATCGGAATTGAAGAGTCCAAAAAGGCCTCAAATTTCCTCGTGTTCTTGAAAATCCTCGTCATTTTACTCGTCGTGGGAGTCGGAGCCACTTACGTTCAGCCTGAGAACTGGAGTCCCTTTGCCCCGCATGGGGTCACCGGGGTCCTCAAGGGCGTATCAGCCGTTTTCTTTGCCTACATTGGGTTTGATGCCATTTCCACCACGGCAGAAGAGTGCAAGAACCCCCAACGGGATTTGCCTCGCGGCATGATTTTTTCTCTGGTGATCTGCACTTTCCTTTATTGCATCATCTCGCTCGTGCTCACGGGCATGGTCAGCTATCAAAAGCTTGCCGTCGGAGATCCCCTGGCTTACGTCTTTGGCCGAGAAGGCGCAAACCTGCCTTGGATTTCAGGAATCGTCAATGTGGGAGCGGTTGTGGCGCTTTCGACCGTTCTTCTGGTGTTTCAAGTCGGACAACCCAGAATTTGGATGGTCATGAGTCGCGACGGACTTCTACCCCCCGTATTTGCAAAAATTCACCCCAAATACAAGACGCCCTGGGTTTCCACTTTACTAACTGGGTTTATGGTTGGTATCCCTGCCCTTTTTATGAATTTAACTGAGGTGACTGATTTGACCAGCATTGGAACTTTATTTGCTTTCTCCTTGGTCTGTGGCGGTGTCTTAAAAATGAACCCCAAGCAGAGAAACGAAAACCAGAAGTTTAAGACTCCGTACATCAATTCAAAGTACATCTTTCCTGCCCTCTTGGTGGTCACTTTAATCGGGCTACTTCTGCTCAATCCAGAAGGCGTCCGCGAGTTCTTTCTGATTCCTCACCCCAACGCCACCCTGTGGGAATCATTCAAGACTCGAATTCCATTGGGTGTCTTCACCTTAGGCACGCTGGTTTTAGCCTATCGGTGCTTCACTCAGAACCTTTCCCTCATTCCTGTCTTAGGCCTCACCTCCTGCGGTTACCTCATGACGGAGCTCGGATGGACCAATTGGCTACGCTTTGGGATCTGGCTCATTGTCGGAGCATTTATTTACTTCCTCTATGGATTCCACCACAGCCACTTGCATGGGGAAGAAGCCTAAAATGAACTGGAGAGCATTTTTTAAGACCAAGACGATTGAAAGCATCGAGCAAGAACTCCGAGCACGAGAAGCCACGGCGGAGGGGATGAAAAAATCCCTCGGCGTTTGGGATTTAACCTCCTTAGGGGTTGCTGCAATCCTCGGAGCGGGCATCTTCTCAACCATTGGAAACGCCGCTGCCGACGGTGGGCCAGCTGTGATTTTTCTCTTCATCCTCACGGCCGTAGCATGTGCTTTTTCTGCTCTTTGTTACGCCGAGTTTGCTTCAGTCATTCCTGCCTCAGGCTCAGCCTACACCTATGCCTACGCCACCTTTGGGGAACTCGTGGCCTGGATTATTGGCTGGGATATTCTCATGGAATATGCGATCGGTAATATTGCGGTCTCCATTTCCTGGAGTCAGTACTTCACGGGTCTCATTGCCGCTTACGGAGTTAAAATCCCAAGCTACCTCACTTTGGATTTCATGACCGCTCGCTCCAGTTTTCATCAGATTCAACCCCTCCTTGATCAGGGACAAAGCTGGACTCAAATTGCATCCAGCGGTCTTCCAACTCAGACTTTAAAGGGCTTTCAAGCCTGGATGGACGCCCCTCAGATTTCAGGGATTCCACTGGTTTGCGACCTCCCCACTTTGGTGATCACCATTGCGATCACTTGGATTGTTTACGTAGGAATTGAAGAGTCCAGAAAAACCTCCAACCTTTTAGTCTTCATCAAGCTCTTCATCGTTGCTCTAGTGGTTTTTGTCGGAGCCACCTACATCCAACCTAAAAACTGGGTTCCCTTTGCACCTAACGGGGCCAAAGGGGTTTTAAAAGGCGTTTCTGCCGTCTTTTTTGCCTACATTGGGTTTGATGCCGTCTCCACAACAGCTGAGGAGTGTAAGAACCCCCAACGGGATCTCCCTCTGGGCATGATGTACTCGCTTTTGATCTGCACGGTTGTCTACTCGGTGGTCACCTTGGTCCTCACCGGAATGGTGAACTATCAAAAACTCGGTGTAGGAGACCCCTTGGCCTATGTCTTTGGTCCGGAGGGGATGAACCTGCCTTGGATTGCAGGCATCGTCAATGTAGGAGCCCTCATCGCTCTCTCCACCGTGCTTTTAGTCTTTCAAGTCGGACAGCCTCGAGTCTCCATGGCCATGAGCCGTGATGGACTCTTGCCCCCCATCTTCTCGTCGCTTCACCCCAAATATAAGACCCCCTGGTTTTCAACGTTGGTGATGGGATTTATGGTCGGAATCCCCTCGTTGTTTATGAACCTCGATGAGGTCACAGATTTAACTTCGATTGGAACTTTATTTGCCTTTCTTCTCGTTTGTGGGGGCTGCCTGGTCATTAAGAAGGACCCCAAGAAAACGGGAGGCTTTCGCATTCCGTACATCAACTCCAAGTACATTTTTCCGCTCCTGATGCTGAGCATCACCTTGGGCATGCTCTATTTTGAGCCCGAAAAGGTACGAGAGTTCTTTAACCCCGCTGAAAAGCTACAGGATAAAATCCCCCTCATCGTCTTCACACTGGGAATGACCGTCTTATCCTACTTTTCCTACACGCGATGCCTGTCGTTGATTCCAGTGCTCGGACTAGCCAGTTGTGGCTACCTCATGACCGAGCTTGGAATTACCAACTGGATTCGCTTTGGACTGTGGCTTGGCCTGGGGTCAGTCGTGTATGGATTTTACGGCTTTAAGAACAGTCGACTACAAAGAGGCGAAAGAAGCGTTTGACGCAGCCACACTGACCCGAACGGGGCGGTCAGTCCGTCAAGAAAAACAGGAGGCCGTAATAAAGGCCGAGCACTCCAACGGCACCGAGGGTTGCCACTCCAAATCCCAGTAACTCATCGTGAGGGGGAACCCAACCCAAAGCATGCCCCAGCCAGCCCATGAGAAGTGCTCCGCCCATGCCTAAAACGGAGGTCCCTAGAACTCCTAAGGGCTCCTTAAGAGGTAGCAAAGCCCGAGCCAAAAATGAGACGAGAAAACCCAAGAGGATCCAGCCCAGCGGACTCAATCACGACCTCCCAAGAGGAATTTAAAATCGATTGATGTGAACTTGAGTTCTGAAGAAACTGCAACTCTCAAGCCGGGATTCACCCCAAGAAGCATTAACTGGACTGACAACGCTTGCTCAGAAACTCCCTGACTCGAGATTCAGCCGTCCGCATTTGGTTTTCGCTGCGCGTCCAATCACTGAACAGGAGCGAGGGACTAAATACCCAGGACCATACCCCAGGACGCTGGCTTGTGTCTTGGAGCATGCCGCGAACCCCTGGATCCACTTCCTTCATGCGCTTCTTTGAATTCTCACAAGCCACGCGATTGAGCTCTCGATACTCTCCCAATAAGGCCACCGGATAAGGGGTTTCACCCGTTGAAGAATACAGCGCTGGGGTGTGACTCGAGAGTAAGGGAAAGCGTGCAAGCTCCGAGCCCAGTTGCTGAATCACCTGAGTCTTCCATCTCCCCACACGGTAAAAATCCCGCCTCATCTGGTTTCGATCCAACCAACCTGCCAGTGACCTTGGCTCTGGGATTTCTTGCTTCGGATATCCCGTTTTCAAATTTGTCCATTTTTCTTGAGAAAGATAGGCTTCGCACCGTCTGATGCGAGTCTTAAATCGAAGCGCAAGCTCAAGCCCCACTTCACACTCAACCAAGGTGGCATCCACCTCTCCTCCCTTTCCTTCGAGAGCTGTCCACACGTATTGACCCGCTGTGAGGCTCGGATCATAGGGATCAAAACCCTCGCGCTCTGTGGCGTGAACCAGCTCATGGGCTAAGTCTAAAACGAGATCCACCTGGGATTGATCCGGATTCAAATAGATGGTGATTTGACGAGTCTGCTCTTCTTGACCGGTTTGAGCGTGAAACGAACGGGTCAACACCGTATCCGTCTTTGAGATCGGACCCCACTGCAAACGACCCGTCAGTTGTGAGAACTCCTGAAGGTTCCACTGTTTGAGCGCCCGTTGAATCAACTGAGCCCCGGAGGGAACCCCACTGAGCTGACTTAAGGCAGCCACGAAGCGATCTAAGAACTGATCCTGGGAGAAGCTAGGGGACTCTCCACTCAGAAGAATCCCCATCAGACCTACAATGCCTCTTATTTTTTTAAATCCTAAGCAGCCCTCACCCCAAACCATACGAGCGTATCGGAACAAACTGCCTACCGCTCAAGAGTAAAAAAACTCCCTCCCTCAAGGAAGAAATTACTGACACACTGGGCCCTACCGCTTATGATCAAGCCTCCATGAGCTCTTTTTTTTCCAAAAAACTAGCCCCTATTTTGCCTCATCCGCTGACCCTTTTATCCTCCCTCCTTCTGGTGATCTGCTTTCCACCCTGGAACCTTTGGCCCTGCATTTGGGTTTGCCTAATTCCCTGGTTTTGGGTGTTAAAAAACGCACCCCATCAAAAAGCAGCCCTCCGTGAGGGTTTTTGGCTGGGCTATGGCATGACACTCGGGGGGTTTTACTGGGTGGCCTATGCACTCCAAGAGTATGGGAATTTACCCTGGCCCATCAGTGTTCTTGGACTTCTTTTGTTTTGCTGCGTGGGACAGCTTCAGTTTGTGGGAATCAGTGGAGTGTTGTTTCACAGGCTTCGAGCTCCCAATTCTCCCCTTCACCTGAGTCTCGGGCTTGCTTTTTTTTACACCGGCTTGGATTGGGTTTTGCCTAAAATATTTGCTGACACTCTGGGTCATTGCTTCTACCAGGCCCCTTACTTCCGACAACTGGCCGATCTCACCACGGCCTATGGTCTCACGTTTTTAGCCTTCTTCATGAACCTCACCCTCTTTGAGTGGGCAATGAGGCTCACTCAGAAACGCAAGTTTCAATTCCATGCTCCAGCCGTGATCTCCTTGCTGCTGTGCTTGAGTGCGTGGATTTATGGAAGCATTCGTGCCCCACAGCTCAAGCGGGAGATCAACGCAGCGACCTCGAGCATCCAATTGGCTGCCATACAGGCGAACATTGGGGATTTGCAAAAGCTTGCAGCCGAGCGCAACTTAGCCGATGCAGCCTTGGATGTGATGGATCGCTTCACTCGTCTCTCGGAGCAAGCCCTTCAAAGCAAGCCTTCCCCTCAGGCCATCCTCTGGCCTGAGACGTCCTATCCCGCCATCTTTGGTCAGCCAACCACTGAGTTGGAATCCATTTTAAATGCTCAAGTCGAGCGCATCGTTCAAAAGTATCAAGTCCCCCTGTGGTTTGGTGGCTATGATCGAATGAATCATCAGGACTTTAATTCTTTCTTCTTTTTAGAGCCTCAAGGGGCACTTCATCGGTATCATAAAAATCGGATCCTTCTTTTTGGGGAATACATTCCGGGTTCTGAATGGTTCCCGCTGCTAAGGGAGGCGTTTCCCCAAGTGGGTAACTTTGGACGAGGCCCAGGGCCGCAGGTTTTCTCACTCCAAGTTCCCGGTCGCAACGAACCCTTACGGGTTGCACCCACGATTTGCTATGAGGGGCTATTTACGGATTTCCTGGTGCAAGCCTCGCGAATGGGGGGAGAGCTGATCTTAAATATCACCAATGATTCCTGGTTTGGCCCCACAAGCGAACCCCACCTCCATCTGGCCTTAACCGTGTTTCGTGCCATTGAGACGCACTTACCCCTTCTGCGATCCACCAATACGGGAATCTCAGCCTTAATCACAGCCGATGGAGAGATCACTTCGCCCACAAACCTAGGGACTGAGGCGATTTTAAGCATTCGGATTCCGCTCACCCGAGCCCTGGGCTCTTTGGTGAAGCAGTGGGGGGATTGGTTTGGCCCCTTTTCTCTGATCATCGGGCTTTTATTGAACCTGTCCACAGGATTCCCCAGTGTCCAAACTCCCGACACCTGGCTCACCCGAGCCTGGATGAGCTTAGGACGGGGAAAGCTGAAAAAGAGCTAAAAAGTCTATTGAATTCCGTGAGTTAGAAGAACCCCTGAAGACCCTGAGAATGGCTCAGGCCGGGCACGCGGCTTGCTTTACTTTAGCCTCAAGGATGCCTGATATGAAAAAAGTAATTCTATCGACACTTCTTTTCTTAGGATGGTTCGGAACGGGATGCGGCCAGATTCTTCCTGCCAACATCCAGTATGCTCCAGCGAGCTCCGCCATCTCAGGCTTCGTTCTCAATTCTGATCCCCTTTGGTCTCGCTTTACTTGCCCCAATATTCCTAATGTGAGACCGAAAATGGACACCAACCTGCCGGCAAATGCCAATTCCTTCACGGTGTGCACAAGTAAGAACCCGGATAATTTAACCGACTATTGGATTCAAGGCACCCTCTCTCAAGGCAATACTCTCTGTGCGATTCCATCGGAAATGAATGATGATGGGGTTTTTGCTCCCTTACGAAACTCAAGCGGAAACGTGATGTATAAGTGCTCAGCAGGCTCAAGCTCAGGCTATGTTCTGAACATCCCCGGAATTACTTCGTTTAACACCAATGCCATGATTATCGTCCCCTACACTTACTTGGGACGACTCATCACGTGCATGAACTATCCTGAAAATGAATGCCCGAATTTCTCTGTAGGCCGGATCAGATAAGCCTCAGTGGACCACTCGAACTAAGGGGATCTCCTCAGTCTGCCCAATCTCCTGATGCCCTTTTCGATGACGATCCACTAAGGAAGAGTCTCGCGTAGGAAACGCCTCAATGATCTCGATCTGACCTGCATCCTCAGTTTCCCGAGCAATGATCACAAACCAAAATCCCACGGAATCTTCCGAATAATAGCGAATGAAATGATAGACCTCGTAGGGATCAAATTCAGAGGCCACCAGGCTCCAAACTTCATCTGGACTCTCAAGCGTCTCATCCAAACAGCTCTCGTAGAGGCCAAAATCAGCCATTGGAATATCATCTGCATGCCGCTTGTGAACGATTTGAGCTCTTAAAGTTTCCTCAGGCGTCCACGGCTCATCGAGTCCATCCGTGAGCACAGGCGCCGAGTTCGTGGAGTTTAAAGCAGATCTCTGATCAGCGCTCTGCTGGGATTTTCCCCGGGCCTGAGACCACGTGATTCTCTCCCCTTTTCGGTAAGAGGAGAGCATGGCTGAGTTTCTCGTTTGGAAGGCTAAGAAGAGAAAGCTTGGCTCTCCTCGTAGACAAAGACAAATGCAAATGGACCAGATTTTCTTCTGCTCAGGAGCAAACTCAGCAATCAAGGTGTAGCGAAGATCCCCTGAGATGGTTTTCTCACACCACACTTCATCGGGATCCTCAAGCGTGACCCACCTGAGGTGAGCGAGCTTCTCTTTCTCAGACGCACTTAGGTCACTGGGCGAGAGTTTTCTTAAGTAGTCTTTCTCTAAACGATTAATTTCAGGAGTAAAATAGGCTGCAATGCAGGTCTCCGAGCAAAATACTCTCCCCACTTCCTCTTCAACAAACAGCGCACGTTGGGAATTACTTAAATCCAACGTGCAGTGCTCACACATCTCGCGTACGCTTGAGCCAGTGGACTGCGCTTCACGGGAAGAAGAGGACGAGCTCAACTGGGCTTTCGAGGATTTCTTTCTCGCTGAAAGAGACGACCTCACCAGGGAAGCCTTCTTGACAGACTTCTGCTTCTTGCTTCCTTTGAGCTGAGCTTTTTTCAATCTATCCCGTTTCATATCTTAAATTGTACCGGGCCTTATCACTTAGAGTCAAATTTCCTCTCAGGAAAACTGATTTCATTCCTATTTTTATGAATGGGGTGAGATTTTTCTGACACATCAAAGACGTGGGCAGAATGATTCTAGTTGATTTTTGCATTCTTGCGGAGAAATACCAAACTGATTATCCTAAAAAGAATATGACTTCTATATCTAGGACGGGTGTAGACGATTACATTGCCTCACAGAGACACCGAGCAGAGAAGGCTGAGGCCGATGCCTCAGAGCGAATTCAAACCGCCCAAAAGCGCATTCAAGAGGCTGAAGTGGAATCCATGAAGCTCTTAAGCTCCATTCGAGATGATTACCAAAAGCAATCGGAGGCGGAGGAGATCCGACAAGCCAATCTCATGGAGGCTAAAAAGCTGAAGGGTTACGAGAATTTAAGAAACCTTCAAAAAAGCATGAATGATTACGCAAGCCAAGCTCAACGGGAGGGGGATAACCGCCTCTCACAGCTCCAGAAGCACTACCAAGACCAACTCTATCATACTGAAACCAAAGGATCTTTGGACGTCAAAGAACTCAACAACCAGATGAGTCAACAAATGGATTTTCTCAAAAAATCGGGTCAACATGATCTTCAAAGCATCCGTGAGCAAGCCTCAGAAGCCGTCAAAGCCCTACAAGACCAAAAGGACTATGAGACTCAAAAGCTCAAAGCCCAATCGCAAAAAGAACTCGAGCAGATTCAAAACACCGCGGCTCAAAACCAACAGCAATCCCGAGAACGATTTGAATCTCAATTCCGAGATCTCACCCACGCCCAAGCAAAAAATGTGGATGATCTCAACCACCGAGCCCACCAGAAGCTGGATCAAATCAAGCAGGACACCTCTGAAAAACTCAACCTCTATTCGACGATGCTTGAGGATCCCTTTTATCAAATGGAAAACTAAATCTACATAATCTTACAGTATTCACTGTCAATAAATACTCATGTCAA
>JBMSSC010000098.1:0-10250 GCA_049424145.1 Bdellovibrionia bacterium
AGAATTCGCTTCCTCACTCGGCGCTTGGAAATTGCGGAAATCGTTCAGCCTCAGAATTCAAAGGATTCAAGCTCCACTCGCGTGCGTTTTGGGGCTTACGTCTGGGTCGCCGATGAGGAGGGCGTGGAGCGCACCTACCGGATCGTGGGGGAAGATGAGAGTCGTCCCAAGGACGGTTGGGTGAGTTGGGTCTCTCCCGTGGCACGAGCCCTCTTAAATGCACAAGTGGGCGATGTGGTTCAGTTTAAAACCCCAGAGGGCGCCCGGGAGCTTGAGATTTTAAAAATCCAGTATCAGCCCTGACGCCTGAGTGACAACCTGCCTCGAGTCTGAAATCGGGCGCTTGTACTGACTTCCTTGCAGGCTTGAAGCGGGTTGGATTAAGCCACTTTCTGCCTGGCTTCCCAAGGATCGTAATCCGCTTCTCTTCAGCCCCCCCCCAGGTCACCCGAGCTGCTCAGTACCCGTTCAAGGGGCATCGCAAAATGAGCAGAAATTTCTCGTTTGCCGTTGATGACCTCTAGCGAGAGCGGATCTAAGCCGCGCCCGACGTGCGGCGGCTTAGATCCGCTCTACTTGATCGGTTTTCTGCTATCCCGCTCATCCTAAGGAAGAGGCTCAAAGCGTGCCGTAAAATGCCTGAGAAACGGAGGTTCGTAGGTCATTTGTAAGCCCCGAAGCTCTTTTTTTCGGGCTACGATTTGCTCAAAGCCCTCTAAGATATAATCAAAGTGACTCTGAGTATAGACCCGCCTTGGGAAAGCCAAACGCACGAGTTCCATGGAGGCTTTTTGGCCAAACATCACTGAACCAATTTCACAGGAGCGAATTCCCTCAGCTAAGTACATTTCACAAACCAGGGCTTGCCCAGGAAACTCCGATGAGGGAATTTGGGGGAGGAATGCCTGAGCATCAATGTAAACGGCATGGCCCCCCGGGGGTTGAACCGTGGGAATGCCTAGGTCATTTAAGCCTTGTGCCATATACTGACTCACAGCAATTCGGTACTCCAAGTAGCGTTCATCCAGGACTTCCTCTAAGCCTACGGCTAAAGCCTCTAAGTCTCGAGCCGCAAGCCCGCCGTAGGTCGGGAATCCTTCGGTTAAGATCAGGGAGTTTCTTAAATCCGAAAGCCAACGATCCTCCTTCAGCGCAATGAATCCCCCAATGTTTGAGAGCCCATCTTTTTTTGCGCTCATCATGCAGCCATCCCCTAGGGAAAAAGTCTCTTGGGCAATCTCACGCGTGGTTCGATGCTGGTGCTCCTTCTCCCTGAGCTTAATAAAGTAACTATTTTCCGCAAATCGACAAACATCTAAGATGAATGGAATTCCGTACTTTTTATAAATCCGCGAGACCTCGCGTAAGTTCTCAAGCGACACGGGCTGTCCACCACCGGTATTATTGGTGATCGTAATCATTCCTAATGGAATCTCTTTATGATGAGCTGCACAGAATTCTTCCAAGCGTTTGAGATCCATGTTTCCTTTAAAGGGATGGAGGTGAGAGGGGTCCTTGCCTTCGGCAATCACCAAGTCAACTGCTTCCCCTCCGAGCTGCTCGATGTTAGCTCGTGTGGTGTCAAAGTGATTATTGGAGGGAACCTTCATCCCCGGCTTAACTAAGGTTTCAAACATCAGGCGCTCGGCTGCTCGGCCTTGATGAGTGGGGATCACATTTTTATAGCCGGTGAGGTTTCTGACGACCCTTTCAAAGCGCTCAAAACTTTGGGAGCCTGCATAGCTCTCGTCGGCAATCATCATGGCTCCCCACTGTGCGCTACTCATGGCTGAAGTGCCGCTGTCGGTTAAGAAATCAAAAGTCACATGCTTGGCTGAAACCAAAAACAGATTGTATCCGGCTTGCTTGAGGATCTTCTCTCGCTCATGGCGATGCATCAGAGGTAGCGGATCCACCATCTTGATCTTAAAAGGTTCAATGATGCTCCGTTGAGGTTTCCCTTTTTGAGTCGTTGTTGGCGCCATGGGTGCTCCTTAAGTATGGATAATGACTTGATTTTTTTTGTTACCAGATCGATGCCGCGATGACAATTAAATGATGGTTAAGCCCCAATGCTCAGGACAAAAAAGGTGGACCCAAGCCAAGCATCCCAGGTGGTTTAATCTCACCTTGTCTTTCTTGGCGGCTTCGATTAGACATCAGGAATGAAAAAAATTAAATTTAAAGTATTCATTTTACTTGCTTGTTTATTGGCTTCTTCAAGTCCCAAGAGGAGTTTTGCTCATCCCCCTCAACTTTGGTTTGAGCGCAATTTGCCAGGTGGGGATATACTGACAAACGGTAAAATCAATATCGGCGCGGGGTTCTTCGGAACTATTGATGTCTCTGAGCTCGTCAAAGATCATCCGAATGCGCTTGCGCTGGCCAAAAAACAAGCTGAGTTCGATAGATACGCTACGTTCTCCTTTTGGTTGGGCCAAATTCCATCGGCGGTTTTTTTGGGATATTCGTTGGGTTCCCGAAATACTACACTCTTTCTTATTTCCGTAGCCACTTTCGTTGGGGGAAATCTTTTAACCGGGTACTTTAAGAGTCAATCCCGACACTATATGTATGAGGCCGTGAATACCTTCAATGGAGTTCATGATCGCAGTACCACGGAGTTGCAGGCGTCCTCGCCGTTTGCCTCTGTTCACTCAGTTCAGCCTCAAACCCCGGTTCTATCCGCTAGCTTTTCCTTTTAGGGGAGCGGATTCGGAGCCTCATCTCCTTTGATCCCTAGAAGGCTATAGACCTCCTTCGGGTCAAAAAGGAGTTTTCCAGTTCGGTTGATTCACAAGAGAAATCAAAAGTTTTACTCTTTTTAGAATTGAAGGAGCGTTTATTGCTCTTTTTTTCAATTCAATCCCTTCACTGACCGATACAGAAGTGATGAGAAGCAAACTCTGGTTTCTGCAGATCCCTTTTATCCTTTTCTTTACCGCCTGTTACGTGCTCACTGAGTTTGGGTCTCAGGGAAAAATTGAGCACCAGTTTCTAAGAGAGAGTATCTACTTACCTTTAAGTAGGCCGATTAATTTTCTAACAGACCTGAAATTTAAGTTCCGTGGACCGGTAGTGCCGAAAAATAAGATTGTCATCGTGCAGGTGGATAGCCCAGCTCTGGATACTTTTGGTCGTTGGCCATGGCACCGGGACTTGATGTCCTACCTCATTGAAAAAACCTTTGAGGCAGGAGCAAAAGTGGTTGGTCTCGATATTGTTTTCAGCGAGGCAGATCCTAGGGTTCCTCCAGAACTGAAAGATCTTCTTAAAACCAAGAGCTTAGAGTCGATGGCGGATCAGTTTGAGACCGATAAGCAGCTTGAGGAGACCATTCGCAGGCATCGGGATCATCTGGTTTTAGCCTGGACAACCGAGCTTTTATGTCAGCCAGGATTTGAAGAGGCACAGTATTGCCCAGTGACGGATCCTCAGTCCAAAGCTCAGTTTCCCGAGGAGTTTCAAAAATTTTCAATCGGGGAGTTTCGAACCGAGAGTCGATTTGATCCCGCAAAGACCCCGATTGTCTCCTTTCTGAATCCCATTGCAAATCTTCCCGCCTATACAGCGGCAGGTCAGAGTTTGGGCTTTCTCAACGCGTTTTTAGATCCCGATGGCTACATCCGACGAAGCAGCCTGTTGATCTTTGCCAATGCAAAACCCTATCCTTCTTTAGCCTTTGAAATGGCTCGAGTGGGCTTAGGCGAGAAGGTGGCATTGGATCTGGATGACAAACACCGAGTAAAAAATCTTGAGTTTTTAAATCAAAAAAGAAAAATAGACACCAGTCCTTTAGCCTCCGCTTCGATTAATTTTCGGGGGCCTGGATCCGTCTTCACTCACGTATCGGCTTTAGATGTGATGAACGACCAAGACACCCTGGAAGATCATTTAAATCAAAAACTGACGGGTCAATCCAAACGCGAAATCCTCAAAGACGCCTACGTCATTATCGGAGTTTCAGCCATTGGGGTGTTTGATATGAGGCAGTTTCCGTTTGAAACCAATGCTCCCGGAGTGGATGGGCATGCCAACCTCTTAGATAACCTCCTTTCCAATGATCTGATGGTTCAGAATCGAGGTTTTTTTGGATTTGATTTGATGCTTTTTCTCATGCTTGTTGGAACTGGAGTGTTGGTTTATGCCATCAGTCGCCTTGAGGCCGTGCCTGCCATGGTTCTATTTGGTTTGGTTTTATTTGGCCTCGGGTATTTGGATTTTGGGGTGCTCTTTTCTAAGAACCAAAATTGGAACACTGTGTTTCTTTATTTCGAGGTCATTTGGGTCATCATTGTGACCTTTTTGGCCAAATATGTTCAAGAGGAGCAAAAGAAGAAATTCATTCGAGGCGCTTTCTCCAAATACGTGGCTCCGCTTGTGGTGGATTCGATCCTGAAGGATCCTACGAAGCTTTCTTTAGGAGGGGAAAAAAAGGAGCTCACGATCCTCTTTTCCGATATTCGGGGGTTCACTACCTTTTCTGAAAAAATGGATGCCAAAGCCTTAACGGCGTTCTTAAACGACTTCTTAGGCACGATGACGAAAATTGTTTTCGCCAACCGAGGAACGTTGGATAAGTACATGGGAGATGCGATTATGGCTTTCTGGGGAGCTCCGCTTTCGGACGCCGAACATGCGCTCCATGCCTGTCAGGCCGCCTGTCAGATGGCTCAAGCTTTAGCTCAGAACCGAGAGCGCTATAAGACCCAGTACGGCATTGAGGTGAACATTGGGATTGGAATTAATTCGGGAGTGGTCAATGTGGGGAACATGGGGTCGGATCAAAACTTCGAGTACACCGTCATTGGTGATCACGTGAACTTAGCCTCTCGTGTGGAGGGGATCACCAAAGAGTACGGCGTGGAGATTATGACCACTCGAAATACCTTGGATTTAATTCGAGCCTCCTCAGCCGAGCTCCCGTCTCATCGAGTTTTAGACGATGTTAAGGTGAAGGGAAAGAAAACGTCCGTTGAGCTCATTGAACTGAAGCCCGAGGGGTTTTCCCAAGAGGCCGTGGAGCTTTTTGAGCAGGCCAAGGCACTCTATCGCCAACGAAAGTGGGACGAGGCTCTGGAGAGGTTTCAAAAAGCATCTCAGGCGTTTGCCCAGGATGCATCTCCCGGGGCTCGGCCTGATGGTCCGTGTGCCACTTACATGGAGCGCTGTGCTGAGTTTAAGAAAAATCCACCGGAAGCCAACTGGGATGGAAGCTGGAAAATGGAAAGCAAGTAAGGCACAGCATCGTGAGCTTCCTTCGCCCTGATTCAAAACAAAAATCACTTAGGGAGGAAGTCTTGTTTCTTACAGTGAGACTGAAGTGATGTTTTTGATTTGAGTCCAATTCACAGGGAAATGCCTCTTTTGTAGATGACAGTGAGCCCAGTCTTGCCAAGGCGAGCTTGGCGAAGCAGGATTTTTCCACGGTTCATCCGAGAGAAGCTCATCGGGGTTCATACCCGGTAAGACGGAGAAAATCTGGGGTGGAGTACTCATCTCCACAAGAAGTCGTTGAGAGGCTCCATCGGTGTGCTCCATTTGATTCTTAGTGAGCGTTGCGGTTCCAGGGTTCACCGAGTGATCATCTCCTGGAGTTGAAATTGGCTTAGTCCTCCAGGATTCTTCGCCGGCTAGGTGTGGAAAACGGTTGATGTGAACCGCTCCCCACTGAGGGAGACCCACGCGGCCTTGATCCGTGAGTTGACCCACGGCGGTTTGAAAGGCACTCACCAACGCAGCCTCTGAAATCAGAGGAGGTGCGGCGCGCAAGGCTCGATACAGAGCCACCGTGTCAAGCCCCTGATCGTGGGTGAGTGTTGAGACCCAGAAGCGATACACTGGACAGGCCATGCACTCTTGCGGCGTTTGAAAATCCCAATCTCGAAGGAGGCGCAGGGCTTGAGTTTCTTGAGGATTCCATAAGCCACGGGATTCTGTTTGGTCCAGCGCCTTAAGGAGCAGAGGAAGGATGAATCGTGCATCGACGGCTTGCAAGTCGCACTGAATTTTTTGTTGTGACTTCAGATCGTGACGGGAAGTAGCTTGAATGAGCTCTTCAATTCTAAATGCGCGAAAGCCAGTTGCAGGGGCCCGTCCTGAGCGGAGGTGAAATCCATTGGGCCAGTGGTGATTATTCGCCGTCACGATAAACCCTCGAGAGGGGTTTAACAGATGGGGCATTTCATCAGTCTCCAGGGGGTTTGAAAACTCCGGGTGATGATTCACCCAGCTTAGGTTGGCTGAGGGGATGGAAAACGACTGGTGATCTTCTCGGCGTGCTATTTTTCCAATGGCGCGATAACCAATGGAGCCTTTTGTGTCCGCAAAATTGAAATTCCAACTTGGAACTCCGATTTGGGCTAATGCACGATCCATGTCGCTTGCCGTCTTAGAGTTCATGAACGTGAAAAGCCCTTCTAAGTCTTGAGCTTTCAGATCAAAACCACTCCACTTGAGCACGAGGGCCTGATTCTCAGGGAGATCATCCATGGGCAGAATTGGGAGCTGGGCTTCTGTTCTTTGAAAGGTTTTAAAAAAGAAAGGAAGTTGAAGCTTCCAAAAACGAACCCAAATCAGGGGCCTTGTGCGGGGAGCTTCCTTGAGCTCATCTTTTGAAACAAAAATGACCTGACTTGCGGGTAAAAAGGAATTCGTCAGCCCCCAGCTCACGGTTTCGTTTGAGCCACTTAAAATGAAAGGCACCCCAGGAAACGAGGCGCCCATGACGTTTGAGTCAGGTCCATCCACATGGGTCCAGTACCAAAATGCCGGGCGCGTGAGTTTTAAATGGGGATCATTGGCTAACCAGGCGTTTCCAGTTTGACTCCGCGTGGGCGAAAGTACCCAGCTATTACTGCCTGAGCCGGGCCCTCCAAAAATTCCCTCCCAGTTCTGAGACCAAAGAGGAGCGGGATGGGCGGGGCTTTTATTGACCGGAGACTGCGATTGAAGCGTTGCGGAAGCCTTTTGGATCCGAGCGGGGCTTGCTTCTTTCTGCGGTTTGGGGTTGAGCTCCTCAGATTTTAATATGGTCGTATCCCACGGTAATCCCGTAGGATCAAAGAGGTCCTCCGTTTGCTCGCCCCAGCGTTTTTTGAGCTGAAAATCATCGATCTGTGTGGTGAAGTTTTTTCGAGTTTGATCAAACGATTGGAGCAAAAGGAGGCTGAGCGTATCAACTGGATGCCAAGCTTCAGGGAGGTAGCCTAGGCTTTGAAATTCATAGACTCCTTTTTTGAAAGCCTCCTGAAAGCCGCGGTTCACTCCGTAGCTATAGGCCCAAAGGAGATCTTGTCGGGATTGAGGGAGATCCGAAAAGAGGACTTTAGCCCGATCCGACAGCCCTAAGAGTCGGAGAAAAAAATCGGATCGAATTGAACTCCAGCCTGAAATTTCGGATCTTCTTCCTTGGGCAATTTTTCTAAAAAAATCCATCTGAAAGGCTCGGTCCCGTCCATGGAGAAGTCCTAAGCAAGCTACGGACTTGAGTGAGTCCTCTGAGTGAATGTGAGAGATTCCTTGCTCATCGTCCCAGATCTGGCACTTCTGTCCCTGAAGGCGTGATTGAAGGGGGTTGTTGAGGACTTCAGAGGGGGGTTTTAAAACCGAAACTGAGCTCTGATCCAAAGACTCAGAAGCGGCAAATCCTCCTTGAGTGAAAGCCAAACTGAGTAGCCAGAAAACGCCGAATCGGCAGGAGAAACGAGAATTCAAGCGCTTCATGCGACCGTTCCCGAGGGTTTGAACTCGGTTGATGGGTCCTTTGAGGTGGGCTCTTCGTGCTCGGTCCACCAGCGTTTTCCCATCGGGTGAGGAGTTCGGCCTAAGATCATTTGAGCTAAAAGCAGAGCCGTTCTTCCAGGAGCCTCCAGTTGAGGGCTATGACCAATGTTCTTCAAAATCACTGGTCGGTTGTAATTCTTCTTTTGGGATAAAAAACGAGTCCAAGCAGGAATCGTGGAGTGGGGAATCAGTCGGTCCTGATCGCCCCAAATGAGCCAAGTGTTGGCATCTAGTCCATCAGCAAGATCATCCAATCGATGCTCTTGTTGGATGGATAGCATGAACTGGACGACGTCTTCGCGGCTATGGAAGTCTTGTAAAAAAGGCATCACCCAGCGAAACCAAAGCGGCTCTTGAAAAAAGAGATAGGGTTTAAACGTATGAAACCCCTCTTGCATTGAGCGACGAAAAATACCTTCAAACTCACTAAGACTGGTTTCGTTTGGAAAAATCCCTGAGGGACAAAACAGATAAATGGATTCAGGGCCTCCATAGGTCTGAGGGTTGGACTTGGGTCTGAGCTTCTTGCCACAAAGAGCGGTATAATGAGCACTGAGCCAGCCTCCTAAGGAATGACCCACGAGAGTGTGGGGCTTCAAAGAATCCAGCGAGTCATTGACGGCCGTGAACATCAAGTCCATGGAGGGGAAAGATTTCTCCTTCGAAAGCACGCCGCTGAACGAGGGAAAGTCGAGTAAAACCACCTCGTCATAGTTTTTTTTCAGAAGGGGAGTCAGTAGCATCACGACGGGGTACCAAGATAGGGGCGAATCGCCAAATCCTGGAATCAGGATGAATCGCTTGGGGTAAGGGCTTTTTTGGGAGCGAGAACTGAAGCTCTTCCGCCACAGTCCAAGTTTCATATCACCACTGGTTCGAGTCTCCCAATCATAGCCTTGGGCTCGAAATAGGCCTCGAGAAAGCCACTCTAAAGCAGGAATTTTTTGGGTTAAGCTTGCCGTTTGGACGAGTTTTCGAATGGAGGGTTCAGCCATAGTCTGCTTTTATCATACGTAGCGTAAAACTCACGGGGTTTCGCCGCGGCGGTTCATGGGAAGATGAAAAGTTGCGTTTTCACGGGGCTCGAGTTTCCTCCGAGTGAGTTTGGGAACCTCGGCACTTGCCGGCTGGTCTTGATGAGGAGCTGAAAACGTCGATGAGCAGTCCGAGTCAGCTCGCTCGAACGATGAATCCACTTTTTCAGCACAACAAAGTTCCGGGGATATGAAGCTTGATTTTTTCACGGGTGACTTTGGAGCAAAATCATTTAAATTGACCAAATGATGAACTCTCTTCCTTTTCGCGTCGATCAAAAACTCACCGATGTTTTGCAGTCACAAGCTTTCACCTTATCGGCTGAGGTGATTCCTCCTCGCAACGGGTCAGAGCAATTGAAGATTTTAGGGCAAATTGAGGAGCTGATTGGTTCAGGTGCCCAGTTTTTATCCGTGACCAAAGGCGCAGGTGGAAGTCTTCGAGGAGGTAGTCTCCCCATTTCCCAAGTGATTAAGGAAACGTTTGGGGTTCCCTGTATTGCTCACTTTACTTGTCGAGACCTCAGTGCATTTGAAGTGGAAAATCTTTTGATGGATCATCACTATTTTGGCATTCGCAATATTCTTGCTCTCCGAGGGGATCCGCCCGATGGACAGCCCTTTTGGAAGGCGAAAGAAGGGGGTTATCAGTATGCTTATGAACTGATTCGCCAGATCCGAAACTTAAATCAGGGAATTTATCTGGAGCGTTCAGGAGGTCCGGAGCGTCAGGTTTCAGCAAGCGGAGTGGAGCAAACGGATTTTTGTATCGGGGCTGCGGCATATCCTGAGCACCCCAACGAGAAAGAACGTCTGGAGTTTTTTCAACTTAAAGTCCAGCATGGGGCGGAGTACGGGATCACCGACTTACTGTTTGATCCAGAGAGCTATGCTCGGTTTCGAGATCTGTGTTCAAAAAATGGAGTGCATGTTCCGATTCTCCCTGGAACTCGCCTTTTAAAGTCCAAAGCGCAAGCCTACCGAATGATGGAAAAGTTTAAAGTCACGGTTCCTCAGTCTACTTGGGACTCTTTGGATGAGCAGGAGGGGCCAGATTCCGTGAAAAAAGGCTTGGAGCTTCTTTTAGCTCTGTCCGATCAGCTGAAAAGTCTAGGGGCCCCTGGAATTCACCTTTATGTGATTGCAGACACAAAAGGTGCATCTTTAGCACTTAGGTCATTGGCAAGTGACAAAAAATAGAGTAAGACAGGGTTCTCTCGCGTCAATCTGCCGGGGTGGCGAAATTGGTAGACGCACAGGACTTAAAATCCTGCGGTTCGAAAGGACCGTACCGGTTCGATTCCGGTCCTCGGCACCAAGTTTCGATCAGGGCCATTCTCATGATGAACGAAAATGGCCCTGATCATTTCAGGCTCTCATCAATGGTTCATATGGCTCGGTTCTACTCATTTGATAATGGGTCATTCTTCA
>JBMSSC010000099.1:0-10044 GCA_049424145.1 Bdellovibrionia bacterium
TTTCGACCCACTTGGTTTGCAGGTACCCGGCCTCTCGGTTGGAGATGTCCAAAGGGCTGTGCTTTAAGGCTTCTAAAGTAGCCTGCCAAGCAGTGTTCATGTCAGTCGTGTAGATTCGTTCAAAAACATTGGCGGTATCGCCTCCAATGCTCTGAACGTAGGACTTCAGGCAACCGCTCATGAGTGCAGGGATGAGGCAGAGGATGAGAAGTTGAAGCTGATTTTGAAGTCGCATGCCGGCAGATGTGATGCTCATGGGGTCTCCTTCAGGCATCCTTTGGGGTTTGAGAAACTAGTTGATCTCTTTGATTCTGACATGGGATGAAAAAGAAATGAACGAAAAGCAGATGGTTTCGGAGATGATCCGGGTTCTTCGGATGGAGGCAGAGAGTCTACAGAGCTGTGCCGCTCGAATTGAGGGGGCCCCAGAAGACTCGGGGCTCACTCGAGCGCTACAAATCTTCAGTTCAAGCCTCAGTACGGGGGGGAAGATTGTGGTCACTGGGGTGGGTAAATCGGGTAAAGTGGCCCAAAAAATAGCAGCAACCCTGTGTAGTACGGGAAGTCTTGCCGTCTTTCTTCACCCCACCGAAGGATTGCATGGGGATTTAGGCGTGATTCAGCCGGGAGACTCCATCTTAGCCCTCAGTTATACGGGCAATACAGAGGAAGTGGTTCGTCTGCTGCCGACGTTAAAAAACCGGGGAGTCTTAATCGTGGGATTAGGGGGAAATTCGAACTCCAAGTTAGCTGAAAGCTGCGATGCTTGGATTGATGCGAAGGTAGAGGCTGAGGCCTGCCCTCATAACTTAGCGCCTACGACGAGCACAACGCTGGCCTTGGCGTTAGGCGATGCCTTGGCGGTGGCTCTGATGAGATTGAGGGGATTTGAGCCGAGTTTATTTGCCAAAAATCATCCGGGTGGCTCACTCGGGCGTCGCCTTCATCTGCAGGTGAAAGACTTAATGCATAGCGTTGAAGCGGTCGCGGTTTTAGATGAGGCCGCACCCATGGATCAAATTGTTATGCTCTCCACTGAAAAGAAAATGGGGGCTGTCCTGATTGTTGAGTCTCAAAAGCTCATTGGAATTATTACGGATGGGGATCTGAGGAGAGCCTTGAAGTTTCAGGATCGATTTTTTCAGTTCAAGGCCCGGGATGTGATGACTCAAAATCCCGTTACCATCCGAGCAGACGTGCCTGCTTCAGAAGCTCTGCACACGATGGAGAACCGTCCCAGTCCCATTAGTCTTCTCCCAGTGGTCAATGAGAATCAGAAGTGTTTGGGTTTAATTCGACTCCATGATCTGGTCCGAACCTTCTAGACCAGTGGTGGGATGAAATTTGCATTGCATCTCCGGTTTCATGGCATTACCATGATGTCCAGAATCAGGTGTTTATACTAATATTATTCTTCGCAATTCAGCGGAGGCGGAGGCACTAAGCGTGAGTCAATTCAAGGGTCAAAAAAAGTATATGTCATGGTTTGCTGGCGCTGGGGCCGCAGTAGCGGTCTTAGTTGTGGGAGTAACCGCTTGCTCAGATCAAGCGAAAGCCAAGCCTAACTTAGTGTTCAAGTCAGCTCCCAAAGATGGCGTGCTGGCTCGAATCGGAGATGAGGAAATTACCGAAGAAAAGCTGATCGGTGATGATAAGGTCGAGTTTTTTGATCTAAAAAAACGTGAATACGAAATGAAAATGGATCGCATCAATAAGCTGATGATTGAAAAGCTGGTGGGTGCGGAGGCAAAAAAAGCCAATATGAGCCTGGATGAATTCGTGCTCAAGAAAGTCACTCAAGGCGAAATTAAGATTTCTGACAAAGAATTCAAACAATTTGTCATTGATCGCCATGTGCCTGAAAACCAGATTAATCCTCAAATTAAGGAAAGAATTACGGCTTACCTGCAAACGATGAAGAAGCAGGAAAAACTCACTGAGTATGTGGCTAAGCTCACGAAGAATAACCCAGTTGAGGTCTATTTTAATCGCCCCAAGATGATGGTGGACGTGGCGGCTGGAAATGGTCCGACCTTTGGAAAAGCGGATGCAAAAGTCACCGTGGTGGAGTTCTCTGACTTTCAATGCCCCTTCTGTGCTCGAGCAGCTGATACAGTGACTCAGCTGAAGAAGAAGTATGGATCCCAAGTGAAAGTCACCTTCAGACAGTTTCCTCTGCCGATGCATAAAGATGCTCGCTTAGCATCCGAAGCCTCCATGTGCGTGAACGATCAGAGCTCCGATAAGTTCTGGAAGTTTCATGATCTGATCTTCAAGAACCAAGACAAGCTTGATCGCGCAAATCTTGAAAAATTTGCAAAAGACTCCGGAGCCGACTCGAAGAAGTTTGCCGAATGTTTAGATGGCAAGAAGTTTGCTGACTTCGTTCAAAAAGACCTTGAGTACGGCGAGAAAATCGGCGTGAAATCCACTCCCACTTTCTTCGTTAACGGAGAAATGGTCAGCGGTGCTCTTCCCATTGAGTCTTTCTCAGAAATCATTGATGAACAGTTAGGTGCGAAGAAGTAATTCGTCGATCGATTGAATGGGATCTGACACAGATCCAGGAAAAACCCCAGGCATCACCCTGGGGTTTTTTTTTGGTCAAAGTCTTCATTTTTACTCAGTCGGCTGAGCCCTCAGATGCGTTTTCATCGAGATGAAGGTGGTCTTGAGTCTCATAATCAAAGTTGAACTCCACGTTCCAATGAGTCCCTCGAGACCGATCATCCATCAGGATATGGAGCGTTAAGCCCTCCTGGTCGCTGGCCACGAGGCGATGAATGGTTCCCGCCGGAACAGAGATCTCATCGCCCGAGCTAAAAACTCGAATGTGCCAGGTTTTACCCTGATTAGTTGACAGCCAAAAGAGTCCTGAACCACTGGAAACATGAAACGTTTCGTCGATGTCGTGGGTGTGGGGCCCTAGGTACTCGCCGCGTCCGAATCGAATGATCCGCGATGGGACTCCCTGATGGTGGGTGATGGCATCCCAGAATCCGGCTCCGCTTTGCGTCTTGCCTTTGCGGGTGAGGTCTGCTTCTTGGAAAGTGTAGCCGGCGTCCAGTAAGGCTTCCTGAGCCTCCTGCTTGCTTGATGGTCTTGAGGCTGGGCGATAGCCTGCAGAGGCGTGAGGGGGGGTAAAAGCCAAGTGAAACAGCAGAGCAATTGTTAAAACGCGGGTCGATAATTTCATAAAAATCTTTCTATGGGTTAAGGTGGATGGTTAAAATATTCTGATCCAATTAAAATTAAGATAATAATAAGATTAAGTGAATCAATATCAACCGAGGGGAGTTAAGACGGAGTCAAAATGCGAAGGGTGTGAACCTCGAGCGGTGAGGGGCTCTCCATGAGGGCACGAATCCTGCTTGCGGGAAAGTGAAGATTGAGATTCAGAGTCGGGTCAAAAGGGGAGAAAAAAATCCTAAAAACGCATCTGATTTAGCCGAGATCGAGCTTGCCTAGTTTGACCCCTTTTTTTGTTTTCCATTGAAGAATCACGCTTTGGCCTTGGGATCCACTGAGGATGCGTCGAACCTCCCACAGGTCCAGCTCTTCCACCGGTTTGGAGTTGATCTGAGTGATTCTTGAGCCCACGGCGAGGTTTTCCCGGAGTAAAGCTGCGGCTTTTGAGCGGGGAGTGATGCGTCTTACTTTGAGGATCCTCTCTCCGTCTTCTAAGATAAACTCCACTTCCAGCCCCGAGGACACGGGCTTGAATTTTTTTGAGGACTCCTGCGGCGTCCAGAGTCGTCCATGAGGCAAGTCTAAGATGAAGTCTCCAGTGAAGCTCAATCCCTGGAGTTCGGTCTCACTGATCTCTTGCCAAGTGTACGCTTGGGGAGCGCGGTAGTGGTGAATGGGCCAGATTCTGACCTCAGCAGGGGAGGAGGATTGAAATTCAATCGGGTAGCGCCTTAAAAAGTCAATTCCCAAAACCCCATCACAGCAATGCCCAAGGCTTTCAGGCGGGGCAAAAAACTCAGTCTCCTTCAGTAAAAAGCGATGAATGGGCAGGGCTAAACCACTGACGGAGGCTGACTCAATGCGGGCTTCGGGAGCTAAAGCCCCTTGGCCGGGCCAGGGTCCGCTCCAGGTGATTCGTTGAGCAGGAGCCCCGCTGACGAGTACCCAAAGGGGGTAGATACCTTGAGACTCGAGCCATTCGGGTGAAATCACGCTGAACTGGGCTTTGGGGTCGAGCAGAAAGCGGCCGTTTAAAGTCTTCCCTGAAATCCTCATGCTCACTCGAACGGTATAGAATCCATCCCAAAGTCGGGCCGGGGCGCGTGCCAGCAGTTGGGTGATCGCAGGAGGGTCTTGGGAGGGAGGCTCTAAAAGCAATTCCCAGCGGGGACTCTGGGCAGAGGCAGGGGTTTTAGTCTTCTTCGGGCAGTGTCCTGCTGCTTTGGCCTCACTGAGGTAAAAGCGCCATTCCTCGTTTCTGACCGAGGTTTGGACTGCGTTTCTCCACTCCCGTTCCACGTCACTGAGCCAGGTGCGAAAGACTCGCTCCGCTTGATCCAAAGCGGAAGCTTCGGTCTTCTCTGAAAGACGATTGAATAAAAAGAGCAGCTGGTCCTTTTTCTGGTCGAGCAACTCTTGCCATACACGGCTTGCTTCCGCAGCCGCTCTTTTGGAACCTTCGTCGGTGGCAAACCAGGCGTCTGCCTGCGGTTGGCAAGAGAACTGCTCCCACGGCTGATACCAGAGGCCAGGGGCACGCACATAGCCCTGCAGCGAGCAAAGCAGTCCCTGAGCGGAGACTCCAAAACGTCCATTTTTTTGAGCCAGCGCTTGAAGTCCTGCAAGATTCACCTTGCGGCTTAAAATCCACCTTTGGCGATGAGGGTCGATCTGGAGGGGGTCGATTTCTGTCACCAGTTCTGTGCTTAACGGCTGGGTCATGAGCTGATAGGAGGATTGAATGGAAAGCTCCAGGGGTCGAGCCTGGGCGCTTTGAGCGAAAGCCTTTGGGCTGAACTGGGATCCTAGGCTCATGAGGGGGAGCAAGAGCAGGGGGAATAACCGGGGGGGGCTTCTGAACGAGAACGGGGTCTTTTGTTTCATGGGCAAAACCTTTTGAGTCCTAGTTTTTTAGCTTGAGTTCCTTCGATCTTGAGTCGGTAAAAAGTCCCTTTTTCTAGGTGGCGGGACACCTCAACACAGCCTAAGGCATGAATTTGAGCTTCGAGTTTACTTTCACTGTAAGGGATGAGGACTTCCCAGGTTTCCAGATCCTTTTTAAACTGGTTGAGGATCAGCTCTCTGAGTTTTTTCACGTCTTTGGGGTTTAATGCGGAGATTGCCTGCGCTCCGGGAGCAATCACCTTCAGTCGGTTTCGGCTGGCTCCCTCAGGGACTCGATCGACCTTATTTAAAACCGTGATCCTTGGCTTCATCTCCAGTTGGAGTTCCTCTAAGACTTTCTCGGTCACCTGAAATTGCTCAAACGCTTGAGGATGACTGGCATCGACGACATGGACTAAGAAATCGGCCTCCTGGACCTCTTCCAAAGTGGAGCGAAACGAAGCCACCAGCGAATGGGGAAGGTTACTGATGAAGCCCACCGTATCGATGGCGACCACCGGTGGGTGACAATTGGGGTCCAGGGAGCGAATGCTAGCATCCAGCGTGGCAAAGAGTTTGTTCTCCGCTCTTACGCTGCTTTGCGTTAGAGCGTTCAGTAGGGTAGATTTTCCAGCGTTGGTGTACCCCACTAGAGCAACTTTTAAGACGTTCTTTCTTCCAGCTCGTTGGACTTTTCTTTCTTGCTCGATGTCCTTGAGGCGAGAGCGAAGCACCGTGATGCGCTGTTTGACGAGTCTTCGGTCCACTTCAATTTGTTTTTCACCCATCCCGCGACTCGCTGTGCCTCCCCCGCGTTGTCGCTCAAAGTGGTTCCAAAAATGTGTGAGCCGCGGAAGTAAGTACTGTAGGCGAGCGAGCGCCACTTGCGTTTTAGATTCCTTGGTTCGAGCATGTTTTGAGAAAATCTCCAAGATCACACCCGGTCGATCAAGCAGGGGAATTTTAAGTTCCTTTTCTAAATTCCTCAGTTGATTGGGGGAGAGCTCAACATCAAAAATCACAGCCTTCGCTTGGGTTTCTTCGACCGTTTTTTTGACTTCCTCGATCTTTCCTTTGCCGACATAGGTAGCCGGGTGAATGGTCTTTGAGTGCACATGAATCTGAGTCGATGGGTTCACTCCTAAGGTGGTCAAAAGCTGGCAAAGTTCGTCTAGGGAATGGGGGTCCCATCCGACGCAAACCACAAGGGGCTCGCCTTTTTCGTGAAAAATCGGTAACAGTGACTCAGTTGATTCGAGCATGAGTTCAGCTTATAACTCTAATTATGCAAAACGCGACTATAAATGTGAATGGAAAGATTTTCTCAATCGATCCCAGCTCGGCTGAGGCATCCGAGAGGGTCTCCGTTTTTGATCGCGGGTATCTGTATGGTGATAGTCTCTATGAAGTGGTGCGGACGTATCATCAGAAATTTTATCTTTTAGATGATCATTTAAAAAGACTGAAAAACTCGGCAAATCTTGCGCGGATGACGCTGCCGCAGGGGTTTGAAGATACGTTACTTCATGAAATTCATCGGACTCATGCGGCATTTTTAAAGGTTCCTAAAAACGCAAATCAAGAGGCTTACCTTCGGGTGATCGTGAGTCGAGGTGTCGGAAAAATCGGGTTTTCTCTCAAAAACCTGCAATCTTCTCCTTTGTTTATGATTCTGATTCAGCCCCTGGAGCAGCCCAGTGCACAGCAGTTTGAGCAGGGGATGAAGGTGCAAATTTCCTCTCGACTGAGAAATCATCCTCGCGCCCTGGATCCTGCGATGAAGTCCGGAAACTACCTAAACAGCGTGCTGGCTTTCTTAGACGCCCAAGAGGCGGGCTATGACGACGCCTTGCTTTGCAATTCAGAGGGGTTTCTCACTGAGGGAACCACGTTTAATTTGTTTTACGTGAGGCGGGGGATTCTGGCGACTCCTCCTCTTCCCATTGGGATCTTAGAGGGAATCACGCGAGCTCAAGTCTTGAGGCTTGCTGACAGTCTGGGGATCCCGTTTCGTGAAGTGTACTTTAAGCCAGAGCAGCTGTTGGTCGCCGATGAGGTTTTTCTCTCCAGCTCGATTCGTGAGGTCTTTCCCATCAGTCAGGTGGGTGAGAAAAAAATAGCTCAAAGAGGAGTGGGGTCTGTGACTCGGCGTCTGAGTGAAGCCTACAGGCTAAAAGCTCTTCAAACGAGCGAAAGGATGAAGTCGTGAAGTCTTTAGGTCGTTTGGATCAGAAAAAGAAAAAAGGATCCCGTTTACCCAGCATTCCTCTTTCCTCTTTGGCTCAGTCTGCAGTTCGCGCTTCCCATGCTGCCGGTCGAGTTTTAATGAAGTACTATCAAGCGCCTCTGAAAGTGGCTGAGAAAAAGGGAGCAGGCTTAGTGACTCAGGCGGATTTTGAGGCTCAAGCCCAGGCGGTCCAGGTGCTTAAAAAAGCTTTTCCTCAGTTTGGGTTCTTAACGGAAGAGGCCCCGGAGCAACTGGGGCAAAGCCCGGGTCGTTGGATCATTGATCCTTTGGATGGAACCACCAACTTTGTTCATGGCTTTCCCATGTTCTGTGTTTCGATTGCTGCGGAGTGGGAGGGTGTGCTTGTGGCTGGAGTGATTTACCATCCGATTTTTAAGCACACTTACGTTGCAACCCTGGGGGGCGGGGCTTTTTTAAATGGAAAGCCCATTCATGTTTCTCGAACGCGGAAACTCTCTCAAGCGCTCCTCACCACGGGGTTTACCTACCGAAAAGATCAGTATTTAAAGGCCGAGATGAAGGCGTTTGAGTACTTAAGCTCCCAATCTCGGGCAGTCAGGAGGCCTGGAAGTGCTGCTTTGGATTTAGCCTACACGGCACAAGGCGTCTTTGATGGGTTTTGGGAGTCTGGGCTTTCGCCCTGGGATATTGCAGCTGGGGTGCTTCTGGTGAGAGAGGCTGGAGGGAAAGTGACAGGCTTTTCAGGTCAGCAGCTCGAGCTCCACTCAGGGGAGCTCATGGCTTCTAACTCGAATTTACACCCAAAACTGATCTCGGTGATGTCAAGATTCTAACGCTGGACACGTTTATTCTCAATTTGTATAATTAATAGAATGAAAGACTGGATCTATCTGTTTTCTCAATTTACCTCTGAGGCCTTGACTCTTGAGCTTGCCATTCTTTTGTTTCTTTGTGCAAGTTATGGAGGCTTTTGGGTTCTTAAGAAAAGGCGCTTTGGCGTGGCCCAGTCGCATGTTCCCGCGGGTTTGGTGCGGGTCTACTTAGAAGAACTGATTGGAAACGCCAACACGCTTCAGGTTCAATTATTTGGACTCAAGGGCTCAGGTGGGGCTCATGACATGGCCCATGACTTAGAAGCATCACTCGGTTCTCGCTCTAAAAATCAAGGCGAGCTAGTCCAGCGCCTTCTGAAAATTGAGGAGAAGCTCGAGCTTCAATCCAAAGCTTTGGAGAACCTCGTGACAACGGGCGTTCCTCTTCAGGCGCAATCCTCGCAACCCCATGGAGGAGCGAATGCTGCTCCAAGTCAGACATCACCGGCTGCTCAAGCCTCTGCTCCTGCCCCTTCTGCTCCCGCTGGTGGAGGAGATACTGCACTTTTAGAAAAAATCAGTGTCTTAGAGAAGAAGCTCGCTGAGTACAGCATCATTGAAGATGATCTAGCGGATTTAAAGAAAATTCAGCAAGAAAACGCCCAACTCAAATCCACCTTAGCGGACCTTCATAATCGAGGCCTGATTCCTGCCGATGTTGCTCCGCCTGCAGATTCAGCTTCCGGTGCCAGTGTTCATGATCCTTTGGCAAAGCCTCAGGCTCAGGAGTCAGTTGTACCTGAAGCAGCAGCTGCACCTGTTGCTCCCTCACCTGGGGATGCGGAGCTTCTGAAGGAATTTGAAAAAATGCTTCAAGGCTAGCAAGGGTCGCTCCCGTCGTCGGGTTCTCTACCTGAGGGAGATCGGATTATGTCTTGAAGGTTCTGGAGTTTCTGGAGCTTAAAGAGGAGCCAACCACTGTTGGATCCCTGACAGGATCGGTTGCGGTGCCCTGACTGATCTGCCAGGCAGGGGTATTTCACCCATCCTTCGAGAATTTTCTGAGACGTCGTTCGCACTTAGGGTGGCAGCAAATGGCTCATTCAAGGCAACACTGGCAACACGCATCCCTCTTTTTGCAGGGAGGCAACGATTGAGTCTCATCACCTTAAGGAAAAGTGTTTGAAAGAGGGGATGTCCTCTGAATGTTCTTCTGAGGTTTGAGGCTTTAAAACCTTCTGCTCTCCCTCAGGGATCTGATCCATGTGCTGCCCAGGATGGATCTTATTTTTCTTGGTTTTTCTCAGATAAGCAAACCACCTGCGACCCCGTTCGCTTTCCTTCGAGTGATCCGTGGAGTCAGAATCAGGGCTAAAAGACGGCTCACACCCCGAGGAAGATTCTTTGCTCAAGGGATTCAATCCGGGAGTTCCAGTGGAGCTCCGCTTTTCTCGTGGGTCAGGTGAGTGTTCAAACATGGGGCTGAGTGAATTTTTTTTGGAGGATTCTTCCAAGGTCTCTCGAGAGGAAACATCTTGGGGGGATGCGGAATAAAATGCGTGGTGAGCGCCTCGTGGAGCTTTTTTGTTTTGAGGTGAGTCAACGAGACTCCAGCCGGAGCCACTCTCATGGAGGGGTTGAGGAGGGTATTCGAGGGCTCCTGGATCCAAAGTTTCTGTTCCTGGGTTTGAAAGGCTTAGAAGAACACATTTTCTTGAAAACGCAGCTTTTCGGTCGTTTTCCTTCATCCGTCGAATGTCTTCTGGGCAGATCATCACCGAGATGCCTTCGTCCGAAGGGCCAGCTTCCGCTGAGCCTAGGTCAACGATTTCGCCTGTGTCTTCCTCAGAAAACTCAAAGCCGCTGTATTCAGACCAGCCCAGGGAGGATTCGGTTGGTTCACAGCTTAATGGATGGCTCTGGAGATCATGATGACTCTGCGGATGGGGG
>JBMSSC010000100.1:0-9972 GCA_049424145.1 Bdellovibrionia bacterium
GTCCTCGCAAGAAAGCTCGTTTTCTCAAGCCGCTTAGAGTTAGAGGGGCTTTGCATGATCCATGAGCTCAGAGGCGTTTTCTAGGCTTTTTTGAGTAAGCCTACTGCCTCCCAGCATTCGAGCCAGCTCCATCCTTCGTTCTTGATCCGTGAGCTCTTGAATGAGGGTGAGTGTGCGACTTTCAACCACAGATTTTCTCACCACCCAATGGTGATCGGCAAACGAAGCCACCTGAGGCAGGTGAGTGATGCAAATCACTTGGTTGTAGGAGGCCACGGATTTTAATTTTTTCCCCACCTCAAAGGCGGTTTGTCCGCCGATGCCCGCATCAATCTCATCAAAGAGGTACACGCCGATGCCCCCACGATTGGCAATCACTCGCCGAACGGCTAGCATGAGACGAGAGAGCTCCCCTCCTGAGGCTATTTTTCCCAATGGCTTGGCAGGCTCCCCTGGGTTAGTTTGAATCATAAAGTGAATCTGATCGGCTGAGCTACCCCACTCGGAGATTTCCCCTTTGGGTTGGAGATCAACGAGAAACCGGGCTTCACTCATCCTTAAGTCTTGAAGCTCCGAGGTGACCGATTTTTCTAAGCGAGGGATTTTCTTTTTTCGGGCTTGTGTGAGCAGACGGGCGGAATGAGTGAGTTTTTCCCGGAGATCTAAAAGCTCACCGTCTAACTGAGCCAAGCGATCATGGGCTTGGTCTAAGGTTTCAAGCTCTGTTTGGAGTTCGTCTGCGGTTTGAAGAATCTGAGCCACACTGCTGCCGTATTTGCGCTTCAACGTGGTGAGCGAAGAAATTCTCTCTTGCACGATCTGGAGTCTCTCGGCGTTCAGATCAATGCCCTCTAAGTAGCGATTGAGTTTTAAGGCCCCTTCTTCGGCCTCAAAAAGTGCTGCCTCGAGCGTCGCTTGAATGGGTTTTGAGTTTTCATCCAAGTGACTGAGGGCCTTCAGCTTTTGCACGGAGGCTTTGAGTGCCGTAATGGCACCGGACTCATCGGATTCAAGCCACTGGCGGGCCTGCTCTGCCAGTTGGGCTCGGTTTTCAGCCGAAAGCAGTAAGGTCTTCTCCTGATGGAGAGACTCCTCCTCGTTGGGTTTTAGCTCGGCCTCTTGAATTTCTCGGATTTGAAACTTTAAAAAGTCGATTCTTTTTTTTCTTTCCTGCTCCTGTTGGGTGAGCTCAGAGCTCTCTTGATGGAGTTGATGGTACTGCTCTAAGAGTTGACTAACGGCTCGGGATTGATCCGTTAAGTTTCCATAACGATCCAGGAGTTCGAGTTGGGTTGAGCTTCGGAGAAGGGATTGATGCTCGTGTTGTCCGCATAGGTCAATGAGTCCTTCGCAGAGGTTTTGAAGAACGGATAAGGTGGAGAGCTCGCCATTGATGTAGATGCGGTGTCTTCCTCCTCGGTGGACGATTCGCTTAATGAGCAGTTCATGGTCATTTTTTGAAATCCCATAGTGCTCAAGCCGGTTTTCAATCCAGGGGATTTCAGAAACACAAAATAATCCCTCAACCGTTGCTTCTGCGCACTCCGCACGAATGAGCTCCGTTCGGGCACGACTGCCTAAAAGCAGGGAAATGGCCTCAAGGACAATGGACTTTCCAGCCCCCGTCTCTCCGGTGAGAATATTGAGCCCTTTTTTAAATTGAATCTCTGCCGTATGAATAATGGCAATGTTTTTAATCCGCAGCACTTCTAACATAAAACTAATCTCGAATGCCGAACTTTAACTTCTCTCGCAGTAATGAAAAGTAGTCTCGCGTGGGGGAGGCTACGATTTTCAGGGAGTGTTTTTTAAAGCGTTGAATAGAAACCAAGTCTCCTTCTTTCATATCCACCACGTCTTGACCATCTAAGGTTAATAGAACATGGCCTGGGCGATCATTTAAGCACAATTTCACTTCAGAGGAATCAGGAATCACCAAGGGTCTTAAAGTCAGACTATGGGGACAAATAGGAGTTAAAACCAGGGCCGGAACAGAAGGCTCTACAATGGGACCGCCGGCTGCAAGGGAGTAGGCCGTGGATCCTGTGGTGGTGCTCACAATGATGCCATCGGCTCTCATGTTATGAACCCACTTGTCATTGACCCAGATCTGAATGCCGATGATCCGGGCAATGGCTCCCTTGGAGATGACGGCATCATTCACCACGGGGCCTTGAAAGATGATTTTTTCGTTTCGAGTGAGGGTCACCTCGAGGAGGGCCCTCTCATGGATCAAAGGAGGGGTTCCCTCCATGATGGATCCCAGGGTTTCTAGCGTCTCGTGTTTTTTGATTTCTGTGAGAAAACCCAGTTGACCCATGTTCACACCCATCACGGGGACACTGCGATTCTTCATCAGCCGGGCGATGCTCAAAAACGTGCCATCCCCTCCTAAGACCACAATCAGATCGCAACAGTCGACTAAGTCCTCTTTGTCGACGATTTTGATCATTTTTTCGCCGTTTTTCAGGTGGGCAATCAAGTGCCGGGCCACCGATCGGCTTTCTTTGGCAAAATACAGCTGGGCCTTTTTCAAGAGGATGAATTCTCCCACTTGAGCCGCAAACTCAGCTGCCTTGGGTTGATGATGTTTGATGACTAAGCCAATTTTTTTGATCCGAGTAGCCTCAGGTTTTCTCATAGTGGTGAATCTGGATTAGCAAAGCCTAGCGAAGAAGGCAACGCTAGCACTCCCTGAGGCTTTGCATGGCCGGGATCCCAGTGGTTCTCCAATAGAGCAGGTTTTGAGGTAAATGCTCCTTTAAAATGGCCCGACTATTTTGGAGATCCTGTGCTTCCTGGCATCCCTTGAGGTCATTGAGGATGAGGATGAGATCGGATTCCAGACGCTGGCCTGTGGAGGAGGGCTTAAAGTTCATCACGGATTGAATCTGAATCACGGAATCGGAGAAGGTCTGTAGACCGTCAATCAGTTTTAAGAACTGGGGATAAAATTCCGGTGAATCAAGGAGGTCCGAGCATCGGATGCTCAGCTTTTCAAGCACTTGCGCATACTCCGAAAGCGTGATGAGCGCCTCGAGGGCGAGGTCGTTTAAGGCAATGGAGTTCATTGGAAACGAAGAGGAATTCATAGCAATGACCTTTCAGGAGAGGGCTGGGGCCGGGTTTGAATCGCAACAGGCTTGGAAAGCTCCAGAGTGAATTGGATCCAATCTAAAAAGATCTGAATCCCCGATTTGAGCTCATGGTAGGCTTGACTGGCTTCCCGGCCCAGCACCGTCAGTTGGTCTCCTTTGAGATGGTGCATGAGGACTTTGGTCATTTTTGAAAACGCAGCCAGCGGGGGATGAGTAGCCGCCAGACGATCGATCAAGTTTTCTAACTCCATTAATTCCTGCCCCAAGAGGCGTAACTCCTCTCGGTCTTGAAGGTGCATGATGCGATCGGATTTGAGGTTGGCACTTTTTTGGTTCAACAAAAGAGCGATCTGAGTTCCTTTCGCGCAGATCTGAATGAGGATCTCACTGGACTCCTGCATTTCCCGGAGCTTCTGGATGAGCTTGGGAGAGACATCCTCTCGAGAGAGCTCTTGACGAATGGGAGGAACCCAACCGCAGTACCAGGAGCGGGCGATGTGCCCCATGGCTTTGGCACTCCACTCCTGAAGACTTAGCGGACGACGGATCACGGGCTCATAGACCACTCCGCCCCCATCGCTGGCATCACGGATTCGGGATCGGAGGATCTTCATTTTTTCCAGAAAACTTCCCCAGCCCAGTCGCATGGCCTGGGTTTCTAGGGTTTGCTGATTCTTTTTGCTCCATTCGCTTGAGCCATGCAGCCAAACCAAGTAGGCGCTCTCCGGTGTCACCTCTGAGGCCCCTTCTTCGGGGCTCTCTGAGCTTAGGATGTAATGGCCCGTACCATAGGGCCCTCGTTCAGCATAGGAGGGCTGACCGAGGCTGAGTTGAATGACGCGAGTTCCCAGCACACTGGCTAAGTGAACGGCGGCTGAGTCCCCCGTGAATACCCACTGGGCCTGACTGATCCCTGCGATCCAGTGGTCAAAATCAGTTTGACCCACCCGAGAGAGGATCGCCCCTGAATCACGGGTGTGCTGATCGAGATGGGCCAAGAGCTCCGCTTCTTTTGTTCGATCGCTGGGAGCGCCTAAGAGGAGAATTTTCCAATCCGGATGTCGGGTGACGATGTATTGGGCTAAGTTGGCCCAATATTGAGCAGGCCAACCTGGGGATTTTTCTCCTTCTCCGAGTTGAAAGGCGATGGTTCGTCTCTGGCTCTCAAAACCCGGAAGGATACTGGGTTCTGATTTTAAGGCGAGGGAGAAAAAAGCCTTGGAAGAAGCATGGGCACCCCCATCAGGGAGAGGATCTCCGGCGTGGATTTGCAGAGCGGTTAAGATCTGAGTGGTGAGAATGTCCGTGATGTGGATGTTCTGTGGAATTCCGCTCTGAATCACTCCCTGGAAGTAGTGGCTCCATCCATCGGCTCCGCAGAAGGAGGAGTCTTTTTTTCGTGTGTAGCCGAGTTTTACGCGTGAGGGAATGAGACCGGCAAGGTAGCTGCTGGACTCTGAGAAACTCCAATTCACGAGCATATCCCACGGGGTCTTCATCAGAGGGGCTAGCCAACGGGAGAGCTCAGCTAGGGTTTGGCTCTCATTTTGAGTTCCAGCTAGATAGGGTCCTAGGAGCTCTTCTGTGGGCAGTTCAATGACTTCCGCAAGCCAAGCCACGCGCTTTGCAGCCTGAGCAAATCGGGAGCGAGCCACGAAGTGAATCTCCAGTTGGGGATAAAGCTGCTTTGCCGCACGAAGCGCCATTAAGCTTTGAATTGTGTCTCCCGTTCTGGAGAGTTGAATAACAAGACAGCGAATCGGGGTGGGACTGAGCACAGCTTGTGAAGAAGGGTTCATACGGCCTCCTTTTTCAGGGGGGGAGTTCTCTTCAAGTCCTGCTCCTCAATTAAGGCTCTCAAGAAGCTCTGTAATAGTAAATCAATATCTTTCCTCTGTTCTTCAGGCTGGGTGTTTACTTCACCCATTAAGGCTTCTAGGTTTGCGCTCATCTGTCCTCCATGACAGTTTGGGATGACTCATCACGAGTGATCCGTGTATTTTTTAATCAAACCGAGCAATTCATTTGCTCCTGTGTGTTTGGGTTGTAATTCGAGTATTTGATTTGTCGTACTTTCGGCTGCAGGGAATTTACCTAAATGAAACTGAAGGCTGGCTAAGCTAAAAAGAAGATGAGTATTAACAGGCACAAGCTCGATATAGTTTTCCAAAAACTTGCAAGCCGTTGAGTAGCTTTTGGTTTCAAACGCACATTTGACCAAATAATAAATGGCTGCAGGGTTATTCATGTCGAGCTTCAGAGAGTCAGAAAAGTACTGGTAGGCTAGTTCCTTTTCATTCTCTTCGTAAGCACAGGTGCCTAGTCCGGCAATGGCAAGAGCATTTTTTGGGTTGATGCGAAGGGCTTGTTGGTACGTGCTCTTGGCTTCAGAGAATTTCTTGAGCTGAAGGTAAACAGTCGCCTGATTGGATAAGAGCTCATCGGAGTGGGGGTCGATCTTTAAGGCTTCTTGAAAATGAAGAATGGCATGATCGAGTATTTTTGCGCGAGTGTAGGCGTTGCCGCAGGCTTGATGCATCTTCAAGCGATCGGACAAACAGAGGTGCTTCATCGCCAAGGATCGCTCCAGAGTGTGGGCTGCTTCAAGATCCGATCCGAGCTTCGAGAAGACTGCAGCCAGCCTCTGGTAACCCTCTAGCGAGGCCTCAAAAGTGATCGAGTCTTCATAAAATTTCTTGGCTTCAGCGAGTCGCCCTTGGGCTTCATAGGATTGTGCAACT
Organism: Bdellovibrionia bacterium; assembly: GCA_049424145.1. Lineage (GTDB taxonomy): Bacteria > Bdellovibrionota > UBA1018 > UBA1018 > UBA1018 > JBMSSC01. The sequence continues at coordinate 5,840 of JBMSSC010000100.1, forward strand.
TTTAAGAGCACGAGGCCTTGTTTTTCATGTGAGGTCAGTAAATTGAAGTAAATGCTTCGGGCTTGATGAAAGTCTCCAGCTTGAGTCAGAAGCTCGGCGTTTCTCATGAGGTAGGGAAAATTAGGTTTTCCATCGGGTAAATAGAGCTCCTCTTCCGATTCGCTTAAGCCAGTGAAGTGAGCTGCTCCTAGCATTTTAGAGGCTTCTGGGATCGATCCTGGTTTTGAGGGTTTAACTTGAATGAGATATCCAATGGCTCTGCTTTCTGAGGAGTTTTCAAATTCATCTAGGATTTCTTCAATCAAGCGAAGCCTTGCCGCTTTGTCGTGATGACTAGGGATCTGAGAAAGGTTAATCATGGTGATGTTATGCTTTAAGAGCTGATCCTCAATGCATGCTTTTAAGTTCAAGTTTTCAGATTTCATACTTTTTCGTCTAAGTGGTTTCCGGATTGATCTTTCATCACACTTCTAAATTTTCCCATCGTTTGAATACTTTTATGAGTGTTAAAAAGGTTCTTAAGAAGCTGGCTTTTTTCATTTTCGATGAGTTCAATAATTCTAAGGTCATTCCTATTTATATTATAAATAATATTTTGATTCTGATCGAGGACTTTTCTGATGTGAGTTTGGAATTCTAATGTTTTCTCTCTGGGGTTCTGATCTTTTGCAGCTGTTTGGATTTTTCGGTCCAAATTTTGGAGAGTTTGAAAAGTCCTGTTACGCCCCGCTTCAAAGGAATCAAGCTGGGATAAATCCTGTCTTTCCAAATGGTGAAGAAAGCGTATCGATGCACTCAGGATTTCCTCTAAACACTGGGTGCGTTGCTTGAGGAGCTCAATGAGGTTCATTTGCTTGGAGATGCGGATTTTTGATTCACTTCTTTGACGGCTTCGCGCCATGCGCCTAGGAGGTCTTCCATGATTTTGAGTACGGGTTTTAAGGGTTCGTTTTTGTTCTCAAGGTTTGCTTTGAGCATCTGTTCAATCATAAAGTTATAGAGTCTCTCTAAGTCTTGAGCGATGACGCCACCGACTTCAAAATCGAGCGTATTGAGCAATTCCATGATGATTTCATGGGCTTTCCCGATATATAGGCCCTTGTCTTGGATATTTTTTTTATCAATGGCAGCAATAGCGAGTCTCAGGTTTTTAATCGCAGCCTCATACAGCATAATGAGAATCTGACCACGGTTGGCGGTCTTGATGGACATTTGTTTATATTGATTTGCACGATAATTATCAGCCATAGTTCATCCTTTTTCTATCCAAGAAGTTGGGAGATCATGTTTCCGCCTCCTGCCCCTGGGAGACTGGAGGAGAGGTATTGTTGTTGCTTTTGTAAGTTGGCTAGGGTGCCCTCAAGTCTTGAGAACCGACCTGTGATTTCTGCTTTTTTTTGTTCAATGGCACGCTCTTTCCTTTCGATCTGATCATCAATGTCTTTAATTCGATCCCGAATTCCTTTTTCCTTAATGCTTAAGATTCCCGTGACACCCTGGTTGTAGCCATTGACGAGTTCTTTGAGGGTGGCAGCAAAGCCTGTTGGACCGCTTAAAAATTCAGAGACGGTCGCGTAGTTTTTTTCAAGCTCTTGGTTGAGTTTGTCTTCATTGAAGTTAATGGAACCGGTTTTATCAAATTGAATTCCAAGGTCGGAGACTCGGATGATTTTAGGCTCTGAACCGCTTGAGCCACTGACGATGAATTGACCGTGAATCAGGTTCCTCAGGCGATACTCGAGGTTCTGTAAGGAAGTGTCACCTGCAAAGGTCACTGAGGTATCGCTCTTCTCGTCAATCGTATTTTGTTTAACGATGAATTGGAGGATTTGATTTAGGTTCTCAATGATGGGCTTGATCTTGGCACTGATCTTGGGAGTATCTTGAGTGACGCTGAGGGTGAAGGGTTGCTCCGGTCGGGCTTGCTTCAATTGCAGGTTTAATCCCGGGACGAGGTCCTTAATTTCGTTGCTCTCCAGTTCAATAGGCAGTCCGTCAATGGAAATCAGCGCATTTTTTGCTTCTTTTTCTTCTTCAATTCGAAAATCACTGGTGGAGTCCAGGAACTCCAGTTGAATCGTATCAATCTTGTTTTGACTGCCTTCTTTTTTGCCCGAGAGAATCAGGCGCCACGGGGCCTCGGTTTCCGTTTGGTCTTTGATCACGGAGGCTCGGACGGGGGAGGAGGCGTCCTGATTAATGAGTTGGGCAATGCTATTTAAGCTTGATTGCTCAGCCGGGATGGAGAGTTCAAGTGAGGATCCATCGTCGGTGGTGATCAGGATGATGCCATCGCCTAAGAGGTTTTCAGCAGGGTCGCTCAGTCCGCTGCTGAGCAGCGAGCCTCGAGTGGCTAACGTGTCGACTTGAATGGAGTATTGTCCAGGGTGAATCTTCTCTTTATCAATGGAAGCACTGGCTAAGCTAGATCCATCTCCGAGATCGACTTTGTATTCCAATAAATTTCTGGGTGTTGCAATTTCGAGTACGGATTTTTGGAGTGCGTTGAACTTGCTTTTGAATTCGCCAAAGAGCTTGAGGCGAGCCTCCTCCTTGGCTTTGCGTGCGTTAAAGGGCTTCAGCGATTGATTTTCAATATCAATCAACTGCTGCGCTGCTTGTTTGAATTGTCCGCCCCCTACCGGGTCAAAACGCAGTCCCAAATGAGTCTCCCCCTGGAATGAACCCTGATGAATTCATTATGGCAGAGACACAAAATTATTAAATAGGCAGAATTTATCTAGCGTGAGTTTTCTTTTTGAGTGAGTTCGGGACGGAATTCAGTGAAGTGTCCGTTCTGAATGGTCAGAAAAAGAAGGGGTCTTTTATACTGACCACTTTGATAGGTGATGGGGCCGCTCACGCCAGGAAAGTTCTTCACTTTCATGAGCTTACCTTTTAACTCCTCGGGAGAAACGCCAGGGGAGGAATCCTCCAAAGTGGATTTTAGGATCAAAGCCGCATCATAAGCGGTGGCTTCCAATGAAGTAGGCTCCTGATGAAAGGTGGCCTGATAGAGATCCTTAAAACTCGATAGACTGGCCAGGGTACTTCCCTGAGAAAAGGAATCCACCCAGGAGCACAACTCACCATAGTTTTGCACTCGGTTTAAGAAATCCGGAGAGTTCCACGAGGAGGTGCCTAAGAACTTCATCTGATCGACATCGCGGTAGGAGAAGGTGGGAAAAATCTGTCCTGCGACCTTTGGTTCATCCGGGATGAAGACGGCCTCAAAATCGACGATCGGTTTGAGATCATAGAATTGCTCCGTTTTTCGGGTTCTCTTTTTAATCCCATTGGCCTCGCGTTGTTGAGCTAAAGCATCGAGCTCTCGTTGACGGGCATCGAGGTAATGCAGGCCCACCAGTCGGTCTACCGGTTTTCGAAAGTCCGTCTCCCCAGGCGGATAGGACTCAATGGCCATCACCTGTCCGCCCTGGGATTCAACAGCATCCCAAAAGGCATGGGCTTGCTCTAAGCCCATTTTATCATCGGGGTAAAGGATGGCAAATCGTTTGAGTTTGAGCGACTCCAAGGCGTGTCGGGCAATCTCAGCGGCTTGCAGCTGCTGAGTTAAGCCGCTTTGAAACACAAAATCATTGGGTGGTGTGGTTTTTCGAGCCAAGGAAATCAGAGGGATCCTGAAGTCTTGGGCTTTTTGAGCCACTCGTTCGGCTCCTTTGCTCAGAAGAGGTCCAATGACGGCACTCACCTGGTGCTCATTCACTAAGCGCTCCAGTGCGAGTAACGCCGTCTCCGGGTCCTCTCCACTATCTTCAATCACGAGCTGAAAGCGGGAGTCTTTTGCAGTGGAGTTGAAAAGCTCAAACGCAAGCTCAATGCCTTGGAGACTCTTGGCTCCGTATTTGGCCAGCTTACCGGTCGTGGGCAACAAGACGCCAATCACCGTGGAGCTGCTCGGTGAGGCAGCGGGGGGGGCCGTCAGCTGCTTGAGGGCATCCGCATAAAAAGGGCTTTTGGGAAAATTGCGAACCAGCGCCTCAAGATAGGGCTGGGCTTGGGCGGATTGACCCCGACCGCGTAATTTTAAGCTCAGGCGGTAGAGAAGCAGATCCGCAAAAGGGGACCGCTCATGCTCCTTCAGTAGCGCTTCAAGCACCTGGGGGTCGTGG
>JBMSSC010000101.1:0-9856 GCA_049424145.1 Bdellovibrionia bacterium
TCACGTCTTGTTGAAAAAACTGATTCTTTGGATCGGATCCATGAGTCTGTACAGCTTGACGGATGGCTTCTGGATTTTGATCCACGCCCGTATAAACCAACTGGGGATTCAGCCTCTTAAGCCAGGGCAAGTTGGACCCAACGCCACAGCCGATTTCAAGGCAGCTTTGAGCTTGCTTGACGTAGCATTCAATACTCGGATCATAAAGAAAACAGGCTTGCTCATTGAGACGCCGAGTCTCTGCATCGTTGAGAGAGAGAGGATAAGCACCAAGCTCGGATGCCTGGACTTTCATAGAAATTTCACCACCTCCTTCAATCCAACTAAGAATCTAACCAAGAGATTCACCCAAAATCGAGCAAGGATCAACCAATCTAGTTTTTATTATTTTGTATTATTTTAATTGATCTATTCCTGCTGCCGCCGAGTTAGCAAGAAACCTCTATTGTGTCAACACCCCATCGCGTCCCGAATTTTTAAAAACCACCGCCCCACGCCGCTGATGGATTTGAAAACCCAGATCTTAATCTGGAAACCCACAGGCACAGAGCCTGAGAAATTCTTCATTCAAGCAAACGGCCGAGAGAAAAATGATTTTTAAAAAGAATTGTGGGTTTTTTTTAAGAACAAAGTGAAGAAAAAAAAAAAAAAACCGAGGTGCAACTTTTGTTGATCACCTCGGTTTGAATTGGTTGGGCTGATTGGGATTGAACCAACGACCCTTCGCGTGTGAAGCGAATGCTCTCCCGCTGAGCTACAGCCCAATGAACACGTCATTTGGGTTAAACCCTTGAATTGAAATTGTCTCAGTCTTTTTTTCACTCACGACTTCTTCATCAGAAGATCATCAATGAACTGACTTTTGACTTTTTCTCAGATCTCACTGTTTCATCTCAAACTCAGTTTTACATCGTTTGAAACGGCCAGAGAAAACACAGGAAGGAGGAGACAATGACGAATGCCTCGTGATCTTCAAGTGATGGCAAACCTACAACTGAGTCTTCTCTCTGTCAACCGCAATTCTTCATTTCTAAGACGCATCTGCTTTCGGGGCTTAGGTTTTGTAAAAATTCATGGGCCATCTTGCGATCTCATGTTAGCTTTTTTGCATGTTTCATGACTTACTTCGCACTTGGTTCCACTGGGTTGAACTTTGGGGATACCCCGGGGTTTTTATATTAATGGCCATGGAAAGCTCCATCATTCCGGTTCCTTCTGAGATTGTGATGCCGCCTGCTGCGTTTTGGGCAGCTCAGGGGCGCATGAGCTTCGCTGGGGTGATCTTAGCTGGAACTGCGGGCAGTTACTTTGGATCCTTGGTGAGCTACTGGGGAGCTCGCTGGATGGGTGAGCCTCTGATTCGACGCTATGGAAAGTACGTTCTCCTCCCGCCTGAGAAAATGGCTTTAGCCGAAGACTGGGTCCTGCGCTTTGGAGCGTCAGGAGTATTGGTTGCGCGCCTCCTGCCGGTCGTGCGCCACCTCGTTTCAATTCCTGCCGGGGTTCTAAAAATGCCCTTGGGCCGATTCACAGGAGCCACCCTCTTTGGGGCAACACTCTGGTGCACGGTGCTTTCCTGGCTGGGGCAGCAGATCATTGGTGACCATCCGGAACTCCTTCAATCTCCGGAGGCCTTAGTTCACGTCATTAAACAAAAGATGATTTGGATTGTTTTGGGGGTTCTTCTTTTTGGGGCCTCATTAGTGGCTCTTCAGGTGGCCAAAAAGAGACTGGCTGTTCACCGACTCCCGGCAGAGCAAAAGGAAGCTTAAGGTTTCCTCCCAGCTTGCAGGACGCGTGAAAACATGGGATGAGAACGAGGATGAAAGCCTCTTATTGGTTAGTGAAAACGGAGCCTCACACGTTCTCCTTTGAGCAGCTCCTGCGCGAAGGAAAAACCAACTGGAACGGGGTGAGAAACTTTCAGGCTCGAAATTTTCTTCGTCAAATGAAGACCCAGGACCAAGTCTTAGTCTACCACAGTGGGGATGAGAAATCCGTCGTAGGACGAGCGCAAGTGATCCGTGAGGCCTACCCAGACATCGACGAAAGGAAACCCGGGGATTGGGTCCAAGTGGATCTCCAAGTGATCGAAGGATTCAGAAGAAAAGTGAGTCTTTCGGAAATGAAAAAAACACCCAGCCTCTCGGATCTGCTTCTCATCAAGCAGAGCAGACTTTCGGTCATGCCGATCACACCCCAACAGTTTGAGACCCTACTCAGTCTGGGAGATGCGTCATGACCTGGGAACCTTTTTTATTAGCTCCACGCGGGGAGCGAGGGGACCCTCCTCGTTCAATTCAAACTCAGGAGGGAATCGGAGATCGCCTGCGCTCGGCAGCGTTTGCTGAGATTCAAGCCAAAGTAGCGTTTATCTGGGCTGCAGAGACATTCACAGACGCTCCTTCCGATTTAAGACGAGCTTGGCAGGCTCTTGCTCTCGCCGAGGAGCGACACCTCAACTGGCTTTTGGAGCGGATGAAGGAGCTTCAGATCGACGTCCAAGCGCGACGGGTTTCAGATCATCTTTTTGTTTCCCTCACCTCGTGCAAAACAGCACAGGAGTTTGCAATTTACATGGCCAATTCAGAGGAGTGGGGACGAAAAGCAGGTCTGCAATTCTATGAGCACCTCAAGACGAAGGACCCAAAAACCGCTGAAATCTTCGGAAAAATCGCAGAAGAGGAAATCGCACACATTGCTTTAGCCAAAAAATACTTTCCGGCCCACGACTTGCACATCAGTCAGCCGTGGAACAGGGTTCCACACCGTGGCTCGAAGGTTTAACAGGTTCGCCCTTCGAGCCACATTCACTGAAAAACCCTAAGCCCCGGTACTTCCAAAGCCTCCCGTGCCCCGAGAGGTCTCATCTAAGCTTTGAACTTCTGAAACCGCAGGAGTTAAAATAGGCAAGATCAACAGTTGTGCAATTTTATCCCCTTTTTTCAGGTGAATCGGACCGGAGGAAAGGTTCCAAAACACAATCTGAATTTCCCCACGATAGCCCGCATCGATCACCCCGCCTGCTGTTTTCAGTCCCTTTTTAGCCAGCGACGAACGGTCGGCCACTAGACCCACGTGGCCCGAAGGAAGAGCGATGGCAACCCCCGTTCGAGCCACTTTTCCCTGCCCCGGCTCAAGGAAAACATCCTCAAGACCATAGAGGTCAAGCCCTGCATCATCGGCGTGCGCTCGCGTGGGCAAGCAAGCTTCCGAATCCAAGCGTAGAATTTTTAGGAAATCTCGATTAGACTTATTCTGATCTTCCGTCAATTGTTGTGAATGAAATGGGTGCATATGAATCAGCCTCATCCAGTGGTTAAAAAACTTCCCCAAGCAATCCTCTTTGATTACGATGGGGTTCTTGTTGCCAGCGAGCCCATCCATGGGATGGCCTGGACCCAATTGCTCTTATCACTGGGTTTGCCGCAAGACACGGAGATTTTGAATAAAAATATTGGAAAAACAGCCCCTCAGACGCTCAAGGACCTTTTGGATCGCCACCGCCCGGGATGGAACCCAAAAGAGGTGGACCTGGAGGCGCTAGCTCGCAAAAAGAACGACTTCTATTTAGAGTTCTGCAAAACACGACTCAATCCCTACCCAGGCGTTCGCTCCGGAATTCAGTGGCTTCAGTCGCAGGGGATTCAACGAGCGATCGTCTCCAATTCTAAGCGGAGGGAGCTTCACACGACGTTAGAGCAGCTCAATTTGATCAGCGCTTTTGATCTCATCGTCTCACGAGATGACGTTGGAAAGTCGAAGCCCGATCCCACCCCCTATGCGTTTGCCTTAAGTCAACTGAAGCTTGCTCCTGAGCAGTGCATCGCACTTGAGGACTCCCCCTCAGGCCTAAGCGCATGCCTTCGTGCAGGGATTCCCTCCGTTGGAATTCTCTCCTCCTTTTCGTACTCCGAGCTCAAGCAGCCGGTTGCGGATCAAGCCGAGCTTGAGCCCTTTCGAATCGAAAAGAGCATGGAGGATTTTTTTCAATGGTTACGCCAACTGCCGCCGAATTAAGCTAGAGCCCAGCGCCGAGCCGAGCTCCTTGAGAAATCGCTCGCTTGGCATCAAGTTCAGCGGCCGATTCGGCTCCTCCAATTAAGTGCAGTGGGGTTTTCATTGAGTTCCTAAGGGAATCAAATAGGCTTCGATCCGACTCCTGGCCTGCGCAAATGACGACATGATCCACCTGAAGGAGCATGGGTTTTTTCTCAACCAGCAAGTGAATTCCCTGATCGTCAATCTTGAGGTACTCCACGGAGGACATGAACTGCACCTTCTTGTCTTTGAGCTGAGCCCGGTGGATCCAGCCTGTGGTTTTTCCTAAGGACGCTCCCATTTTGGAATCGCTTCGTTGCAGAAGAAAGACTTTCCTAGGAGAGCCTTCGATGTGTCGCGCCACCCCTTGGACCCCCCCTCGGACCTGCCCGGTGAGATCAATCCCCCAGTGTTGAGCAAAGGCCTGGGGACTCAGACTCAGCTGGGAACCCTCGGGCGTTACTAAAAACTCAGCCACATCAAATCCAATGCCTCCAGCACCTAGGATAGCAACCGTTGCACCCACCTTCACCTGACCCCGTAGGACTGCTCCGTAGGACACCACCTTAGGGTGATCTATCCCAGGGATCTTGGGCTGTCTGGGAGTCACTCCCGTTGCAATCACACACTCATCAAAGCGCCCTTCCCAGAGATCCTGTGAAGTGACCCTTCGATTCAACTCCACTTTCACTGAGCCCAACTCCAATTGCTTAGCAAAGTAACGAAGCGGCTCTTGAAACTCCTCTTTTCCGGGGATCTTTTTGGCCAAATTAAACTGACCCCCAATCTCACCTGAGGCCTCAAAAAGGGTCACCTCATGGCCCCGAGCCGAGGCCACAGCGGCACATGATAATCCGGCAGGGCCCGCACCCACCACGGCAATTTTCTTCTTTCGTTTAGCTTTTGGATACTGAAGCTCCGTCTCATACCCCGCACGAGGATTCACTAAGCAACTGGCGCGCTTGCCTTGAAACACATGATCCAAGCACGCCTGATTGCATCCAATGCAGGTGTTAATCTCATTGGCTCGCCCTTGGGCGGCCTTCAGCACAAACTCAGGATCCGCTAAGAAGGGTCGCGCCATACTCACGAGGTCAGCAGACCCTTGAGCGAGGATTTGCTCAGCCACCTCAGGCGTATTGATTCGATTCGTTGCAATCACAGGAATCTTAAGCTCCTGCCTTAGACGCTGAGTGAGCCCCACAAACGTGGCCCGGGGAACCAGGGTCGCAATCGTGGGAATTCTGGCCTCATGCCAACCAATCCCTGTATTGATGAGCGTTGCACCGGCAGCCTCAATGGCTTTACCGAGTTGCACCACTTCTTCCCAGCTACTGCCTTTTTCCACTAGATCTAAGAGGGATAAACGAAAGATGAGAATAAAATGGGGACCCACCTCTGCTCTGGTTCGACGGACGATCTCAATCGGAAAACGAATCCGATCCGCGTACTCACCGCCCCACTCATCTTTTCTACGATTGGTCGCACTCACGATGAACTGATTAATCAAGTAGCCCTCAGACCCCATGATCTCCACGCCATCATAGCCTGCGTGCTGCGCCAATGAAGCGCATCGAACAAAATCCTGAATCGTTTTTTCCACTCCCCGACCCGTTAAGGCCCAGGGACGAAACGGAGCAATGGAAGCCTTCAAACGAGACGGGGCCACTCCCCAAGGATGAAACGCATAGCGCCCCGAGTGGAGGATTTGCATAGCGATTTTTCCCCCCTCTTGGTGCACGGCTCGGGTGATCTTCCGGTGACGAAAAACGTGACCATAGTGGCTCATTTGTGCACTGAACGGAGCCACTCGACCCGCTAAATTGGGAGCGATCCCCCCAGTCACAATCAAACCCACCCCCCCACGCGCACGCTCGGCATAATACACCGCTGCTTTTGAGAACCCTCCCCGACTCTCCTCAAGCCCCGTGTGCATGGAGCCCATGAGGACCCGATTTTTCAACGTCGTAAACCCGAGATCCAATGGGGCCAGCAAATGAGGATAGAGATTCAAATGGGTTGCAGTACTCATGGCGGTTTCCCCTTTTTCTTGAGTGAACAAAAGAACTGCGCTTTAGTCCCAAGCGGAATCCTGGTGTTAATCCCGCTGGAGAACTTGGGGAAGCTCTGAAATCAAAACCGAGTGTTGCTCCCCTCGGATCAAGTTTTTAACCCCAACTTTTCCTTCTTTTAATTCGGCGTCCCCGAGTAACACAGCATACTTGGCCTGGTGTTTTGAGGCAAGCTTAAGCTGTGCGCCAAATCCATCGACCGATAGCGGCGTGATCACACGAAAGTGAGCTTGCCTTAAGGACTTTGCAATTCTCTCGGCCACCCCTCTGAACTCAGCCTTAGGCAAGGTCACAAGGACGTCAATGGGGGACTCCAACTTTGGCAACAGCGAATGGGTCTCTAAAAACTGGGTGAACGTCACGTCCCCCATCCCAAAGCCCACGCCGGAGAGCTTTTGGTTACCAAAAAGCCCGACGAGGTTGTCGTATCGACCTCCCCCAAACATGGCCCTGCGATTCTCGGGCGACTGATCGTACATCTCAAAAACAGTGCCCGTGTAGTAATCCATTCCTCGAAGGATCTGAGGATCAAACACCACAGAGGAACGCACCCCGGATTCATCCAACGCCTGAAAAAGCGCTTGAAGCTCCTGGACCCCTTCACCCGACATTTGGGTTTGGATTTGCTCAAAGGAGGAGCGAAAAAACTGCTCCATTTCACTTTTTTGTTGTTCACTGAATCCCAGATCCGAGAGCCACTTCTGATAGGCCTCCTCTCCGATCTTGGCACGGGAATCTAAGGCTTTCGTTGTTTTCAGAGCCACTTCAGCACTGAGCCCCAGTTTTTCAGAGAAAAAAGCATCAATTAACTTTCGGTTGTTCACCCTCACCTGAACTGAGCTTAACCCACCAAAGGAGCCCACCACATCGAGAGCCAAAGCAATCACCTCAGCATCAGCAAGAGTGCGATCTCCGCCCAAGACATCCACATTCAACTGCCAGTGTTCTCGGAGCCGCCCTCGTTGGGGCCTCTCGTACCGCCATAAGTTAGGAATACTGAACCAACGAATGGGTTTTGGAAGCTCATGAATTTTTCCCGCCACCATCCGTGCTAAGGTAGGAGTCATTTCAGGGCGAACCGCCAGTTTTCTCTCACCGCGATCCATCAGCCAATACAGCTGCTGGTTGACAATTTCCTCCCCCGTCTTGGCTGCATAAAGCTCAAAAGGTTCGAGCATGGGCCCATTGTACTGCTGGTAGCCATAAGACTGAGCCACTTGACTCATGCGATCAAAAATCCAATTTTGAACTCGCATCTCGTCTGGATAAAAATCTCGAGTTCCTTTGTAGGGCTGTGTGGAAAGAAACATGATCCCTCATTAACACAAGGCCTTGGGTTTGAAAATGAGATAAGACCTGGAGGGACGGACCCCTCCCGCCACGGAACAATCTACCAACGAAGGGCTCGCCCGCGCAAACGCGCGAGCCCGCAGAACGAAAGAAAACCCAGAGGACCTTCGGGGCAATGATTTTTGAAATTTTAGAGGCGGACCAATTCAAGCAAGACTTGGAGGAGTCTGCCTTCATCTTGTCATCCATCTTAAAAAAAATTCACCCGACCATCCACTCCCCTCTGTTTTCACTTGAGCAGCCCCCAATGGCCCAAGGCAAGATGAGAGCCTCAGGAATTCGGCCCCGGATTGACATTTCATTTAGTTCTGCTAACGATGAACCCAGGAGACATAAAGCTATGGGAACACTTGGCACTGAACGCAGTCAAATTGGATTTAAAAAACAACTCTTCATCATGCCTTTTGATCATCGAGGTTCGTTTCAAGAAAAACTCTTTGGAATCAAAGGCCGCCAACCCACAGCTCAAGAAACGGCAGAGATTGCAAGCTACAAGCGAATCATCTTTGATGGCTTCCAGCAAGCCATTGCTATGGGTGTCCCCCGGGATAAAGCGGGAATCCTTGTGGATGAGCAATTTGGCTCTGAAATCCTCAAAGAGGCAAAGGCTTTAGGCTTCATGACCGCCTGTCCTGCTGAAAAATCCGGGCAAGACGAGTTTGATTTTGAGTATGGTCAAGAGTTTGGAGCTCACATCAGTCGCTTTCATCCGACGTTTGTCAAGGTGCTCGTTCGCTACAACCCCGAAGGGGATGCCCAGATGAACCAACGACAATCCGAGCGGCTGAAGCAACTTTCCGAGTACTGCCATAAAAATCAGATCAAGTTCATGTTTGAACTCCTAGTTCCTGCCACATCCAATCAGCTTGCATCGGTCAACTCAAGCTCAGCGCGCTTTGATCAAGAGCTTCGTCCCAATCTCATGATTCGCGCTATGGAAAGCCTTCAAAACTTTGGAATTGAACCCGACGTCTGGAAGCTCGAGGGGATTGAAACTGCCCAAGACTCAAAGCGAGTGGCGGAGCAGGCTCAAAAAAATGGCCGATCGGGGGTCGGCGTAATCGTCTTAGGACGTGGTGAGAACGCTGAAAAAGTGAAGCACTGGCTCACCACAGCAGCCAAAGTCCCAGGCTTAATTGGATTTGCCGTTGGAAGGACCATCTTCTGGGAACCCCTCAAGGCGGTCAAAGACGGAAAAATCTCCAAAGCAGAGGCGGTCCAACAGGTGGCAAAAAACTACAAGGGATTTTGTGATCTCTGGAGTCAGGCCCAAGCCTAGTGGGAGTGCGCCTCCAACTGCTTTTGCCCACCAAAGCGAAACACCTCAATTTGGGGTTCTACGTAGTAAGGCAATTGACGAAAGGTTGCAGCTGGATTTCGATCCTGAACTCCAGCTGACCCCATAACAGAGGACTCATTCATCCCTGGCTCGCCCTGACGAGTCAAAGGAGAAGAAGAGAGGCTTGGGGAAATCCCACCCCAAGCACTTAAGGTGTGAAACTTTTGTGCGCCTAAAAACCCATAGGCTCGGGGATCTCGCAGCCAGAGATGACCGCCATGAGCCCTCCGAGAGGAGCCCGTTGATTGAGAACGACCCCAGGATCGAGGAGAGATGTGACCGTGAGCCTGAACCGAGGTTGGCTCTCGTGAGGAATCGTATGCCTGATTCTGACCACCGGAACCCTGATCCGACTGAGCTTTCTCCACGGAGCAGGCGCGCGCCTCGACGGCCCAAAGAAGGGTCAGCAAAAGAGCGGTCAGTTCAATCAAACGAGTCACCACAAGCGCAGCCCAATCCCCACGCAGGGGAAGTCTCATTCTTCGGATCGAGGATTTTGCCTTAACATGATTTTCTGACTTTTTTTGAACCGGGGGCTTCATTTTCATTCAACCACCTGCCATCTTTCCTAATACCAATAGTTTACTATATTAGTCAGATTTAGGTCCAGAAAAAACCAGCCTCAATTTTGCTTACAATCCCATGCGTTCCGAGATTAACCCAGCCCTGAAACCACCCAGAGTCGCCCCGTCTCGCTGGGTGGGTCAGATTTGACCCACTGAGACGCTCAAAAACGGTGGAAGGCCCCTTTTTCCCAAGGATTTAACCTAACACAGAACTTGCGGGCTTGATCACCACCACGCTGGGCATACGCGTACCCAGCTTGAGCTGAAATGGCTTCAAGAGTGCTAAGACCCCTAAAAGCGTGCACCCCCACTCCCACAAAAAAAGAGGAGTAGAAAAACGAACTTCAAACCTCGTGTGATTTCCATGGGAGGAAGTATTCAGCAAGTGCGCTCATCTTACGATGAGGGGAAGCTGAGCAAGCCCGGGTTATCCAACATGCCGTAAAACCTCCTGGTTTAGCAGGAGGATATCAGGCATCCGAACTTGA
>JBMSSC010000102.1:0-9833 GCA_049424145.1 Bdellovibrionia bacterium
CCCTAGCGGTGTAACTCCTGAAAGTTTGTTCAGGAGCGATTCGGACATGAATCGCTTTTGGGGAATCTTCGGCGTTCACGCCAGAGAGGATTTCAACCAAGGAATGTAAGCTGAGACCGGGCTTCTTTTGAAGCGTGGCGCCTCAGAGGGGTGTCAAAGGGTGCTTTGATTTTAAACTGAAATTCAACATATCCAGGCTCTTGCTTGGGATTTTTTCGGATCACTCGAAGTTTCAGCTCCGTTGAGGGGTGCAGGTCACGAGTTCGAGTGAGTTTAAAAAAATGAGGTCCCTTCCCTGGATGGGGTGGGAGAAAAAAGAGATCCAACACTTGCTCAGGGGTTCCCAAAGCTGGATTGGCTGAGGCCACCCACTGAACGGATTCAAACTCCTTCAGATCCTCGCCCTCGATTCTTCCATAGGCCACAAAGGGTTTGGACTCACTCACCCAGCTCACGCCACCTGAGATTCGATCCCCGATTGCCTGAAAGGTCATTCCATGGGAGACCGGCGTGTACGGGAGCGTGGAGATGAAAAGAGGAGAAGGTAAAGTGGGTGAGGTGGGAGTTTTTTCTTGGGCTTCCGAAACCGAACTCTGAGCTAATATTTTTTCAATCACCGGCCACTGAAGATTCATGTTTTCAACCAGACGGCCATCGACGGTTTTGGGTCGAGTCCGACGGGATTGCCCCCCCCAGGCAAAATCTGGGTGATGCACGGGATTCTCCCACCGACCTCCGATCAGATTCATGGAAGCATCCAAACCTAAGGTTGCAGGATAGGTGAGGGTCTCGGTCAATGCACCATAAGGCAGCGCTGGGATTCGCGAGACTTCAAGCTGAATCTCAACATCCATGAGCCATTTGATGTTCAGATCATCCACGGGAAAATACGGCTGACGATCGGCCGTAAAATAGGGCGGATTCATCACGCGAATCAGGGCTTTTCGGATCGGGGCATTGGATACCGGAGATTTAGGATCTTGATCAATGATAAAGGTGGTTTTGGCTCTTCCAATTAAGTTGGTAATCGCAATCACCAAGGCGGCAGGATCCAAGTCTCTACAATCCTCTGAGTCAAGCGAATCCAAGTTACAGCGCACGCCTAAATCCCAGTTCGCAGGCTCGAGGTTTAAGTAGGCCACACCCAGCAGAGCTTTCACATCAATGGGATCAAAGGTCACAGCATACCCATCGGGATTAATGACTTGAACCGGCCTCTTGGGCTCGGATTCATAGATCGAGGCCAAACTCAAGCCGTTACAATAACCACTCCACAGGGGCACATCCGAGTACCAACGAAATAAATCATGGCCTCGCACCCGGGACTCCGCTCGAGTGGCACTCAGGTGGTAATCTCCCACAGCTAGATCATACTTCTCCGTCGGTGAGAGCCGGTGGATGGCCTGAGCCTGAGTCCCCCCAGGCTGAACTCGCGCTTGATGAAGCAGCTCTACGGCACCAACTGAGCTCAGAGGCGAAGAACCAAACCAAGTCCGAAAGAAATTCATCCCCTCAAAACTTTGCCAACGCCCAGAGGCTCCACCGAGCCAGAAGGGGAAAAAACCAGAGGACCAGGGCGTATGATCGGGCAAAAGCTCACGGTTGAGTAGGTTCTCCCGCACCAGATCTTTGTAGTTCACCAAAAGCTTTTTTCCTGGCAGCTCATCCAACGGCAAGTGGATCGTCTGATTGGCTTGATTCTTCAGCAAGTTGGAGTCAACCTTAAACAAAACGTTCTGATCCCAGCGTGAGATGAGTTCTTCAGGAATCATAGACATCACTAAACTCATCCCCACCACTCCAAAAATGGCGCCCATGATCTGAGGAAAGAACCGGGGGAGCTGAACTTTCTTTAACCTCTGACTAAAAACAATGAGAACCCAAGCAGGAAGAGCAATGACCAAGGCCTCACTCAAAAGAACGCGAACGCCTGCGAGACTCAAAAATTCGTTCAGCGTTAATGGTGATACCACAATCGGTCTGAAGCTGAAAAAGTACCTCGTTTCAATCCAGGGAGAAAACACGGCTACGCCATGGCCACCCAGAGTCATGGCATCTAAAAGTAAATGAGAAGCCGTAAGAAGAGTAAACCCAAGCACACTCCAGCGTTCGTGGCACGGCCTTAGGAGTTGAAATCGTCTGGCAATCCAAGCGGCAAAGACCCCCATGAGGAGCGCAAAAGTGAGCGAGTGAGAAAAGCCTCGGTGCCCGAGCAGACTCTCGTAAGGGATCCCCCACCACAGACCGACTGCGTCAAAGTCAGGAATCAGACAGCAGAGGATCATGAGAGCTAAAAGCCATTTTCTTCTTCCCGAATCTGGAAAATAGCGTTCTAAAAAAGGAAGTCTGGATGAAGTGTATCCGACCACTGCATGGCCGATGAGCGAGGGCATACTTTGATTTTAAAATAATTATTAAATATATCAATTTAATAAGATCAGACCTCTTCAAATCGACTAATAAAAAGCGACTAATCACCTCTAACTCCCTGAGGCAAGTCATAGT
Organism: Bdellovibrionia bacterium; assembly: GCA_049424145.1. Lineage (GTDB taxonomy): Bacteria > Bdellovibrionota > UBA1018 > UBA1018 > UBA1018 > JBMSSC01. Next base: position 2,506 of record JBMSSC010000102.1, read on the forward strand.
GAATCTCAGGTAGACTTGCATTCCTGAAGGATTAAAGTACGATCAAAAAAAGGGGTCCTTAAAAGATCCTTTCTTTCCTATCCCATTTATCAGGAGAATCATCCAATGCGTCGGATCGCCCAAGTTTTGATCTTTGGTTTGCTCGGATTCAGCGTTCACTCTCAGGCCTGGGAGGTGCTCCCTAAAACCCCTCCTATTCCGGAAGACAATCCGCTGACGGAAAAAAAAGTTGAGCTCGGCAAAAAACTCTACTTTGACCCACGAATCTCTAAAACTGGAAAGGTTTCATGTAACTCCTGCCATGACGTTCGGGGCAGTGGCACGGATAACCAACCCGTCTCAGAAGGGGTGGACGGACAAAAGGGCGGAAGAAATGCTCCAACCGTTTGGAACTCTGCTTTTTGGACGGTTCAGTTCTGGGATGGACGAGCCAAGAGTCTTGAGGATCAAGCCAAAGGCCCCATGATCAATCCGGTGGAAATGGGGATGAAAGACCATCAAGCCGTCGTTGACACGCTGTCTCAAATTGAAGGCTATAAAAAAGAGTTCAAAGAGGTCTTTGGACCTGAGAATTCTTTAACTATTGACAACGTCGCCAAGGCCATTGCGGCCTATGAGCGGACCTTAATCACTCCTGATAGTCCCTATGATCGCTACTTAAGAGGGGACAAAAAAGCGCTCTCTGCTTCCGCAAAGCGCGGCATGAAGCTCACTCAAACCGTTGGATGCATGGCCTGTCACAATGGGCCCCACTTTAATGGTCCTCAGATCCCCTCGGGCTTCTACATGAAGTTCCCCAACATTCCAGGCTCCTCGTACGACCAAAAGTACGACTTGCTCTCCGATCCTGGGCGCTATGCGGTGACAAAAAATGAGGCGGACCGACACTTCTGGCGCGTCTCCTCTTGGAGAAACGTCGCCATCACTGGGCCTTACTTTCACAATGGTCGAGTGAAGACCCTGGATGAGGCTGTGCGGGTCATGGCCAAGACCCAGTTGGCGCGAGATCTCAAGGACAAGGAAGTCAAAGACATCGTGGCATTCTTAGAGAGCCTAACGGGTCAAAGGCCCGTCCAAAAGGAGCCCAAGCTCCCGCAATAGCAAAAACGACCGTCTGCCTTCTTCGGGTGAGGGGGTCAAAGCCCTCACCCGCTTCTCTACCGAAAGGAGATCCTCAACATGATTCCCACCCATGGTTATGCTGCTCGATCCGCCCAGTCGCCCATTGAACCCTTCAGTTTTCAACGCCGCGAGCCCGGACCCAACGATGTGGTGATCGAAATTCACTACTGTGGGATTTGCCACTCAGATATTCATCAGGCCAAAAATGAATGGGGAGGTTCCGTTTACCCGATGGTGCCGGGCCATGAGATCGTGGGACAAGTGATTCGAGTGGGGAAGAAGGTGAAACAGTTTCACGCGGGGGATTTTGCAGGCGTCGGTTGTTTTGTGAAATCGTGTGGGCGATGCCCGCCTTGCCAACAGGACTTAGAGCAGTACTGTGAGAAGCACTGCACGATGACTTACAATGGTTTTGAAGAGGACGGAAAAACACTTGCGCAAGGAGGGTACAGCTCCCTGATTGTGGTGCATGAGGACTATGTGCTGAAGATCTCAAAAAAAGCCCCTCTGGCCCAAGTGGCTCCTCTGCTCTGCGCAGTAATCACGACCTACTCTCCTTTAAAGCGCTTTGGAGTAAAAAAGGGAAGTCAAGTTGGGGTGGTGGGCTTAGGAGGACTGGGACACATGGGCGTTCAAATTGCAGCCGCGCTCGGCGCCCAAGTCACCGTCTTCAGCACATCGACTGAAAAAGAAAAAGACGCCCGACGCCTCGGAGCTCAGCACTTTCTTCTTTCTTCAAAGTTGACGGACTCAAAAAGTCCCTTAGCCCAGCAGTGGGAAGGGCGCTTTGATCTGATCTTAGATACGGTCTCGGCACCTCATGATTTGAGCGTTTACTTCAACCTCTTAAAGCCCTATGGAACCTTGGTCTTAGTGGGAGCCCCCACCGAGGCTTTTCAAGTCTCTGCCTTCTCACTCATTGGCGGACATAAGCAACTGGCAGGCTCCCTCATTGGAGGAATCCGCGAGACTCAGGAGATGCTCGACTTCTGCTTCCGAAAAAAGATCTTTGCTCAAGTGGAGGTCATCACGCCTCGAGAAATCAACACGGCCTATGAGCGCACGATTCAGGGTCAAGTCAAGTACCGCTTTGTAATTGATCTGAAAGCCGATCAGTTAAATGCTTCTGAGGCGCTTTGAGCCTTTTTCAAGGCGTACTTGGGGTCGGCGTAAAGAAAGCTAAACGACTCGCATCCGTGTTGGGCATGAACCGAATGATGAATGTGATGCGCTCGGATCAAACGAATCAGGTAGGCGTTTTTAGTCTTCGCCCCAATTCGATTTCGAATTCGCTGATGAACAATGACTTCATGAAACAAAAAGTAAAACGCTCCGTACAGAGTGCTTCCCATGGGTAAAAACAAGAGTTCAGGAGCCAAACGCACGCAGAAGTAAAAGCCCAGCACATTGAGAATCATAAAAGGGATGACATAAAAGTCATTGAGTTCAAAGGAGCCACTGGACTCGGTTTTAACTTCGTGGTGAGACTTATGAAGGAACCAACCCCAGCCATGCATGACATACTGGTGTAAGAACCAGGCAACCCCTTCCATGAGAAAAAAGATAAGAACTGTCCAGACTGCTTGCGTGACAAGAAAATTCATGGTCTCACCGCTTTCAAAGCCCGATAAACTGAAACGGGAGGTTTCATCATTAAGATTCTAGCATAATCGAGCGTATTTAAATTTCCAGAGTAAAAACGTTCGATCAATGGAGCTCTGTGCCGATAGAAGCTCTCAAAGATTCGGTACCGCTCGGGCCCATCGGATGCTCGGAACATCATCCGATTTAAAAATCGAAAATACCTCCCTTTTTTCCAGACCCGCTTACGATGACGCTGTAAAAAATCCAGCACTGCATCCGAGCGCAGATCACTCTGAGCGCTGAGGGCTAGGGCCAATTCAGCGGCCTGAGGTAAGCTATAGCCTGTGACTGGCTGAAAGAGTCCCGCTCGAACGCCCACACACGGCACGGCCTGATTGAATTGACCATCTGCCTCCTGCTGATAATCCCTCAGGTGCCCAGAGAGAGGGATGGGAAGCACGCCCACCTCCTCGCGTAAAATTTGCTCAATCGACCAGCCTTTAGCTTGAGCATAGTGCAGGATTTGCTCCTTGAGCTGGGGCAAGGTGAGCTCAGAGGAGTGACTGTAGTAGGTGTTTTCAATCAACAGCTCATCGTCTGACCAGGGTAAACAGTAGAAAAACTGGTAGCCATCTTGAGGCTGTGGACAGGAAACGTCCATGAGCAGAGGAGCGGTTAATCCGTGAGGTGCACTTAACTTCACATCAAAGCCTAAGAACTTCTGATAGCCGGCTTGAAACCCTGGGCGCGTGAGCAGGTCTTGGGGAAACCCTCGACCATCGATCACGGCTTGAGCCTGAAGAGTCAGCCCGCCCGACAGAGTCACCGCATCGGGAGTCAGGGAAATGGCCTGAGCGCCCAAGCGGAGAGCACTTCCCAGCTGCTCGCTTAATACAGCATGAAGACGCTCTGAGGTGATGGAGTGATACCCCCCGGGAAGATCTCTCCTATAGCTCGGAAAAACCACCGTGTAGGAATCCCAGGAGCTTCGAATCAGAGGCTGAAGGAGCTCAAAGGCCAGAGAGGGAACGTCTGACCGATGAAACGACCACGTGTGATTCCCGCCCAGCTGACTGGATTGTTCCAGGAGCAAAACACGGATCTCTGGCCTGAGCCGTTTTAAAAACAGGGCAATCAATGCATTGGCCAGGCCCCCACCTACCAAGATCCAATCCCACTGTGCCATAGGCCCCCTCGTTTTAGGCGAAAACTCCCGCTCGGATGTCCTCTTCAATGACTCGATGGGTGGCCTTTGCCGAGTTGACGACTCCAGGAATGCCAGCGCCTGGATGAGTGCCTGCTCCAACTAAGTAAAGACCCTTAATTTTTTGGTCTCGATTATGGCCTCGGAAGTAAGCACTTTGAAGCAGCGTGGGCTCGAGAGAAAACGCAGAACCCACCGGAGAGTTCAGATCCGTCTTAAAATTTTCAGGAGTAAAAAGCCGCTCAGTGACCATGTTTTTTCTCAAATCCGGAAGACACTTGGCCTCTAGGTACTCATAGATTTTCTGAGCATACCGGGGTGCCTCTTGCTTCCAATCGATTTCCGAGCCACTTTTGCCCAAATGAGGCACCGGGGAGAGCACGTAGAAGGTGTCACAGCCCTGAGGAGCCATGGATGGATCCGTGCAAGTGGGTCGATGCAGGTAGAGAGAGAAGTCATCGGCTAATACACCGTGCTTAAAAATATCATCTAAAAGTGGCTTATAACGTGGACCAAATAAAATCGTGTGATGAGGAAGGGTGGGGTACTGCTTTTTGGTCCCAAAGTAGGAGAGAAACAAGGACATGCTGTAGTTCATGGACTTGAGCTTCCGCGCCGTTGAGGCGCTCTCTTTTTGATCTCTTAATAGATCGACGTAGGTGTGCAGAACGTCCGCGTTACTGGCCACCACGTCGAAGCGATCTTGGAAGCCGTTTTTTAGGACCACCTGACCCACACGCCCCTGTGTGCATCGGATTTGATCCACTTCGGCTTCCAATTGGATCTTTCCTCCTAAGTCTTCAAAAAGACGGAGGAGTCCTCGAACAAGAGCGCCGGTTCCTCCCATGGCAAACCAAACCCCACCCGTTTTCTCCAGGTGAGTGATTAAGGTGTAGATGGCTGAAGCGCGGAACGGATGGCCTCCAATGAGCAGCGGATGAAAACTAAAGGCCTGCCTTAAGTGAGGATCCACGATGTATTTGGACACCATGGAGTAGACGGAGCGATAGGCTTGAAGCCTGAGCAACTGAGGGGCCACCTTCAACATACTGCCCACGTTGGGAAACGCAGAGGCGACGAGGTTCGTGTAGCCCTCGTTGTAGACTTCCTCCGAGTACTTCATGAATCGTTTAAACCCTTCCACATCCACGGGTGATTTTTTCTGAATCTGCTCGAGGATGGATTTCTCATCATTGGAGTAATCAAGCCAATATCCGTCATCCCAGAGCAATCGATAAAAAGGATAGACGGGAACGATCTGGACGTAGTCGGACATTTTTTTGCCCGCCAATTGGAAGAGTTCTTCTAAGCACTCAGGAGCCGTAATGAGTGTGGGGCCCGCATCAAAAACAAAGCCCTGATCTCGATACACATAGGCTCGGCCCCCCGGCTGATCCCGCTTCTCAAAGATAGTGGTCTTAAAGCCTGAAGCCTGCATACGAATCGCAAGCGAGAGCCCACCAAAGCCACTGCCAATCACTGCTGCTTTTTTTTCTCTGGATTGCATCATCCCACTCCTTTTTGATTTTGGATTCCATCCGCAACGAGGGTTAACCCCCGGCGTTGCGCTTGTTCAATGATCATCTTTCGATTGGGAGCCTGATGTTCTAAAAGTACGACAAGAGCGTCGGACTGTAAAGCACCTGCTCCTTTGACGCCAAGCACATGAGGAAGTGCTCGTAAGGCGAGTCGGTCCTCCGTGGCTCCGGGCACTTCGAGCTCCGCTTGATGAAGGGCCTGGGCATACCCATCTAAAGCCCGTCCAAAGGCAATTAAGTCGCAAGCCTTCAGCGCATTCATTCCCCGGAGCGTGATCTGAGAGAGCGTTTGAAAAAGCTCGGAGCCTTGGTCCAAAAATCCTAAGGCCGCAAGATGAGCTAAATGTTCATGGGTGGGTACTTTCCGTCCCACAAGTCGAGTTGCGGAGAAGACTAAAAAAGGGGATCCTTGATGCGGTAACTCAAAGGCCTGGACCTCTTTTGTTTGAGGAAACAGCCCGCACGCCCCGCCTTGCCACTGCCCAACGAGATCGGCTCCACTGGGAGTGATGGGTTCATCTGACATGAGGTCACGGTAAAGCTCATAGGGTCTCACCCAGGAGTCCAAGGCAAGGGGTAGGCTTGAGCTTTTGCCTCCCCTTTCATGAAAATTTTCATAACCCTTCTGAGTCAACCGCTCATAGGCCAAATAGGCCAACGCAAACTCGGCGGTTGAGGCGCCAAATCCTCCTGCGCCCTGATAGGGGTCATCCAACTCAAAGGAAACGGGAGGAAGACCCTGGGCCTGAGCCCAGCGCATGAGTCGCCCCAAAGGAGATCGAGCATGAGGCGTACGCCCGTGACTAGACCCGACTTGACTTTCATGACCTAAAGAATGTGCTTGCGGATCAAGTGCTCGTGCGCGCAGGGTAAACCGGGGAGCCAAAGCCGCCACTAACGCAGGAGCTCCTGAGAGCACCGCATACTCTCCTAAAAGAATCACTTTTCCTGCCACCGAGAGGTGGAGAAACCCAGCACTGCTCATCAGAACCCTTCTCCTTTTCCACCGCTTGACTGAAGTTCTACTCGGACATCCGGCTGAGCCTGGTCTTGAGAATCCCCCCAACTGACCCCGGAGGAGACAGGCCCAGACCGCCCCGCAGAGAAGATCTGATTGGAACCCAAGCTATCCAAAGCCCCTAAGGCACCGCCTCCAGATGACTCCAGAGAACGCCCCGGGGATTTAGGCCTGAAACTCTCTTGGCCTAACTCAGGATCAAAAACCAACACTGAGGCGATTTCCACCGGACGAAAGGAGTGAAAAAACCGTTTTGGCAGAGTGCATGCCACCTTGAGCAGAGCTTTGAGCGTAAGAGCAATTTTTCTCTCAAACGAGACGACCGAACGACTCTCAAGCGCCCTCTCGCCTCGTTCTAAGATCTGATGTCCAATGGCGGAATAGATCTCACGAGCAGCCTGAATGGCAAAGGCGGCTCGAAGGGGTAAGAACGCAATTCCTTGCTCAGCCGATTCATACAATTGCTCGGCTTTTGCCAAAAGTTCCCTCACCGCCTGAAAGACTGCCCTTCGATGCTGGGGGTCATCCACCCGAAAACTTGCACTCATTGGGTCGGAGACGCCCGCTTGCCTGAGCAGATCAGCAGGCAGGTACAAACGCCCCAAAGCGGCATCTTCAAATACGTCGCGGGCAATATTGGTGAGCTGCATGGCTTTGCCCAGATCCGAGGCATGCTGAAGGGCGTGTTCGCTGCTGACGCCCATGATGTGAGCCATGATGAGCCCCACCACCCCAGCGACACGGTAGGCGTACAGCAGTAATTGTTTGGAATTCTCGTAGTGGGTGCCACGAACGTCCATGGCCATCCCCTCAATCAGCTCCCTGAGGTAGTGTTCAGGAACCTGGTAGCGTTGGATCACAG
>JBMSSC010000103.1:0-9675 GCA_049424145.1 Bdellovibrionia bacterium
GGATCTGCAGGTAAGCCTGAAGATCTTTTGCCCCTAAATCTCCCATGCGATCCCCGAGCCGATTCTGAAGAAAGGCCCATTTCTCTTGCCCCAGGGTGAGCCCCGTGTGAGTCTCTAACCACTGGGCAAAGGGGATGATTCCTGGATCATGCTGCATGGTGCTTGACCTGAGTTAAGCCAAAAAGCGCCTCGATGAGATCCTCAAAGCTTAAGATCACAGCCGGCATGCCATCTCCTAAAATCGTTCCTGCCGCATACCCGGGCTTTCCCTTCATCTCTAATCCGAGTGGTTTTTGAACAATCTTTTGAACTCCCAACACCTCATTCACAAGAAAAGCCACTTTCCTACTTTTTCTCACTAACAAAGCGGTGACTTCTTCTTGAAAAAAACCGGGGGAAGACTGAACCCCTCCTAAAACCCCCCTTAAGTCGACCACCTCAAAAAGCTCTTCTCGGATCCGTAGACTCGATCGTCCCTCCCCCAATTGGGCGTATTCGGGGCCTGCTAACGAGCGTACGCGAATGATTTCTGAAATATCCAAGGCCGGCACAACGTATCGTGTCTTTTGAACCCTCACCACAGCTCCATTGAAGATGGAAAGCGATAAGGGCAACTTCATTCGAAAAGTGGTTCCTTTTCCAACCTCCGAGAGGATCTCCATCTGACCCCGGAGCTTTTCAATCTTCTCTTGCACCACGTTCATTCCTACGCCCCGTCCTGACACCTCACTGACTTGCTCTTTGGTCGAAAAACCGCTCTTAAAGATCAAAGCCAATGCCTGAGCATCGGAAAGCTCCTGGGCCTCAGCAGCAGAGATGAGATTCTTCTCCCGCGCTTTGGCTTTTAAGATTTGAGGATCTAACCCTCGCCCGTCATCTCCCACTTCGATCCAAAGCTGTCCACCCACTCTTTGGGCCGATACAGAGATCTTGCCCAGGCTTGGTTTTCCACGTTTGATGCGATCTGACTTTTCCTCCAGTCCATGATCCACCGCGTTTCTCACCATATGCGTCAGAGGATCAGACAGTTCTTCCATCAGTGTCTTATCGACCTCCGTGGACTCACCTGAAAAAATCACGTCCACCTCTTTTTGACAAATTCTGGCTGCATCTCGAGCGGCTCGCTCAAGCTTCGTATAGGTGGGCTGTATGGAGACCATCGACAGGGAGAGCACGTGATCCTGAAGCTCCGAAGTCAGCTTCGTGATCTGAGAAATCGTTTTGAGAAGGAACTCCTGGTTCCCCATCCAATCGACTTTTCCTTGATCGAGAGCCGATTGCAAAATCACCTGCTCGCCAACCACCTCCAGAAGAAAGTCAAGCTTCGACTTTGGCAGCTTAAACCAAGGAGCCGCAACGGGCGGAGGGGTATCCGTGGCAGCACCCACACGCTGGGTTGGCTCAGGTGCCCTCACGGGCTCAACCACGGCAGCGCTCATTTGGGATCGAGCTTCGATGGCCTTTAAAAGACCTTCAATCTCAAGCTTGGCCTGCGGATTCTCTAAGAGCACCTCAATGAAATGCTGAAACTGATCCAGACAGTGAAACAAGAAATCCAAATTCTCAGGCGTTCCTGGAACACGACTGGATTGAATGCCCAGGATGTAGTCTTCCAAGGCGTGACCTAGACGAGCAATCTCATCAAATCCCACGGCTTTACCCGAGCCCTTTAAATTGTGGGCTAAACGAGCCAACTCATCAAACACTTCCTTCGCCCCAGGCCTTTTCTCCAAGGCAAGCGAGAGCTCTTCGACGCGGCCCAGAAGGTCCTGTGCCTCTCGGAGGAAATCCATCTGAAGCTCCTGCATGAAATCGGGTTCAAAAGCCACAGAGCACCTCCGTTTTTCTCAGATTTCCTACAGCTTCTCCCAAGCGTCTTCTTCCTCAGATAGAGCGAGGTTCCCGGAAACTCCAGGCACTCGGGTTGGAAGCTTTCGCGACTCGACTCGACGAGCAGGCTCTCGAACAACGGCAGCTCGCTGAGTGGGCTCGGATGCGGAACCCGAGGGAAAACGCGGGTGAGCCGAGGCAACGCTCACTCCTTCATCAGACCCCGGCTCCCCACTGACTAGGGCATCGAGGCGATTCAATAAGCCTGAAAGACTTCCCACTTGATTCATTAGAGCATGGCTTTCCTTTGAGCAATCCTCAGCCGAGGCGGCATTTTCCTGAGTGGATCGACTGATCAGATGGATACTCTGATTAATCTGCTGCACGCCTGAGTTTTGTTCCTGCGAGGCTTTTAAAATCTCCTGGGTTGCCCGTTGAATCTCCTCCAACTTACTGGCCGTCTGCTGACAAGCCAAAGCCCCCTGCTCCACTCGAGTCCGATTCATTTGTGCTACTTCTTGAGCAGTTTTGATGCTCTTTTTCACAATTTGAGTGATCTCAGTGGCACTCTTTCCACTCATCTGCGCCAAAGTTCCCACCTCTTGAGCAACAACGGCAAATCCCCTCCCATGCTCACCGGCACGCTCCGCTTCTACTGAAGCATTAAACGAAAGCAATCGCGTCTGAAACACGATCTCATCAATGAGCTCCGTCTTCTCTCCAATCTCCTCAATGAGCTTCGCTAACTGTTCCACAGCTGCGTTACTCTGGGAGATCTCTTGGACGGCCCTCTGAAGCTCAGACATGGATTTCCCCCCTGAGTTCAAAAGCTCGGACACATGCTTAGAGACCTGGACGGTCGATCCCACCATGCCTGCGATTTCCTCCAGACTGGCTGAGACTTCTTCCACTGAGCTTGCTTGCCGTTGAGCCGAGACCTCCAGTTGCTTCGAAGTCGAGGCCAACCGTTCAGAGGTCTGACCCACACTCTGCCGAGCATCCCGCATTTCATTGGTGACCCGTTTTAAACTGCGCGTGAGGGATCGTGAGAAGTAAACGGAGAGGAACACACCAAGAGTTAGCCCCAATAAGATCACGCCTGCCGTCTCACGATTGGCCTCTTGAGCCGTTGCTTCGGCCTCAAGTGACCGCGTATCGGCCATCTCATTATGAAAGCGAACCAAGGCTTCTGCCGCCTCCTTAAATCGAGCTGCAGCTTTAGGACAGTCACCCAACAAGATCGAAATCATTGCCTTTCGGTCCGCATCTAATCCAGACTGATTGAGATGTAAAATGGACTGACCGACATGCTTAAAATCAACCCAAGCCTGAGCTAAAGCCTGATAGTAGCGCTCTTCATTTGGCAGAAACGCAACACTGGTGAACTCCTGATTGATCTTCTCGTAAAGGGCAATCTCTTCTTCCACTTTACGGACCGACTCTGTTCTCTGATCAATAGAAAGCCCCTGAAGCCCCAGAGTGCGAACATAAATCCTCGTTGCATTAAAATGTAAGAACATCTCTAAGACCATTTTCTGCCTGGGCATGTTCTGCTTGACGATCGACGAGTACTTTTTTTCAACTCGATTCTGATTCATATAACTCATCGTTCCGACAAGCAGAATAATGAAAAAGAGCGAACCTGAAATCAAAATCAATCTTCGAGCAATCGTTTCCTTAGACATTTCCAACTCCCCTCCACAAAAAGAGAACTTCTGAACACCCCATTACTTTTTCAAACGCTCTAGCCTAATGTGCCTATGCCACCTGACGGCTTGCGCTTGCTGAAATCTTTAAAAGTTCATCTAACCTCAAAGCTGCCGCCAGATCTAAAATAGGAGCAATGGGCTTTTGGGGCACTTTAAGAACCCCTAAAAAACAAGACGACCCAGCTAGTGAATCCGGAGCGGGCTCGATCTGGGACTCATCCACGCTCAGAACCTCAACAATGTCATCGACAATCGCCCCATAGTACTGATGAGAAACCTCAATCATTACGATACAACTGCGCTTGATGCGCTCTTCTGAGACGGATAAATGAACCGATTTTAGGCTTTTTTTCAGATCCACAACCGATACAATTTTTCCCCTCAGGTTAATTAATCCAGCAAAATAAGTGGGCATGTTCGGAAGAGCAGCCACCTCTTTTAAGCCTAGGACTTCTCTAACATTTGCAAGAGCAACCGCAAAAGAACTCGAACCCAGTCTAATTATTATAAATTTCTTCATATTTTATGAATTTCTCGCAGAGATCCTAAAAAAATACCACTGAATCAAGACAACCTAGCTCTTCGAATGCCCTCTTCTTATCGGAATTCAGGATTCATTTTTAATCCCTATTTTTTTCATTAAAAATTGTTTATGGAATACCAATTGAAAAGAATACAGTCAGTTCAATCTCAGAAAATCTGAGTCCAAGAATTAGGAAAAATCTTAAGAAAAAATGCTCAAGGCAAAACTAAATTACCCAAGAAAATAAAACCGGAGCACGTTTTTCCCAGAACTCAAGGGTCAGCTTTGAAGAGCATGAACCCAACTCAGCCTTAGCAGGCATGAGTTGAAATACCGACGATGAGTCTCATTAGGACTCACGGCGAGGGGTCGATTTCAAATAATAAAATCCCACCAGTACGCCCCAAATCAGTGGAGTAATGACTAAGGTCGCAAATCGAGTGAGCATGAACAGCGGACAAAGCGCCATAACGGGCAATGCAACGAGCAAAAGCGCTCCTCGCTGCCCCTTCATCATCGTCCAGCTCTCACGAATTGAACCTATAACGCTGAGTTTACGATCGATAAAAACAAGATTAACTTGAATCAGTCCGAAAACAATATAAAACAAACCTAGAAGCGATGTCAGAGCAAATAAACCGATTCCAATCTTGAATAAAATCAAGTAATAAACTGCCCCAAAGTTTTTTATATAAAAAAAATAAAATATAAACGAAAACAAAAACAAAACAAGAACATAGATAATAGAAAAAGAGGTAGCCACCAAGTTTAACAGAATAAAGCGACCTGGAACCCGAAAAGCGCAAAAGAGGTCTGAGGTTTGAGGATTTTCTCCCCGGATTGATTTTAATAGATAAAATTGAAAGCCCGCCTGAAAATAGGCATTGAGAAAACTCATGAAAAAAATTAAAGCGAGCTGAAATCTGAAGTCAGATCCAACCAGCATTTCAAGCTTCCATAACAACACCACTGCCAAAAAAGCTTGAGTCACCAGAACGTAAATCATTAACGTCATTGGATTTTTCTTCAGCGCTCCCAAGAAGAGCGTGTAACACAGAGCAACCTGATCGAAGACCGATTTAAAGCGCATTTTGAATCTCCAGACTTGAGTCATCAATACAAACCCGTTTCTTGTTTATCGGAAAATTCTGCTTCATCCTTGAGTAATAAAAAATCAAACGAGTTAACTTCATCAATTCATTCAATTTTTCAGTCCAATGAATCGAGAATCGGAATCCTTTTTCATGCTTCAACTCAATGAAGGACGATCAAATCATCTTGAAGATCCTCTTTTTTAGACCGATAAGACCCAAGTGACCACCTCAAACTTCTCTCAAGGCAAGCTGAGCTCATCTCACTGGAATCAAGAAGGCCCAAAACTCATTGAGCAACTTCAACAAGCTATCCGTGCCGTGATTTATAATAAAAAAAAGGAAGCCGAACTGGCCTTGATCTGTTTTTTAGCTCAAGGGCACCTCCTCATCGAGGACATCCCAGGCATGGGAAAAACCACCTTGGTCAAAGCCCTCTTCCAACTTTTGGGTCTGAAATTTAGCCGAATCCAGTTCACTAGCGATCTGCTGCCCAGTGATATCCTGGGAACCTCCATCTATCGCCCCAATGAAGGGGCTTTTGAAATTCGCAAAGGCCCGCTTTTTTCAGAACTCATTCTGGCGGATGAACTCAATCGGGCAAATCCCAAAACTCAAAGTGCCTTACTTCAGGCCATGGAGGAACGCAGCATCACAATCGACCGAGAGACTTTTTTTCTATCCCCCCTGTTCTTCTTAGTTGCAACTCAAAACCCTAGATCCCATCTAGGGACCTTTCCGCTTCCAGAATCTCAGCTCGATCGCTTTCTCATGCGCATCGAATTGGGCTACCCTGGAGAATCGGCTGAGACTGAACTCATTCAGCGCGTCGCAAGAAAGGATGAGTCCGAACCTCTGGAGCCTCTGATGAATCAAGAGCAGTGGATCCAGACCCGGGCCCAAGTTGCCTCAATCACGGTTTGCCCTGCCGTGGCTTCCTTCATCTATCAAATCCTCAGACGCTCTCGCCAAGAAACCGATCACCGCTACGCCCTCTCCACGCGATCTGGAATCGCCCTGGCGGCCTCAGCCCAAGCAGCAGCTTTTCTAGCGGGAAGAAACTTTGTGATCCCTGAGGACGTTCAGGCAACGGCCCCATCGGTCCTGAATCACAGGATTCACGGTGGTGAACGATCGACCGCTGAATCTCAAAAAAAGATCCTCGAGTGGTTACATGCCATTGAAATTCCCTAGGCTCAAAGCAAGGAAAAAAATCTACATTGTCCCCACCCGTCAGGGATTCCTTTATGGTTTTCTCGTGGTTTATCTCTTTTTTATTTCATTTGATCACGGCTCTTTTGAGCTTCTTTTTCTTCTCAGTTTTTTGGTCCTTTTTGGCCTAGTTTCTATGATTCTGACTCATGCCACGCTCGAGGGCCTCGAGATCTTCCATGCGTCATTGGACCCAGGCTTCGCTGAGGAGAAGACCAATCTCATCCTCGAGCTCCAAACTCAGAGTCATTTACCGAAGCAGTGCATCGCACTGGAAAACACTTGGATCCACCTGCCGAGAAACAGGGCACGGCTCGTCGTTCTCCAACCCGTTCTAAAAAAGCGAGGCGTATTTGAGATCCAAAAACTCAAATTTTCCACAACTTACCCCTTAGGTCTATTCTATGCCTGGACCTTTTGGAACACTCCCACTTACTGCACCGTCTATCCGCGCAAGCTGCACGGATTCAATCTTCACTCGCTCTGGCTTAAGGCAGGGCCGACTTTCACTTCTCCAAAACCCATGGAACCCGACCCAAAGAGGAGTTCCTCCTCCTTCTCGGATGAAGACGGGGGGCATCACAAGCGGACCCACTGCGATGACTCCTTCAACCGAATTGACTGGAGGGTTTTTGCAAGAACTCAATGCTATTACGCCAAAACTCCGGATCCCAGTGCTTCTGCCTGGGGAGTCCTGCATCTTTCCTTAGAAGACTCACCAGGATCCAATCGAGAGGAACAGCTTTCTTATCTCACTAGTGCCATTGAGTTGCTTCGCCAGCATCAACTCCCCTACTGCCTCCATTTAGAGAATCAGCACTTCCTCTGGGAGGACTCGTTGGAGCATCACACGCGTTGCCTCACGGCCCTTGCTCATTACCCGGGGGAGCCATGAACCCGGTTCAGACCTGGAAGGCCATTTTTCAACACCCCTCTCTGTCCAGTGAGCGTTCTCAACCGCCGAAACTGCTGACTCCTTCCCTGGGATTAGGCGTATTGATTGAGCTTTGGAACTTGGCCGGACCCTCACCATGGTCTGTCTCCACAGGAGTCTTAGGATGTCTGATCTTCCTTCAACTCATGATCAGAAGGAAACGCTTTTGGATATCTTTTCAACTCTCCACACTCTGTATCCTTCTTCTGGCTTTTCACAGCTGCGTCTTAATAGAATGTGACTCTCCAATTTTTCGTTGGATTCTATTGTGTCTTTGTTTTCTCGACCTTGGGATTCTGTTTCGAGTTCACTTCTCAGATTGGGACCGAAAGGCTCTCGTGGATGTACTCCAAGGCATCCTTAAGAGTGTGTTCCTTACGCTCCCCTTCTTTCTCATCCTCGGGCTCACTCTTGGCTTAACTCACTCGATTCCCTCTTTTTTCTCTCACCCATGGAGAAACTCCGAGGCCATTTCAAGTGTCCAACCGCATCTTGCTCCGGGGACAATCCAGCGTCTTAAGCTCATCGCTCGCACGGACTACCAGGTGCAAACCCAAGAGGCACTCGACCCAAATCAGGCATACTATTGGAGAGTTTTCACCTTAGATCAATCCGAGGGTTTCAGGTGGTGGCAAATGACTCCAATCGCCAAGACTGTGATGCAAGACCCCACGGCTGATCCGGTTTCCTCCTGCCTCGTCCATCAAAAGGTTTTTACTCTCAATGACTCCAATCATGACCCCGTGGGACTCGATCGCTTGATCACTTGGCACCCTCAGGCCTCAGAACCCGCCCTGGCTGTCTCCGATCTCTGTCCTACTCCCCCCACCAGCCCGATGAGTGAATCGGACCAAAAGTTCTACACCCAGGTTGACCTAAAAACCAGAGACGAGCTCATCCCCGTTATCCACAAACTGCGCTTAGACAATGCGACTCAAACCGAGGTCATCCAAAGAGTCTTGAATTATTTTAGAACTGAAAAATTCAAACTCACCCTTCAGACCCAAGTTCAAGGCTTAGAATCCAGCCTCAGTGACTTTTTATTGAAAACTCGCGAAGGCTTCTGTGAACATTACGCCGCAGCGTTTTCAACGCTCCTGAGAACCCAAGGAATTCCCTCTCGTGTTGTTGTGGGCTATCTCGGGGGACGCTGGAACCCCTGGGGCAAGTTCTGGGCTCTTTCCGCTGACGAAGCCCATGCTTGGTCTGAGGTTTGGCTTCAAGGAAATTGGCACCGAATTGATCCCTCCGCTGCTCTCTCCTCCTCAGCTCGTCCACCCAGGAATGAACTCAAGCTCAACGTCCTCTTTCTCCTATTGGAGTTTATCCGATTTGAAATCGAGAGCCAATTTCACTCCGTACCTCACCTCCCTTCAAAAACCTCTTGGTGCGTCGGTCTGCTGATTCTTCTCAGTCTCATCTCAGCTCTCCGATTCAAGCGATCGCGGGTCCAAAGGCAGACCAACCCTCAAATTCGTTCTTTGAAGACTTTTGAACAGCTACTCGATCAAATGGGACAACGGATCTCTCCTCGAATCCAGGGCGAGGGATATGACCATTATAGAATTCGACTGGCTGAAACCCTAAGCGGCAATAAAAAATTTGCACCTATTGAATCTCTGTTTCATGAGGTCTTTCGACTCCATCTACAAATTCGATACTCTTCTTCACCGCTCGAATTTGATGAACTCAAAGAATTTGAGAGAAAAATAAAAACCCTATTATTTTTTCTAGAGCCCATTTCAAAACCTAGCGAAAATCGCAATGGACTCTAAAAATTAAGCGTTTTTGCAATCAGAACTAAAAAATACACAAAGAATAGTGAAAACTTTTCCAAACCAAGCCTTGTAGGAGAATGGTCTTACCTTGAGCACATGCGTCTTTGCATGTCCTTATGTCGAGCAATAGTCCTTGGCAGAGGAAGCCTTGGACACGGTCCCCATCGTTTTTTTAGAGCTCAAGGCGTTTTTGCTCGGCCTAAAATGATTGGAAGCAACCCTAACTCTCACGCCTGATCACTGCCGTGATCTCTTGTCTCAAGATGATCCTTCAATGATCTGCCTTTCACAGTCATGCCCTCAGAAATCACCAACTAGGTTTCTTTGAGCGAGAGACGGTTTCCCTCAATTGCATTTGAGTTGTAGGTCAATTCAATCGCAAACTGCTCCTTGAGCTTGTTGACCAGTGAGGTCGAAATCGGGCGGCTTTTTTCAATTATTCTGAGCTTTTGATTCAACATATGGCATAGTAAGGAAATTAAGGTTATGCCATATTATGGCGACGCAATCCTCCGTACGTTGACGTCCTCCCCGCCCTAAAGAGCCAAGCCGCTTGCGCGGGGGGATTCCCTTAAGCGGCTTTTTCCGCTCTTAGCGA
>JBMSSC010000104.1:0-9646 GCA_049424145.1 Bdellovibrionia bacterium
GGCCTGGTCCAGAAGTTCAACGGTTGAATTCGACGGCAGGGGGGGGGCAGGTGCGAGGAACAGAAAGCGGCTCCTATCCAGTGCTCAGTCGGATGGTGACTCGAGATCCAAAGACATGTGTTTTAATCGAGGATGCCCGAGCTCAAAAAGAAAATAAACTGAGACTTTCTCGGGTTCCGATAGCAGCAGGAATGGATCGAAATCAAGACCATCTTCGTGCGATGGCTGAGTTAAGACGGATTCAAAGCCTAGGGAAACCTAGAGGAGAATATGGCGTTAATTTTGAAGTCATTGGATCGGACCCTTACCTTCAATTTCATTCGATTGACTTAGTGCAGTTTTTTCCTGAAGATTTAGGCGAAAATGAAGTTCAGCTCATGCTCCGGGAGTTTGCGCGATTACGTGATTTACACGATTTTGGGGAACAAATTTCTGGGGTTGTAAGAAACTTGTTACCCATTCCGAATGACTCCTCTGGAATTCGACAATCCAAGCAAATTGCCCTCAAGCGACTCTTTCGTCTCTTCGAAGTGGCACGAAGCCAAACCCAAAGGGGTGAGCCTGGTCAACAAGCAGAGACGCCATTGGCGGACTTAGGACTCAATCTTTTAGCCAATGCTGGCCGATGCATTGATGGAATTCAAAATGGTTTAACTGACATTGAACGGTTGGCGATTCCGAATGAAAATCGGGATACAGCAGGAGAGTTTATTAGTCGAGTGTTGACCGATGAAAAGATGGAATTTGTAAAAAAATTCTCGGAGCTTAAGCCTGATGACGCAGAATTTAAAACCACAGTTGTACAACTGCTCCAGCAGCGGATGTTATATAGCCTTGGCCTCAGGGGAAATGAGGCTCAGATTCGGTATCCCCACCTGGCTCATGGAGACGATGAAGCTTTACAGCCGAAAGAGGTGATGACTCGATTCTTAACCGGTGGAGAGGTCCGACTCGCTTCAGAGTCCTCAACCCCATTAGTCCTGCGCCCCTATTCGGTTCGAGCGATGGTTGAAGCGCTTCATCAAGCTCGCGAGCGATCATTCATCAATGGCTCAGGAACAGCACCCCTGAAGCCTAGGGAGGGACGCCCCATCTTTTCAAATGAAATGTTGGCTCGAGTTTGTGAGTTAGACCCTGTTTTGAACGAAAAGTGGTCAACTTTTTTAGAAGATCTAGAGGTTGAAAATGAGTTCTTTAAGAAACGAAAAGAGGGTCAAAATGATGCCAATATTCAAATTAAACCGCAGTTTTGGCTCTATCTTTTAGAAAAGTATAGTTACATCGTGAGGTGATGTTGCGCTCTTTGGAAAGCATGGACCCATTCAAATGTTGAAGAAAAGGTTATAATCTAGAGTCCATTCAAATGCACTTGGAGAAAGTATGAGATCTGAGGCTGAAGTTGGAATTCAGATTGAGAATGAGTAAAGGGTGTTTAGTGATGTTAGTTGTTTTTTTTAAAAAATATAAAAAAATTTTCAAGAGTGGGTTCTTTCGTTTGGCGATTTTAGAAGGAAACCAAACTACTCTCTTGGGTCTCCTGGTTTTAGCGCCATTTTTCTGGGGGAGCATTCAGGCTTGGTCCATGCCTATTAAAGTCGGATCTGAAAAGAAAGTTGAGAAAAAGGGAGAAAAAACCGTTCTTCATGAGTCCTCGTTTCTCGAGCATTTTGAATACCGTGATCCATCCTCTCGAATGCCAGATTATCGTGCTCCATTAGCAACTCCACACCCAAGAGCGAATGAGAGGATTCTTTACCGCTCAGAGGGAACTCATGAACTGCATTTCTCGCATTCTCAGGCCGCCTCTTCTACACAGCTGAATCCTGAGTTCCCAGGAAGTGCTCAAGTTCCTGAGTCGCGAGCCTCAAATTTATCTAAGACAAGAGATCCTTTTCAATCGCCAATTCTCCCGAGCACTTCTGCCCCGTTTCGACCCTCTGAAGCGCCATCGAGTTCACAGGATCGTCTGAGGTTACGGCCGCCCACCATGATCCCTTCCTCGGAACAAGCTTCATCCTCACGAGACTTGACGGCAGAATTGTTACGGGGAGATCGAGGCCGAACCTCCCCCCTTCCAGCTCAGTCAGGAGCTTCTGAATTCTTAAAAAATTACGGAGGAGGGATTCTGACCGGGATTGATCTTGCCTCAAATGCGTTCAGTAGTGCTCGTGATCTGAGAAACGATCCGGTTCTTCAGATAGCAAACAAGCGGCGAGAGAGTCAATTGGATCAACTTCGATCCGATTTATCCAGTCAGGAAAGTCAAATCAATCAGGCTCTTCAGTTGGCTCCCGAGCACGCGGATGTGTCTCGAAAGTTGACTCGTCAGGTTCATCAGCAAGTTCAAACTCGTGTCGATCAGCTCAGTGAACAACTCAGAAATTGGTCGCCTAGCGTCCCACAATTGCCAAAGAAAATGACTTCAGCTGCTTCTCTGCAGCAGGCAGGAGCGGTCCCAGGTCTCTCCGGAGGTGATTCGGCCGCGCTCGATCGAAGCGCTCCTCCGATTGAGCAGAGGATCCAAGCGATGCATGAAGCTAAAGCGGCTCAGAATTGGCCCACGCTTGCAGAGGAAGCAAGTCGCGCCTTAACGGCTTTGGCCCGTTTTAAGGCTTCAATCGGATTTAACCCTGCTGCTCAGGAAAAATTAAGAAGGCTCAAGGATCAGATCCCAGAGGATTTGCTGGATCGTCAGGGCTTATTATCTCACCTTCCCTTTGCTGAGACGCCTCAGGGTGATCTGAAGAGTTCTCTTTATTCCCCTGAAGGATTGATGATTCGAGAGGGCGTCAATAACCTTCTGGCTTCACAATCCGTGATCTTTCAGAAGTGCTCGGATGCTCCATCTCGGCTCATGGATGACTGTTCAGCCTTATCCGATTACACGCACGGTCTGATGGATTCCTATTATGCCCTGGACCACCACTCATTCCGGATTTCGAAGACGGAGTTTGATCAGGTCGCCGATTCTCTGAAAATTCCAGGTCAGGTATTAGTTGAGTTCTCTCGGGGAGTCGTTGAGGGAACCGTTGATTTTATCACGGCGGTTCCGGAGTTGATCAGGGTCTTGCCTGATGTGGCTCAGGGACTTTATCGCGCGATGGCGGCCCCTGGAGATACCGTGGAGTGGATGAAAGACTCGCTTCAGCACTCTTATGATTTCATCATGAACGCCGATGTTGAATCATTAAAAGAATTTTTTGAAGAAAAAATTGAAGAATTTCAAGCCCTCCCTTTGGAAGAAAAAAGTCGACTTTTTGGCCGTGCAGTCGGCATGTTTGGTACGGGACCCGCTGTTGGGGCAAGAGCCGCTCGAGCTGCTGGACTTGCCTTCCGATCGGTTGAAAAAATGATGGTTCGTTCCGCAACTGAGCTCACCCTAGATCATGCGGTTCGCAGTGGGGCAATATCCAGAGCTGAGGCGCTGACTCTTAAAACGATGGCAAAATCACATCCCGAATTAGCCAAAGAAGCAACTCTCCAGCGACTCAATCCGAGTTCATTGGGTGCAGTGGGTGGTGTTGACTCTGAGATCGCAGCTTCAGAAGGGTTGATGACGGGAGTGGCAGGTTTAGGACAAGAGGCGGAAGCTCCTGTTCCTATCGGTGGTCATTTAAGAGATAGAAATCGAGGTATTTCAAGCCAAGTTCAGGATTCGCTGGGTCATGCTTCAAATCCTGCTGCTTCCACCACTCAAGTTGGCAACTCAAGAGTGAGTGGCTTTTTCCGAGGGGTAGATGATTCTTTGAGGAGTCTTAGAATCCATACTCCTGCTGGAGAAGTAGCCCAGGATATGACATCTAAATCTCTCCTTGCTAGGCAGAGAGTTCTCGATGGGGCAATGATCTACCGAATCGGTACCCGAGAAATAAGTCAAGCAGGACGAGGCGCGCAATTTTGGTCGCTCGAGCATCCGCTGTTGACGCCCAATTTTGCTGGGAAATATGGAATTCCTCCTGAAAATGTCAGTCAGGCGAATTTCATTGAAAGAGCTCGAGTCAGGCCCGGAGCTAAATTTATAACTCAACCAGCTGCGGGCGTAGGTCAAAACTTAGGAGGTGGAATAGAAGTAGTCGTCCCAGGGAATGGAACTAGTATTGAAATTTTAAGTCATACATCAATTTAGAGGTGTTTTTTATGGATCAAGTGAATTGGCCCGAGATTTTTTCAAATCAGACTAAAGAAATTATTGATTTACTCAATTCTGAAGGTTTGTCGCCTGATGCTACGGATCTCTATCGAGCTTTAAGGGGTGGTTCAACAGGTTCAGAAGTTTGGGGTGGAGTAAGAGCTTGCTTATATAAAATCCCAGTAGAGCGAATAAGCGCTTCAACGAAAGAAAAAATATTTAAACTAATTGAAGACATTAATTCAAAATACGGTAACTATTTTAGTTAAGGATTGAGTCGTCGCGATTATGAGGTGATTTCTCAATACTGAGAAGCTCAGATGGTTGCCCAAACGGTAATTTTTCAGAGCCAGTTAGTTTTTTTAATTGGCATTTAGCTCAGGCTATTCGAAATGAGAGTCACCGTTATATTCATTATTTTAAATGAATAGGTAACATTAAATAAATGTAAGCCCTCAGGGTCCTATCAAGCTATTGTTGATTCAGCTCTTGATCCAGTCTGAGGTAAGACAGGAAAAAAATGGATAGAAATTAATCTACCTCCGGGGGAACTCCTCTCTATGAGGGGCGAGTTTGCGAAGTTGAGTTAACTCGGTTTAATCATCAGATGTCGGTTGGACACCTTCCTGGAGGTGGGAGTCAGATCTATTTCAATAAGCGAATTCCACGATCTTGGATTTCGCAGCAAGGAGCTTTCTAATGATTGTAGATTGTCAGTTATGGGATCTTCTCAGCGGTGTTCAAAAAGATCAGATCATCCGCCAATACGGTCCAAATGTTTTAGATCGTATTTCGATTCAAGGTTTGATTGATGAATTTAAGGCAGCGGGGGGTAAAAATGAAGACTTGGTTGATCCAGTTTGGTTCGGGGATTCAAGGGATCAGAAAGTCTACTATTTGATGAAGTGCGATGATGGCTTTGAGGTGTTTTTGTCGGAAAAAGGCGGTAAGCACTGGAGAAAGACATTTAGAAACTTAGATGAGGCGGTGTTTGATCTTGTTGACGTCGTTGTGAATGGTTATGGTTTTTTAGCTGTTGATACAAAAATTGAGTGAACTCAATTTAAAATCTAGTTCGATAATAGTTCAATTTTTTTAAAAAGTATTTAAATAGTGTATTAATTTTTTTTGGGGGTTGATGATCCCGTATGCTCTGTTTCACTGTCGGTTTTTGAGCGAAATGAGCATGATTTTGGATTTAGGCTTTTGAATCGATTGAATACCTCAAAGTTAAAAATATGAGTGATTTTAAAATAAATAAAGCTGGTTTTTTGTTCTTTATTTTAGGTCTCTGTTTTGATGATTCTCCTGTGTGGGCGGACTTTCCAGTTCCTCCCGATCTCAGTCACTTCGTTGGAATGAGTACGGGCGAGTCAAAGCGAATTCGAGTGGGCCAGCCTATTTTTTCAATGACTCAGAATGAGGTCTTCCGAGCAGATGAGGTGGTGATTGAAGGACCAATCTACACTAACGGACATCAGCTGACCATTGATACACGGAATTTGATTTTTCGGGATTCAGGAGAGATTCGGGGGTTTCAGGCTCCTGCAGCGGGGTTTGCAACGGCTGCTCCATCCGGGATGGCTGGACAGATGGGCGCTGATGCGAGTGAAAGGGGATTTCCGGGTGGAGACGGAGGCAGAGGGGGCGATGGCTCTGCGGGTCTAAACGGAACTGCAGGTCAGGATGATCCCAAGCCCGTTTTGATTTTTGCTGCTCACTACGAGGGAACCGTTCAGGTGAATTTGAACGGTCAAGATGGAGCAGCAGGCCAAGATGGAGGAACCGGTGGGCGGGGTGGAGACGGAGGCAAGGGGGGGCAAGGCGAGGTCAATTACATCGGACGCACCTGCTCCGGGGGTACGGGAGGAGCTCCGGGAGTTGGAGGAAACGGGGGACCTGCGGGTTCAGCGGGAATTGGAGGCCGCGCTATTCCGTTCGTGTTTTTAACGGCAAAAAAAGGGGGAGTCCTTCACTTGGCGTCCCTCCCTGGTAAAGGGGGTGCAGGTGGAAAAGGGGGACGTGAGGGGAGTTACGGAACGCCTGGCGCAGGAGGAGAAGGAGCCCATATTTTTCTCAAGAGTGCGTCACCTGGTCGAACTGGAGATCCGTACCCGTGGTATTCGGTGAGTTTTTACTCAGGACGGGACGGGCAATGTGGATTCGATGGTTTAGATTGCCATCTGAACGAGCCGGTTTTTGAACGGTTTCGAAAAGACCCAAGGTTGGCGGAGCCCAGATCATCCGGAACCATTCTTTTTCACTTTCGAAACCTTCTGGTCAAAGAGTTCTCGCATCTGGAGTGGGTGCGAAGTGAAGTCTTGCAAGCCTGGTATACGCATCATTGGTATCGAATCTTAAAGCTCCTTCTTGAGGATACGATCACGGAGATTCGTGAATTATCCCCTCAGGTTGGAAGTTCATCTCGGGCTCTACAAAGGCAACGGCAGAATGTGGATCGTCGACTCTTCAGAGATCTGATGGGTCAATGGCAGAATCATTTTTTGGATTTAATCCGAGAGATGGATGTGGGGCAATCCGTTGTGATCGGCAGAGATGAGCTGATCCCTTTGGTCGAACCCCTGGTGAATGGCATGGACCAAATTTGGACAGGACGTCCGATTCATGAGGTGAATTCGATGCTCTCAGAAACCCTGCAGATCATGGATGGAGCCTATCAGAGTACGCTCGATCAAGCCGTTGATGCTTGCCAGCATTATATTCAAGATCTTGAGGCTTCCTCTCGGCAGTGGCTGGGGCTCACTCAGCACTTTTCTGTTCCAGTTTGTGACGGCGTTCAACTCGATATGAGTGAGCATCAAAATATCAGAGCAAACTATGTTCTGGCAGAAAAGTATGCTCTATCGGCTCCCCTGGGAGTGGTCGTGGAAACGATGGAGCCTCTTGCTCCCTTAGGGCAAGAAGTGGCTACTCTCAGATCTTGGTTTTCTCCTGTGTTTTTTAGGCTCTCCGATGCTTGGACCCAGTGGACTCGATTTGTGTTCTCCCCTTTTTCGATCCAATCGGCTTTTGCGGGTCAATCGGATCCAGAACTGCTGAAACAGGATCACTATGTTCAGGCTTTAAGGCAGATTCTTCCTTCAAACCCCAGGAGGTTTCTCAGGTCAATGGAGGCTAAAGTTCCTCTAGCACGAGATTTAAGGAAGTATCGGGCCTTTTATCTTCATAGCTTGGCGCTGTTAAATGGGTCTGCCCTGGAGGCAAAACATCCGACTTCTCTTCCCGGGATTCCCATCGAAGCACACGGGGAGGCTGGACCTAGTTCCCCAGTTCGTCCAACCCTTGCTTCCCACGCGCAGCATGGGAGAGCGACTCAGAGCGCCGCTCGAACTCAAGAGACTCAACGGCTCCGCATCGAGCTTGCCAGTCTTGATGCTGCCTATGAACTTGCAGTCCAGGAGAGAGACGAACACTTGACTCACGCCTTAAGCCTCAGTGACCTGTCTCACTTCAGCGAGCGGATGGTCTTTGAGTTACAGGAGGCCGAACGAGTCGAGACGCTGATGAGTGATTTGAAAAGATCCAAAGACGAGCTGGAAAAGAAGATTGAGGCCTTATGCAAGCGTTAAGTGGATCCTCGATTGGATCCCGTTGTTCGAATTTTATGAGAAAAACGCGACTTTTTCATGTGTGGCCCTGCTTGAGTCTGTTTCTCATTTCTTCTTCTGGGTTGGCTGTGGATGAAGTGACGGAACTCAGGAAGGCCTTAGAGAATTTAGAAAAGGGCTATTCTGTGATGGTGAATCATTCTTATGACAGCATCGTCCAAGGATACACTCATCAGCGGTTCTATGACTTTTATAAGATCTTTTTCTATGAATTGGAAAGCCTCAATTCTTCCAAAGAACGATACACTCAGTGGGTGAATCGGTTGAATCACTTGAGCGAAAAAATAGATCAATCAAGGCTGTCTATTTCTGAGCAGGCGATCGAAATCCGGGCACTCCAAGCTTCCCTTGAATACGAGCGAGAGAGGGTTGAAAAAATTGCAATGGATTTAAGGGAGTTTCAGACTTTGTGGCAAAATCGGTGTTCAAAGGAGCGCATTCAGGCGATTCATCAGCAGTTTTATCCAACCGCATTTTTTTCCGTCGATCAAAAGCCCCGAGTGGAGCCAGAAAAATCAACGTTTAAAATCAGTGTTTCTTACAAAACGGATATTTCGGGTGATGGCCCAGGACAGGTTTCAGGAGGTATCGAAAGCTCACGCGATGGCTCTGAAAGACACATAGTGGGTCTCGCCTCTGCCTATGTGACGAATGTTCTTGTAACCGCAGCGCAAACAAAGACCAAGTTGACCTTAGGAGTTCTTCTGTCCGGAAAATTAAGCTCAGTCGTCGGATGGTTTGCTGGTGGTGCAGTGTGGTTAGGAGTGTCTTTGGTTTTTGCAGGGATTGATGAGCTCATCTCCACGTTGAAAGCCAATGAAATTGCAGATTTAAGAATCAAGATGCATCAAACGCAACGCGAAGTTTTAGATGATTTGGTGGCCAAGTCCAAGGGCCGAGTTCAGGAAGCCTGTGATTCGATCCTTAAGTTTAGTTTTCCAGTCGCCTCTTCGATTCAAAGCAGCGAGGACTATTTATCTGAGCTTGAGGTCTCAAAAATTCAGCTGGATGAGATGTGGGAGCACCTCCTGAGCCAGTACCGATCTCAATGGATCGAGTTACAGAGTCGGATTTACCCTCAAGTCAAGCAGCGTTCACTTGAGTTCTTAAATCGTTACTTTGTTTCAGTGCGAGAAACGCGGCAAGAGATTCAATCGTGGATTGAAACGCGGATTACGCCGCATTTGGAGCGAATTCATTTGCTCGAGGGACCCGTTTTTATTCAAAAGCTCGAGGCTCAGCATCAGCTTTGGGATCAAATCATCTTGGGGGATATTGAATTCAATACGGGTGATCATCCTCCCCATGTCCTGCGTCGATGGACAGCATGGCTTGAAGAAATCAAATCGACTTTAGTTCCCTAAACGAGGTCCGATCATGAGGCACAGTTCAGTTTTTTTGGGTTCACTTTTTTTTCTGTTTTTCTCTCAGATTTCCTTTTCTCTTGAGCAACTTGAAACTCGAGATTGGACGTACTCTTTTAAAAAAGAAGATTTTTATCCAGGGATTTCAATGTCCTTTCTGAAGAGAGGCGTTCCATTGGGTTCAGTGACTCTGAATGGGAAGGAGGCTTCCCTTCGAAGTGAATGGGCAGGAAAGCCATTTTCTGAGCAGATTGCAGCTTTTATGAGGGAAGGTAAGAATCAGCTCGATAGTCTTCAGGATCTCTCTCGGGCGTGGGAGCAAGAGGATCTGGGGCATGGGATTCAAGGAGAGAGAGGATCTTCTGAGGAGCTGACTCCTCAACCCGTGACGGCGTCCACAAGCCCCAGGGGCTCGGCAACTCCTCCGGGCGTAATCGATTTAGGGGGCCTCACCCAATGCGCTCGTTCCATGTTGCCTGAGTTAAAGAAGTTCATTCGAGCGGAGCGTTTATCTGAATCGATCC
>JBMSSC010000105.1:0-9641 GCA_049424145.1 Bdellovibrionia bacterium
GCATAAATCAAGTAGCCAATCGGGGGATCTGTCCAAAGAACTCGTGCTAAGTACAACACATCAAAGTTTTATCTGGTTTTTTCAGCATATTTTTACCTCTCAAATACTCTGATATTATTACACTGCGATTGGCGCAGCAATATGTGGATGAGGGTCATACCCAACGATCTCAAAATCCTCGAACTTGTAATCAAAAATAGAGTCCGGTTTGCGCTTGATTACTAATTTCGGAAGTGGTCGAGGTTCCCTCGTAAGTTGTAACTTTGCCTGCTCAATATGGTTCTTGTAAAGATGCAAATCACCCATAGAGATAATCACTTCGCCGGGTTCGAACCCACATTGCTGTGCAACCATGTGAGTAAGAAATGCCACACTTGCAGTATTGTAGGGATTTCCTAAGAATAAATCATTAGATCTTATGTATAAAAGACACGAAAGTTTATTATTAGCCACATAGAATTGGTAAAGCAAATGACAAGGAGGAAGCGCCATTCTTCCTTCAGCCACATTTTCCCAAGGCTTCTTATTTTCGTCGGGCAAGTAAGCAACGTTCCATGCATGGAACAAATGTCTTCTACTATCTGGGCGTTTTTTTAGACCATCAATCAAGTTAGCGATTTGATCAATATGACCACCCTGACCATCTGGCCAAAATCGCCATTGATATCCATAGACGGGGCCAAGCTCAGAGTTCAATGCCCATTCGTCCCAAATCTTCACTCCGTTTTCTTGGAGATACTTGATGTTCGTATCCCCTTTTAGAAACCAAATGAGTTCATGTAGAATCGAGCGAATATGAAGCTTCTTGGTAGTTAGCAACGGAAACCCGTCTGCTAAACTATATCGAACCTGTCGCCCAAAAACAGATAATGTACCTGTTCCTGTACGGTCAGTTTTTTCAATTCCATTCTTTAAAACATCATCTAACAAATCTAAATATGCTTTCATAATTATCCTCTTAATGTTGAGATATGTGACGAGTTATTATTTCTATGCTCGCCCACTGATTTTTTCTGAGCGTCCAATTTTTCTTTTAGAAGTTCATTTGTAATTTTTAAAGTCTCTATCTCAGCTTCATATGCTAACGCCTTATGAAACCATTTTGCCGCTTCTTCTCGACTGAGATCTAATTTTTTCTTTAGATCATTGATTGCTCGTGTCAAAATCTTCTGTTCCTTCTCGGACTTTGACTCCTCACCTTGTACATCCCCATTGGCCCTTTCTTTCTTAATTTTAGTAAGCTCTTCAAGCGGCCAACGTCTGTTGCGCAAAGTATTTCTATGTACTCCTGAAAGCTTAGAAAGATTCGATTGGGATGGCTCCATCTTCCTATTTTCACAAATCGCTGCGAGTGCCTCGTTAATTGCTTTCGAAGTTTTAAAAAAGTCCTCAGCATTTTTTTTATCAAATGGCAAAGGTGCTCTCATGCTCCCTCCTCAATCTTTAGGATGACCTGTCTAGCCTCTTCAGCCGCTAGTTTAAATTGATCTTTTGCATAGAAAAATGATGGATCTTCTGACATCCGTTGATTCTCCTCATAGACTTTTCTCCATTGTGGAAGGTGCTCGATTGTTACTACAGCATTTTGGCAGTGCATCGGATTGCACTTGAGACTACCGATGCAAGGGGGCTTCTTTGTATCGTCTTTTCGATACTTTCAACCGGCACAATAACCAAGTCCGACATTAACAAAGGGTGATCCTACCTCAATGAGATGACTCTTGATCTCTTCCACTGAAAAACCAGCTGCCATCATCCCTTCAAAATAATCCTTCCACTTTTTCTTTACGGGCATTGGCTCCGACTCCAACAGCTACGCTATCTGGATCAAAACCAGAGTCTGCATACTCCTTTTTAATTTTTTGGATTTCTACTTGAATTTCAGATGCATGGATCTGTTCAGCAATATTGCCATAACCAAGAGTAATATCATTTGGAAGTAGAGATAGTTGATCTGCACTTAATCCGTCTGTCGCTTTTTCACCCAGTTCTTCTTGAAGGTGCTTGATAAAGTGACTTTTACAACCAGAGTAATTCTTTCGCGTGCTTTTATTGGCTTCTAATGACCCTCGTTGATCAAATAACCATTCAACTTGAGCAAAAAGCTTCTGACTTGAAGGAGAAGGAATCTCACTCTTAGTGAGCAGCTGCATTTTTGTGCCCTCGCCTTTCTTTGTGCATCTTTTGGGGTAAAAAGGTGCGATCAAAAATCTCTTGAGCCTCTTCGAAGCGAGTTTTTATTTCCGATGTTTCATTGAGCTGAGTAAATAATTGAGGAGGAATCTGTGTATATTGCTCCGTTGAAGTAATATGAGAATGTCCAAATTGTTTTTGAATAATCACCAATTTTTCTAAGTAGTCCTTGCCGTGTTCCGATTTCAAAATACTCAATGCGGCCCCATGTCTTAAATTATGAGGTGAAATGAGCCGTGGATCAATCTCAGCTCGAATGGCAGCATCCCTCATGAGCTTACTAATAGATCGTTCAGTGAGAGCCTTGCCATGGACTGTAAGAAAGGTTGGCTTGCCTTTGCTGTCACCGAACTTTGAGAACCGAAATTTAGGCGTATTGTGATATCGCTTAATTCTTGAATAAACAGCTCGAGAGATCAGAGTATATCTTTCTTTGACAAGCTCTCCACCCCTTGCCTTTGAACCTCGAATCAGAAGTGGCAAGTAACACATATGCTCTGGCCAAAACTCTAAAGCATCAATATCAGATTTTAAAATCCGGGGAACTTCAGAAACTCGCACGCCCGAATCAAAGATAAAATGAATCAAAGCCCTTTGAGACTCATTATGAATCGAGTTCAATAATTGAATCACTTGCTGTTTCGTTACAAAACGAGGCATTCGATTATGAGGCGGCAACGACTTCAATCCATTCTCGTAGCCGCTTTTCTGCCTCACTCGACCGGCATCAGCTGTCGTCATCCATTCAAAGAAAGCTTTGAGGGTCACATCTCGATTTCTTATCGTTGCGCTTTTAAGAGAACCAACTTGGAGGGATTTCAAATACTGATCAATCATTCCAACAGGCAAAACACGAAGAATCTCATCAAGAGTCAAGTGTGCCCAGCGATCACTGGAAGCAATGGTTTCACAGAAATATCTGAGATTCTGTGCATAAGTTTTAACAGATTTAACCGAGTATCCTTTAGGATTATCTAAGAGACTTTGTAACCAACGAGTAGGCAGTGAAACAATCCGTTCTTCGTCATCAAAGAAAGCAACAAATCTTTGTAACTGTCCCTCTGTGCTATTCTGAGTTTGAAAAATCTGCGCTTCCATAATGTTATGTGCAATTACTAATCTCTCTACTCAGACTAGTCAACGCATTGTTCAAATTAAAAGGTAAGAAAATAAAAAACAAGAACCCCTTTAAAAAGGGCTAAAGCCCCTATATTGTGCAGATCATTTTCAGTGGGATAAAAGTTCCCCCTGAGGGGTAGCCCATTCATCCCAAATGGTAACCTTATGATCGATTAGATACTGAATATTGGTCTCGCCCTTTAAGAACCACAACAACTCATGGAGAATGGATTTGATATGCAGTTTTTTGGTCGTAACCAGAGGAAATCCGTCATTCAGATCATACCGGACTTGTCTGCCAAAAACAGAGAGTGTTCCTGTTCCGGTTCAATCGTGCTTTTCGACCCCATTTTTCAATACATCTTCAAGTAGCTGGTGATATGGTTTCAGGCCTCATTTTTTTTAAAGCCCGAACCCACTGGTGTCAAGCAGGATGTCCCCAGGAATTGGGAGAGAACAAGGTTCGGGTCCAACGCCTGATCCGGTTTCGTTTTTCCCTAGTCGCCTGACCAGCCTGATCAAAAGTCCCCGCACGGATCCCTGGTGATCGAAGGTTAGTTGGATTGGGATAGGCTGTTGAGAAGGTTGGAGTAGAGAGTTGCAAGATCTGAAGCAGCCGCATCGATTGAGACTTGGGTGGAGTTTCGTCCAACGAGTTCAACTAGCTGCTTGAGGTTCTGGGATTGGCTAGATAAACCAAAAGCATTGTTTTCTGGTCGAATGATCGCAATCACAGAGTACTGAAGGGGGCTGCCGGGGTTCAGTCGGGTGAAGAATTCATCGAGGTAGTTTTTGATCCCCTTTCGTTGGTCTTGAGTTTTGGCAGTCCAGGTTGTAGCCAGTGGGGTTGTGGAGTTGACTGCGGACTCCTGCTGACCCATGCGAAACACTGGGGTCTGATCAGAGAGGGTGCCTGTCAGAACCCAAGTTCCTTGGGCCGCGGGGATGTCATTGAGCGGCTCTTCATAGGTCACCAGGGCTTCTGCTGCATTGGTAGAGTTTGAGTAGCGATAGTAGTTATTTTCATCGGTAATGAAAGTGATCACGGTTTGAGCTTTAGGTCTGAAGAAGGAATGTGATCGCGAGCTTGCACTGGCGAGGCTCCAGGTTTCTGCATCAGTAAGAAACGTCACCAGTGACTTTCCCAGGAGCTCAAACCCATTTCCCGACGAGCTGCCTTGGAGGGCGGTCTTAAAGGTTTGCATGATGCCTTCAATCTGAGTTTGTCGTTGTTCAGGAGTCCAGGTTGCAATCTCTGGAGGATGGCTGCATCCGATGTTACTTGCCTCGTTAAAATAAGTGGATGAATTAGTATAGAGGGTTTTCCCTAAACGTCGGGATGAGCTGATGACAGCCGTACAGACGTCTAATTTATTTTGTTGGTAAAGAATCTGAGCCACTCGAGAAAAAGCATCAACCAGATGGGTATGCTTTGAGAGATTGCTCAGGGAATCATCGATCACAAAAAGAAAATCAGCTTTCTTTAGTCCGTT
The DNA here is from genome assembly GCA_049424145.1 of Bdellovibrionia bacterium. Classification (GTDB taxonomy): domain Bacteria; phylum Bdellovibrionota; class UBA1018; order UBA1018; family UBA1018; genus JBMSSC01. The sequence continues at coordinate 4,806 of JBMSSC010000105.1, forward strand.
GGCCGAGGGCTTTTCTGAATTCCATGAAATAGATGGTGTTGATCCAGCATTTTTAGGAGGGATGATTCCCGCTGCGTTATCTGAAAGTTCGCTTAGGAAGCATCCAGAAAAAAAAACGGACATCATCATGAAGGTCAAAACTGAACTATTGTATTTCATTTTTTCTGTACTCTAATTTCTTAATTATTAGATTGTTTAAATCTATCTTAATTATATAAAAAAAAATTTAAAAAATAAATAATGTAAAAATTGACACAATAGCTCGACTATTAAAATTATCCTCTCAGGCCGTGAGGGATTTTTCCTGGTTTTATCTTTTTTTTATTCATCCGCCAGGAGGAGTATAAACAATGGAGATCAGGTTGGAGGAGTTATCGATGGTGCGAATTGGAAATCGATCTGGATCATAATAAAAATTCAGATTATTGACCGGATCAAAAATCTTAAATGCCTTTAAAACGATGGGAGATCCGACAGCACTATCGTAGACCCGAAGATAAAGACGCAGCGGTCCAGTGATAGCTCCGCTGATCACAGGGCTTAAGTCTATAGCAAAGGTCCCGTCATTTCCTGAAGTGTTGGCTACTCCATCGAAGTTCAAAGGCCCTCCTTGATTCACAAGCGCTCCAGAAGTCCATTTTTTTGCTGGAACCGTCTGGGAAGTGGCAGAGCTCCCCACCTCAACTTTCATTTGAGAGCGTTTGCCCGAATTTACAACAAATTGAGCAACGAGCTTGGGCTTGTAGCTGGGTAAGGCTCGAAGTAAAAAAGCGGTGCTGCCCATAAATGCGGATATGCGATTGGCTGAGGCAAATCCCCCACTGACACGGCTTACCGCTCGAAGAGCATCATAGGATAACCAAATGAATCCATTCTGCTTCCATCGATTGCCCCAAGAATTGGCAACTTTTAGCGCTCCAGATTCCCCGGGATCAACCACTCCATTGCTGTTGATGTCGGTCCAGATATCGTCATCAAATCCTACAACGGTCATTGCGTGTCCACCCTCTGTGCCACTCATATAGGTGACAATCTCTTGGCCTTTAAACGGGCTTGGAACACTCGGGTCAGGATTCTGAGCAATCTGAGAATAAGCCCAACTCCTAATGTAGGTTCCAAAAGTCAGTACGTGACCGTTAGCGAGGGATTGTTTTAATTTCGCTAGTCCAGTATCGGTACCGACGTCATTGATTGCGACCACGGACTGCATTCTCCAATCCAATGCGTTTTGCCAGTGTTGGACGTTAGTAGTCCATTTTTTAATTTCGATCGAGCCAAAATACACCGAAGCGCGATAGGGCCAGTCATGAATTGAAAAAAAACCGTTTCGGTTGAGTAAGGTGTATGCACTGGACATTCTGGATCCTCCATCGACTCCGCCGTTAATCATATTGTAGACTCCATAGGGCGACGCAATTGTAGTGGAAGAACCATCGATCTCAGCTCCGTTCCAGGTGATATTTTTGTTATTACAACCTCGTGCGAGGCAAGTTTCGTGACTCGCCTGATAATATCCTATGGCAAAAGCCACGCATGAGCCACCTGACTGGGCTCCAATGGGAGGAAAAGAACGGAGCTGACTATTGTCCACAAACCGGGGGGTTGCAGATTCAAGAACCGTCTCATCGGCTGATCCCGTAGAACCCGTAGAAGAAGTGTTCGATAGGGTGTCAGATGCGATGCTCTCGGCTAGACTTTCCTCAAGAGAGCTGTCCTGTTCAATGGGGGACGGCGAAATAGTAGGCTCTGTTTCAGCGCTCAGCGTTGGATCTAAGTTAGTGACTTCGTCGGAGTCTGGCTGTTGAGGTGAAGAAAGAGATGAAAGAGTTCGGTTTGGAGTGAATTTTTTTTTGATCCCAGCGACCTTAGATTTATTTGCCGGTTGAAGGGTTAAGAAATGAGCTATTTTTTCGGGATTTTCCCTCTTCTGTTCTGATTGGATTTGACCATCTTTGGGATCCTTTGGATTAGATGGAGATGGTTTAGCCGGGCCATTGTCCGGTTTTTTTGATCCCGCCGAGTCAGCCGGCTCTCCCGAGCTTGAAGCGCTCGGTGTTGTGATTTCAACCTCAGTATCTTCCTCGGTTTTTCTCACCTTTCCTTTTAAAGGGGGGAGGTGCTTCTTTTTTCTTTCCTCGTTCACCCTCTCTAAAGCTAGATTGTTGGGTTTAACAGATTTGACTTTTCGGCTTTGCATCTTCGCTAGTTCCTCTTCGGTCTCTTCCAGCATTCCGAGAGGGCCATCAGCGCCCCAGTCCACTTCGGGAGTTCCTGTGGGTTCAGGTTGAGGTGGTTCTGCTTGGGTGGGCGAGAGGATGAGTAAGAAGATCGGAAGACAGGTTGAGATGAAAAGCGAGATCTTCTTCGGTCGAATGAGTTTACTGATAAAAGGGTTCATTCTCTGATTTTATTTAATTTGATTGTTTTTATAAAGTGAGTCATTTATTACACGTCATCTATATTGTATTAAATTGCATATAATTTTTTTAATTAAACTTTTTAAAAAATAGATTAATAAATTGTGAAGAGTGTGTATTAGTTTCATGATTCTAGAAAATATTTATTGAAGTTTTTTTTTATTTTCAAGCTATGTTATTTTTTGAATCGAAATCTTTTCTTAGAGATTGACATAGTGTTTTTATTGTAAATCTACAATTTACTAATTTGGTGGGTAGTAAATAATCGATTTTGTAATCGAGGATTGATCGACTGTTTCGATTGGAAGTTGATCTGGGTTGTAATAAAAATGTGAATGATTGATTGGATCAAAAAGCTTAAACGCCTTTAAGATTACTGGATATCCAGCAGTGTTATCGGAGACTTTGAGGTAAAATTTCGTAGGAGCCGTAATCTGAGATGTGATTAATGAGCTTAAGTCGATTGTAAACGAGCCATCGACTCCTTGATCGCTCACGGTTCCATCAAAGGTATAGAGTCCTCCCTGATTCGAGAAAGCACCAGAAGTCCAGGTTGTCGAAGGGTTAGTCTCCGACAGATTGGAGATGCCAACTTCAATTTTCATATGCGATCGCTTGGCAGCATTCACAACAAACTGAGCGACCAGCTTTGGAGTATAATTCAATTGAGCCTCCATCAAAAACGCAGTAGAGCCAGTCATTGCAGTGATTCGATCCGCTGCTGCATATCCGCCATTGACCGAGCTCACGGAGCGAAGAGCGTCATAAGCAATCCATATAAATCCGTCATTGGTTGTTGGGACGATTCCTCTCGAATTTGCAGCTTTCAGAGCTCCAGATTCACCTGGATCCACCAGGCCGTTTGCATTGATATCAGTCCAAATGTCATCATCATAGCCTACGACTGTTAAAGCATGGCCGGTAGTAGAGTCCTTTGCGGAGGTCATTATCCTTTGTCCAGAAAATGGACTGGGGACCGTGGAATCAGGGTTAGTTCCAATCGTTGAATAATTAGCGTCCGACTTGGTTCCAAATACTAAGACATGACCGTTCGTCAGAGACTGCTTGAGTAAAAATAAACCAGACGCTGTGTTTGTTTCGGTAATTTTTGTTACAGGCTTCATCCTAAATGAGAGGGCTTTGAGCCAGTATTCTGCTTTGGTAGGCCAAGGGATTGTTGGATCAATCTCATTTCTAAACTGAGCCCAGGCTCCATTTTTATGTGGCCAATCGCTCATGGATATAAATCCGTTTTTCTCCAAAAAAGACAGGGTGTTGAATTGGTTCGAGCTCATCAATGGATAGCTTCGCGTCATGCTAAAAAGTGCGTTTGGAGCAGCCACTGTACTAGGAGGGTTTCCAGAGGTTTCGCCTCCATTCCAAGAGAACGTCTTATTATTACATTTTTTTTGGACCAGGCAGGTTTCATGACTTGCCATATAGTATCCATCCGCAAAGGCAAGGCATGATCCTCCTGATTGAACGCCTATGGGAGGAAAAGAGGGGAGAGTGCTATTATCCACAGAGCGAGGAAGCGGTGGATCAAGACTGGCCTGAGTCAGTGGAGTTGTGGTGAGAGTTAGAGAAGAAGTTTTAGCCTCGATCAGGTTCGTAGTGATGAGAGCGTTACTGATGCGGTTCGTCGATCTCTTGCCAGTTGATGTTACAATTTCAGTTTTTATTTCCGATGGAGAATTGGTCCTATACAATTCTGGAGTTGGTGAGCTGGGTTCAGTCCTGATGGTCGAATCTTCCTGTTTTTGTGCATCGGAGTCGTCTAAGGCTTTCTCCTCGTTTGGTTGAGGATTGAGCATGAGTGGGAGGGAGGTTGCATCAGTTTTTTGGCTTGTAGAGCCGACTTCTACAACATAGTCATCGTCCTCTATTTTTACGGTTTTTCCTTGAATTGCTGGAAGGTGCTTTTGCTTTCTTTCCTGGTTGATTCGTTCTAACGCTAATTCATTAGGCTTGATGGCTTTGATCTTTTGACTAGGTATGGAATTGAAGTCTTCTTCGAGTAGTTCGGTTTCTAGTTTTATCGATTCTTCGTTTTTATCAATTTTTTCTGGATCATTCGCAAGGTCCGCTTGGGAGATCTCTGGTCTAATTTGGGTCAGATAAAATAGGCTTAAAATTAGAGTTAATTGATTTTTTTTGGAACTTAAAGTCATTCTATCTCCATTAATATAATTTAATTAATTTTTTTAATAAAAAATAGAGAGTCTTGTGAGACACGGTGTTGGGTGTCTGGTTAATCAATATTAGAGCCTGTCCTAAGGTTCATAATGGTTTGATTTAAAGAGAAAAAAGCGTATGTCTTAAGTAAGGTGTAAAGCCTAAAGCCGACGAAAAAAAATAAAAAAAGACGCCCGGGAAACCTTTACGTCTTGCTCGATTAGTCTGAAAGTATTTTCAGGAG
>JBMSSC010000106.1:0-9593 GCA_049424145.1 Bdellovibrionia bacterium
CAGGAGTTCTAGTCGGGACTCACCACTGCAGCATTGCTCTCGACTTGGCCTTGAGCCACCAGGGTTTTCATCCAGGAGTCAAAAACAAGCTTCACTTTTTTTGCCGTCAGCTCCTGAAACAAGACTTCTCGTTGAGCCCCAAATTGCGAAAGATCCGGACTCTTCGATCCCACCACCGCAGCCACCACCACGCGCCCGGCTAAGGTGTACTTCTTGGGTTTTCCGCCTGCCGTTAAATCAATGGGGGAATTCATTGAGAAGGCATCTTTCACCAAATCAGGCACATCCCCTATGCCAGGAATGAAACCTCGCTTCAGCCCAATCTCCCCTGTGGTCTTCACTTCGACTCCCGTGCCCGAAAAGGATTCGTTCAGTTTTCGGTCGGAAGCTGGTGTGAGTCCCAAAAGAGATACTGCCTGTGCGGCTTGTTGATCATTGATCTTTTGGATCGCATCCAATCGATCGGAGGCCAAAATGTCGCGCGCAATGGCTTCCTTGGATTGATCCAAGGTTTTGCCCTGAAAGGTGCTCCCCTTGAGTCGTTCATATTTAATGGCAATTAAGGACGCCTTACTAGAATCGGCCAAAAACTTTTGAATCTCAGCCGGCTCGACATTCACTTGAGCTTTGGCTGACTCTGAGGTGAAGAGAACGTACTTAATATTCCTTAAGTTATTCTTGAGTTTAAACTCTCGCTCGACTTCCCCTTCGGACACCCGGATGTGATCTTTGAAGTAATTCTCCCAACGACCGAGGGAAAGGTCCTCCCGCACCGACTTCTCAAAACTTCCAGCCGAGTACTGATTAGCTGCCAGGATATCTCGGTACAACTTGACATCAAAATGACCGTCTTTGGAGAACTGAGGAATCTCTTGAATCTTACTTTTCACTTCTTCATCGGAGGCTTGAAGGCCTTGACGGTCAGCTTCTTGAATCAGCAATTTGCGATTCACCAGCTCTTGAAACACGGCCTCGCGCACCTGAAACTGCTTGATTTGCTCATCCGTGATTTTTCCGCCACTCATGCTTTTAAAAAACTCGATCCTCCGGTTGAGCTCACGATTGAACTCCGAAATCGAAATCGACTCTCCGTTGACGACTCCAGCTACGGCCCCTTCATGCAAGCCGCGGGTGGACTTAGGACTAAAAACCCCATAAAAGATGAAGACAAACGCGATGAAACTAATGATCCCACCGATGACTTCTTTACCGAACTTTTCCCGAATCCACGCTAGCATATCTCTTCTCCTACGGAATCGCTTTCCCTCTAACCTAACTTAACCTGGCTCCAAAAATCTAGAAAACTATGCAAAGAAACGAAGGTTCTCTTGATAGTCCACTTGATTTAGCCAGATGACCTAGCTACGATGTTAAGCCTACGGGTCAGATACTGTGAGGAACTCAAACTAAATGTTTAAATATCTGAAACAATACAGATTTTACATCGTCCTTTTTTTATTCATTCTCATTCCGGTGATTGCCATTGATACCTCGACCCGCGCTCCTAGGGATTACCGTTTTTATGACCGAGCGATTGTGGGCCTGACCTCTCCCATTCAGATGGCCATTAGCTGGTCCCTCGAGCAAATCGTGAGTTCCTATCAGAATTACATCTACCTTTGGCACACCCACCAAGATAACTTGGCACTCTTAGATGAAAATAAAAAACTCTTAAACTCGATTGAAGCGCTGAAAGAAACCCAACAAGAAAACATCCGATTAAGAAGACTACTGAAGTTTGAGGAGAAGTTTAATCTTCAGTCCGTGGTGGCTCGCGTGATCGCCAAAGACGTCTCCACGGAATTTCGTTCCATTCGGATCAACCGAGGGGAGTTAGCGGGAATCAAGCCCAACATGGCAGTGGTCACCGACGAAGGCATCGTCGGTCGCGTTTTAAGAACGACACGCAACACCAGTGACGTGGTGACGATTTTAGACCTCCTTTCGGCTGTGGATGCAATTGATGAACGCTCTCGGGCTCGGGGTGTCGTCGAGGGACTCAATGACGAGAACTGTCAACTCAAATACGCCCTTCGAACCGACGACATTCAAGTGGGAGACCTCCTGATCGCCAGTGGCCTCGGAGGCATCTTCACCAAAGGAATGATGATTGGGATGATCTCTAAAGTCTCCAGAAAAACCTTCGGAATCACCCAAGAAGCAGAGGTGAAGCCCAGTGTTGACTTCACCAAACTCGAGGAAGTCCTTGTCGTGCTCAATGGAGAAATTGAATGACTCGGATGATTCTTCGGCTTTTAAACACGCCCCTTTTGATCTTCATCGTGATCTTGGGCATCGGGGTTCAGAGCTCGCTTTTCAGCTCCTCACCCCTTTCTTTTTTTCAGCCCGACATTCTGCTTCCCACGGTGATTTGGTGCGCTTTGAGACGGGGATTTGAAGAAGGCGGGGTGATCACTTTGCTGATTGCAAGCCTGGGGGAAATTCACAGTGCCACACCTCAAGGGGTCTTTCTGATCCTCTACATGGTGGTCTTCCTTTGCGTGCGAATGGCCTCTCGACTCTTCGTTCTTCAGTCTTTGTTTTCCTTTGGGATTGCCACTCTTTTTAGCTCCCTGGGCTGGAAGCTCATCAACCTGCTTCTGCTTTACTTGCTTGGGATCAACTCCAAACCCTGGCAACACACCCTAACCACCATCCCCACTCAAGTGGCCGTTGAGGCCTTATTTTCTCTTTGGATCTATCGGAATTTGGACCGATTTGATCGCATGACTTTTAAAAACCAACGCATGGAACAGATCATGGATGAGGCCGTGCAGTTGAACGACGAAGGTTTCTGATGGCATTTTTAGGACAAGAAGAGCAGATTCGAGAGTTTCAAGACCGATTTAAATTCCTGTATACAGCCCTGTTTTTAGGACTCGGAATTCTCATTTCACGCCTCATTTTTCTTCAAATCCTCCGAGGCGATTTAATGCGGAACTACTCGGAGGAGAACCGCATTAAACGCGTAAAAATTGCTGCTCCCCGAGGAATGATCTTCGATCGCAACCACAAGTTGCTCATTGATAATCGACCTGACTTTGACCTGGAGATCATCCCTCAGTACTTACGTGAATCCAAGCAGGAGAAAAAAGTCCTCTCCATGCTCTCACGGATTCTCAAGATGCCTGAGTCGGAGATCCAAGAGAACTTAGATAAGGCCAAGTCTCAGCCCGCATTCTTACCCGTAAAAATCAAAACAGACCTCACCCGAGATGAAGTGGCTCAAATTGAAGTCCGAAAAATTGACATGCCGGGGATTGAAGTCAAAGAGGAAATCAAACGAACCAATATTTATGGCGAGATTGCTGCCCATCTTTTGGGCTACATCGGAGAGGTGAACTCCACAGAACTTCCCCTGCTCAATAAGCTCGGTCAGAGGTACCGCTTAGGTGATAGCATTGGACGATTTGGCTTGGAACAACGGATGGAGGACTCCCTTCGAGGCCTGGATGGAGAGAACATCCGGGAAGTCGATGCTTTGGGCCGCGTGAAGCTGGATCGAACGAAAAGCCGAGTGCTTCAGACCGTTCAAAGCAAAGCGGCTGTGCCCGGCAAAAACCTCATCCTCTCCATCGATCAAGACTTACAGGAAATTGCCACCAAGAGCTTCGGAGACAAGATTGGCTCCGTGGTGGCCCTGGACCCCAGAAACGGGGAAATCTTAGCCATGCTTTCTCGGCCCTCGTTTGATCCCACGACATTCTCGCGAGGCATCCCAACAAAGCTCTGGAGCAAGCTACTGAACAATGAGAACCACCCTTTACGAGACAAAACGATTCAAGACCACTACTCCCCAGGCTCTGTCTTTAAAGTGGTGACGGCAATCGCAGGCCTGGAAGAAGGCGTAATTGATGAAAACACCAAGTTTCACTGTCCTGGGGTGATTAAGATTGGGAACCGCCTCTACCACTGCCACTCCAAGCATGGAGAAATTAACGTGGTCAGAGCCATTACTCAGTCGTGTGACGTGTTTTTTTACCGAGTGGCTCAGAAGTTAAAAAGCGTGGATGATATTGCCAAGTGGGCTAAGATCCTAGGCCTAGGAAAGAAAACTGGGATTAATCTCGCAGGTGAAGTTCCAGGCCTCATCCCCACGGAAGCCTGGAAAAAGAAACGCTTCAACCAGGAATGGAACGCAGGGGAGACCGCCACCGTTGCCATTGGACAAAGCTTCGTGCTCACCACCACGCTTCAACTGGCTAACTTGTATGCTGCTTTAGGCAATGGCGGAACCTTGTATCGACCCTTTATTGTCAAAAAAATTGAATCCTCCGAAGGGGCCGTCTTAAAAGAGTTTCAGCCTGAGATCCTCAGTCAAGTTCGACTCAGTCCAAAAACCGTCGAACTCGTCAAGCAAGGGCTCTGGGGAGTGGTCAACAGCCCCATTGGAACTGCCTTCTCCCAACGACTGCCCGGGATGGATTTTGTTGGAAAAACGGGGACGGTCCAAGTGATTCGCCTGGCTGCGGATAAAATTTACACACGATGTGAATCCATGAAGTTCTACGATCGACACAACGCCGTTTTCGTGGGCTTTGCTCCGGTTAAAAACCCGACCATTGCCGTGGCCATTGTGGGTGAGCACGCCTGTCACGGAGCCACTGGGGCTGCCCCCATTGCTCGAGCCGTGATTAAAAAGTACTTAGAAAAAACATTCCCTGACGTGTACGGAGAAAAAGCACTGGCCACCCGACTCAAGGCGGCAGGCCAGGAGATGCCCAAAGACTTAGGCATCTCCAGTGCCGCCCCTCCAGAGGACGAAGGCTTTGCTGATGCGGAGGAGCCAGGTGCCCCCAACTCCACCCCCGCTCCCCCTCCCTCTGCAGATGACTCCGATGATGAGTCCCCCAAACAAAACTAAACCCGATGCAGGAGTTTTAAATCCATGACCCACTCATCCATTGAAAGCCCTCCCCTTCCTCAAGACCATGACCGACATACGGGCCTCTATGAAGAGGAACTGAAAAAATTCAACTGGAGCCTTTTAGCTCTGGAAATCATCTTATTTGCCATCGGGATCTGGAACTTAAGCAGCGCCACGGGAGTTCAGGATAAATCCTTAGGACTCTACAAAAGCCAGGCGCTGTGGTTCGGTATTGGCATGTGTCTTACTGCCGTCATCTTAGTGTTTCACTACTCTGTGCTCTCGCGAATGGCGTATGTGATTTACTTCACCAACATCCTGCTGCTCGGTGGAGTTTTGTTTCTTGGAAAATCCTCGCTGGGAGCCAAGAGATGGTTAGGCGTGGGTGCCTTTCGAATGCAGCCCTCGGAGTTCATGAAGCTCTCGATGGCCATTTGTATGGCCAAGTACTTTGAGTCGGACCAAACAGTCGGAGGCTATGGGTTTCGTGACCTCATCTTGCCCTTTCTCTTGGTCGCCCTACCGTGCGGGCTCATCATGCTCCAACCGGATTTGGGAACGGCCCTCATCATCTTACTCTCTTTCACCAGCATGATGCTCTTTATTCGCATTCAACCCCGAACTTTGCTGGCCATCCTCATCTGCGGCATCATCGCTCTGCCCACGGCTTACCGATTTGCCCTGAAGCCCTATCAAAAGCAACGCATCATTTCCTTCGTTAATCCCGGTTCTGACCCAAAAGGCTCAGGCTACAACTCCATTCAATCCATGATTGCGGTGGGCAGTGGGCAGCTCTTAGGCAAGGGCTATCGCAAAGGAACGCAAAGCCAGCTGAACTTCCTTCCTGAACACCACACGGACTTTATTTTCTCCGTCTTCAGCGAAGAGCATGGCTTTGTGGGATGCATGGTTTTAATCACCCTCTACCTCATCTTCATGATGAATGGATTGTCCGTGGCCTACCAATCCCACGATAAGTTCGGGATTCTTCTGGCGCTTGGAATTATGACCACGTTCTTTTGGCATATTTTCGTGAACATGGGGATGGTCATGGGCCTGCTCCCCATCGTCGGGGTTCCTCTACCGTTTTTAAGCTACGGAGGATCCTCTTTGGTCACCTCGATCCTCTCGGTGGCCATCTTAACGAATATTGCTAATAAGAAATTCATGTTTTGATTTTCTAAAATTGAGCTTATGATCATCTTCAAGGGAGCAAATCGAATGAACCACATCATCAAAGGAATGATCTTAGGGGCGTCTTTCATCGGCCTTGGGTTTTCCATGCCCAGCTGTTCCGACACGAAAGCCATGCAACAACAAATGGAGGCGCTACAGACCTCCAACACCGAGCTCACCAAGAAAGTGAAGACCTTAAGCACTCAACTCACGGAGTTGAGTAATGATATGACTCAGGTCAAACAACTTCTCCCGCAAGTGACCAACGTCGTGACGGCACAAAAAGGACAGCTCGAGTCCATGGACGCTTCTCTGAAGGAAGTGCGATCCAAGCTCAAGTTGCACTCTCCTAAGGCTTCCAAGAAAAAATAATCCCCTTTTTACAAAGAAACACAAAAGGCACCCCAAAGGTCGTTTTCTGGGCCTGCTGCAGAGATCGGACGGGTGCCTTTTGTGATTTTTTAACTCAAACCCCCCGAAGTGTGCTAAACCCAAAAGCACTTTATGTCGATTGCTGTTGCTCAGACCCCCAAAGTCCAGACTCTCAGGCAGACTCAGGAATTTGAACCTTACTTTGCCTACAGTCGCTACCTGACTGAAACGTTTGGAGAAAAGACCTATAAGGTGGTTGTTGCCAGCGGACTGACTTGCCCAACCCGCGATGGGAAGCTCGGGAAAAAAGGGTGCGCCTTTTGCGACCTAAGAGGCTCAAGCTCCTTTTTTGGAAAAAAAGGTCGTGGCGAGGGCGTTTACGAGCAAATTGAAGCACGCCTACCTGCCATTCAAAGCCGGTTTCATTGCAATCGGTTTTTGGCTTACTTTCAGAGCTACACCAATACCTACTCGTCCTTAGATTACTTGAGAAAAATTTACGACGAAGCCTTGTCGCACCCTCAGATTCAAGGACTCTGCATTGGAACTCGACCCGATTGTCTGCCTGATCCAGTGATTCTCCTCCTTGAGGAGCTGGCTCAAAAAACCTATGTTTCTTTGGAACTGGGAGTTCAATCCTTCGAAGAGGCAACACTGGAATGGCTAGACCGAGGTCATGACCGCAAGAGCTCACTGGATGCCCTGGAAAAACTCAAACGCCTAGCCCCCCATGTTCACGTTTGCGTCCACCTGATCTTAGGGTCCCCCACCGACTCCCCCCAAAACGCTCGAGAGTCAGCCCTCATTTTAAATGATGCCGGCGTCCGAGGCGCTAAACTCCATCAGCTCATGATCTTAGAGCACACCGAGCTTGCGCGACGATGGAAAGAGGAGCCTTTTCCCACATTGAGTCTTGAGCAGTATGCCCAGCAGACTTTAGACTTCATTGAGCATCTCTCTCCTTCCATCTATCTGGAGCGTCTCTGTGCCACAGCCACCCACAGCGAAGAGTGCTTGGCCCCGCAATGGAGTAAGAACCGATGGAAGCCCCACAATGAGTTAAGAGACTACCTCCGAGCTCATCATTGCCAACAGGGCTCAAAACTCAACGCTCTCACCCCGTTCTTTTCCGAGCTTTCTCAGCCCACCTCCCGGGAGAAAGACTAAAAATCCAAAGGAGAGAACAAAAAGGACCATTTTTTTCTTCCGAAGGTTAAAAAAAACTAGATAGACTGTGGGTAAAGCTATGAAAACAAAAATTTCACCTCAAAAAAGACTCAAAGCTTATCTTATTTCTGAAAAACAGGCTATTTGGATGATCGTGGTCTACGGCGCCTTCACAGGCCTATTCTCCCTGATCGTCCCCATTGCAGTTCAGTCCTTAGTCAATACCATTAGTTTTGGCTCCGTCTTACAACCCCTATTCGTGCTGACGTTGATTGTCTTTGTGATCCTCTCGTTCTCAGGAATCATGGGAATCCTCCAAAACATTGCAGTGGAAGTCCTGCAGCAGCGAATCTTTGCTCGAATCTCCACAGAACTAGCGTACCGACTGCCTCGGGTCCAAGTGCAATCCTACGACGAAAAAAACATCACGGAACTTGTCAACCGGTTCTTCGATGTCCTTGTGGCTCAAAAAAGTGCGGCTGTCTTATTGGTGGATGGCATTGCAGTGATCCTTCAAACCGCAGTGGGCATGGCACTATTGGCTTTCTACCACCCCCTGCTTTTAGCCTTTGATCTGCTTCTTCTTCTGGGGCTTTATTTAATTTTTGTCCAATTCGGACGCAACGGGGTTTCCACCTCGATTCATGAATCCCATAAAAAATACGCCATGGCAGCATGGCTTGAGGATCTCGCTAAGAACCCCATCACGTTTCGATCCAAGCATGGAAACTCATTCGCCTTGGAAAAAGCGGATGAACTGGCCACCGATTATGTGAAGGCCCGAAAGGCGCATTTTCGGGTTCTCCTCCGACAAATCATCGGAGCCGTGAGCATTCAAACGGGAGCGAGCGCTTTACTCTTGGGTCTCGGCGGTTGGCTGGTGATCCAAAGGCAACTCACCTTAGGGCAGCTCGTGGCCTCTGAGCTTGTAGTCTCAGCCGTCACCACAGGTTTTTCCAAGTTCGGAAAGTACTTAGAAACCTACTATGATTTAACCGCTGCTGCCGATAAGTTAGGTTACCTCTATGACCTGCCGATTGAGAAAGACGAAGGCGAGCCCTTTCCTCAGTGGCGTGAAGTCCCCGTTTTGGAATTTAAAAACGTCTCCTACAGCGGGTCTCAGCAGAAGGTGACTCTCTCTGGACTCCAGTTCACACTCAAGGCAGGTGAGAAAGTGGCACTCACGAGCCAAGCGAGCAAGGCACTCAGCTGGATCTCGGAGATGGCTTTTGGACTCAGAGGTCCCACCGAGGGTCAAGTGCAGATCAACGGAGTGGACCTCAGAGAGATTCGCCTGGAGGATTTAAGGTCTCAGATCAGCTTGGTTCGCTCCATTGAGTTTTTTCATGGTACGATCCTAGAAAACATTCGCTTGCAGCGAGAGGACTTGGATCTCGTCCAAATTCGTGACGTCCTGGAGCAATTGGGACTTCTGGAGGAACTCTCGAATCTACCCGATGGGCTCAATACGACTTTGATTCATGATCAAAGCTCTCTTTCGGTCTCTCAGGCATATCGCCTCATGCTGGCTCGTGCCTTAGTGGGAAACCCAAGGCTGGTGATCTTAGATCAGACTTTAGATTACCTGGATCCCGAGTCTTTAAAGAAAGTCAATCGAACGTTATTCCACCCCAAAGCTCCCTACTCCGTTCTGGTCATCACCCACAGTGCCGAGGTCATGGCGCGATGCAGTTCGGTGTACACCTTAAATGAAGAAGGGACTTTAACTCGTCATAAAAAAACTGAGCTATGAGAAAAAATCCGGATCTGTTTCAAAATTTGCAAGTTTTCAAACTCGTTCAACCTCCTTATGGACTGAAGCACCTCGCCCACTTGCTTTGTTCCATCTTTGTGATCTTCGTTTTGATGCTTTGTTTAGTTCCGTGGCAACAGACCACGCAGGGCACTGGACGAGTACTGGCCTACTCCCCCAATGAGCGACCGCAAAACATTGATGCCCCGGTGGAAGGGAGACTCGGTCACTGGTTTGTTCAAGAGGGCTCTCATGTGG
>JBMSSC010000107.1:0-9562 GCA_049424145.1 Bdellovibrionia bacterium
GAAAATTGTATTTTTTGCGATCGCCTTCATGGCATTTGGATTCGTCTTCATGGAAGTGCCCGGGGCCACGCCAAAGAGTCCTGCCTCCGGGTTGATGGCATACAGCTGGCCATCCTCCCCGGGCTTAAGCCAGGCAATGTCATCCCCAATCGTGGTGATCTTCCATCCTTCGAAGGCCTGGGGGGGAACCAGCATGGCGAAGTTGGTCTTGCCACATGCGCTTGGGAAAGCCGCTCCTACGTAAGTCTTCTCGCCGCTTGGAGACTGAGCCCCTAAGACCAGCATGTGCTCGGCAAGCCATCCCTCGTCGCGCCCCATGACTGAGGCAATGCGTAGAGCAAAGCATTTTTTTCCTAACAGGGCATTGCCGCCGTAACCGCTTCCAAACGACCAGATGGCTCTTTGCTCAGGAAAATGAACAATGGCTTTCTCGTGAGGGTTACAGGGCCACTTGACATCCTTTTGGCCGGCAGAAAGTGGAGCGCCCACGGAGTGGAGGCAGCGAACGAAGTCCTTTTGGCCTAAAGCCTCCCAGACCTTTTGCCCCATGCGGGTCATGATTTTCATGTTCACCACGACGTAGGGGGAGTCGGTGAGCTCAATGCCGATTTGAGAAATGGGTGAGCCCAGAGGTCCCATAGAAAAAGGCACCACATACAGGGTGCGTCCTTTCATGCAACCTTGAAATAGCTTAAGGAGGCGATCCGTCATCACCTTAGGATCCATCCAGTTGTTTGTGGGGCCTGCGTCTTCTTTTCTTTGGCTACAGATGAAGGTTCGCTCCTCCACGCGAGCCACATCGCTTGGATCTGAGCAGGCAAGGTAGCTGTTGGGTCTGAGTTGGGGGTTGAGTCGAATGAAGGTGCCTGATGCCACCATTTGGGTGCAAAGCTGTTGAAATTCTTCCTCCGATCCATTGCACCAGTGGATGCGATCGGGTTGGCAAAGTTGAACGATTTCTTCCACCCAGTCTAAAGCCGGGCGATGGTTCACGAAAGGTGGGGCTTTAAAAGTCATCGAATTCTCCCTGGAAAAATCGTCAATCAAAAATTGGTTGGACTCTAGCCCATCTCTTTTTCAGGAGCAATGAGATTGCATGAGAGGGAGGGTTTGAGTCGTCTGCTTGGATTGAAAAAGCCGTAGGCTCGGGCCCTTCTTTCAGGGGACTTCCAAAAGGTCGCCGGCAGGGAGGTAGCCGCCTGTGCGTCATTCCGAAGCAGCGGTGCTATTTTTGAGTCAAGCCTCTTAAGATTTCAATGGGAAACGGAATGATCATCGTGGACGACTGCTCAGCGGACATCTCGCGCAGCGTTTGCAAGTACCTCAACTGAAGCGTCATTGGGGAGCTCTCCATCACGCGAGCAGCCTCCGAGAGTTTCTGGGATGCCTGCAGTTCTCCTTCGGCTGAGATGATCTTAGCGCGGCGTTCTCGCTCAGCCTCAGCCTGTTTGGCCATGGCTCGTTGCATCTCCGTGGGAAGATCAATCTGTTTGACCTCTACATTGGAGATCTTCACTCCCCACGGCTCCGTTTGAGCATCTAAAATGGTTTGAAGTCTGTGGTTAATGGATTCGCGAGAGGCTAAGAGTTCGTCTAGCTCAACTTGGCCCAAAACTGAACGCAGGGTGGTTTGAGCGAGTTTTGAGGTCGCCATTAAGTAGTTCTCTACTTCAACCACAGCACGGTTGGGGTCTACCACTCGAAAATAGATCACGGCATTGACTTTAATGGTCACATTGTCGCGACTAATGACGTCTTGAGGGGGAACATCTAAGGTGATGGTTCTGAGATCCACGCGCAGCATTTTATCTACAAATGGAATCGTAAAAATCAGTCCAGGTCCCTTAGCTCCGATGATGCGACCGAGACGAAAAATCACTCCTCGCTCATATTCATTGAGAATCTTTAAGCTGAGAGTCATAAAAATTAGGGATAAGAGGCAGAGAAAAAAGAAAGTAGATGAAAGCATAACGAGGGTTCGTCTCCTTAGTTTTCTATTTTACCATAATTTGGATTTAAATTGAGGAAATTTTACGCTTCATCGAGATGAAGACGAAGGGAGCGTTAGGTTTAGTTCTGCCGCAACTCGTTTTAGATCCATCCAGCTTTCTTTTTTGGCATGAGGATGGGCAATTAAAAAATCAGGGTGATGAGTGGGTAAAATTTTTACACTAGAATAAGAGTAAAATTTTCCTCGTGTCTCAGAAAATGGAAGGTGGCTTGGAATGAATTGAGAAGTAGCCTGTTCCCCGAGCGTCACTACAACCGACGGTTGGACCAGGCGGAGTTCTGCCTCAAAATGCTCCAAACAAGTTAAGATCTCCTCACGCTGGGGCATTCGATCTGGGTTCGTTTGGCACTTTACTAGGGGAGTTAAAAAAATCTCCTCTCGTTTTAACCCGATGGCAGAGAGCATGCGATTGAACAGCTCGGAGGACTCCTGAGAGAGGGGTTGGCCGGGTTGCTCCTGAGATGGGGAAGAAGGCGGTGAGGGAGAAGTTAGGACCATAAGACGAGCTTGGGTGGATCCTTGCCCAAAAAGTGCGTGCTTTCTTGCGGTGCACATCGTGCAGCGCTGACAGGTGAGGAGATCGTTTTTCAATTCCTCGAGTGAATTCCAGGGTTTTGATGGAGGTGTTGGGGGGCGTTTTCGGGCCATGAGAATTGGGTTTTTAGGAAGATAGCCCCGCCAAAGTTGACTACGAAACAGAGAGCTGAGACGAACGGGAGAGAGCAGGGGTGAAGAAGGGGAGCGTGATGGTTTCATAGAGGAATCCAGAGGTATCACGCTAGGTGAGAAGAGAAAAGAGCGGGGGTGACTTTTTAGTGCAGGCGATGAAGGAAGCGGCGAGCCTGAATTCCACACTCGGGGCACCGAGCGGTTTCTTCGGTCAAGTTTTGAACGAAGTTGGTGATGTGGGTTAAGTGCAAGTGGGATCCACAAATGGCGCACTGGGTCTGACGGGTGAGAACTTCGTTTGAATTCGTCCAAGCTTCATCGGAGTGACCTTCAGTCTCAAACTCAGTCAGGTCGTCGATTTTTTTCGTATCGTTCATGATCCCATTCTCCAGGGTTCTAGTAGGCATTTTCTAGGCCGGAGCCATCCGTCATCCTACCCTCAGTGATTCTTTCGGAAGGGAATTGAAAAAGCTGAACGGGTAAAATTTACCTCTAGATGCGCTGCAAGCTTGCCCCCTATAATCGAATCAAGACGATGACTCCCAAATGGATCGGCTCCCGCTTTTTCTTTCGAAGGACGGTTAATTTTTCTCAACCCTCTGGGGCTTGGGTGTTGGGCGGGGTTTTGTTGGGGGGAGTTTTCTCAGGTTTGCCTGTGAGCTTTGCGGCACCTGAGGGCTCTGGGCTTCATTCCAAATTGGGTTCCCGGTCCGGCTCAGGCCTTCAAATCCGCGTTCGAATTGGGGATCGTTTAAGCGGATTTAATGTTCGAGGCTATGACTTAAGCATTCGAAGTGGAAAACAAACGCCATTCAAATTCAATCAGACTAGTCAGTGGAACGTCACCTGTCACGGGAATCAAGTTGAGTTTCAGCCGAAGTTCCCAGGGGCTTCTGGGTTTCAGTTGACTTCTCCTGTTTTGATTCAATCTCCTGTGGGTTTTTTAAGTTTCAATGATCGTCCCTATCGTGAAGAGTTTCGAATTTATAGTGGCAGCCAAGGGTGTGATTTAGTCAACGTTCTTGATTTAGAGAAGTACTTAGATGGACTAGTAAACTCTGAGTTTTCCTCGGAGTGGAATGAAGAGGCCATTGAGGCTCAAGTGGTGGCTGCGCGAACGTATGCTTATTTTCAAATGCAACAGGCTCAATCGGTGAGGGGGGCTTATTTTGATTTAGACGCCACGGTGAAAGATCAAGTTTACAGCGGAGTCATTAAAGAGAGTTTGCGTGGATCGCAGGCAGCAGAGAAGACTCGAGGAATGATTCTTACGTCTGGGGCTGCAGGCTTAAAAAAGAACGTGATTGCGCCCATTAAAGCTTACTATCACTCGACGTGCGGCGGGTGGACCGAGCTTCCTGAAAGGGTTTGGGGAAAGAAGAGCGAAGGCTTTAAGCGTCAGGTCTCCTGTCCCTTTTGTTCGAGCTCTCCGCGTTACCGCTGGGGGCTCACTTTGAGTGGGTTCGAACTGGGGGATTTGATTAAAAAAGGAGCGGTTCATTCACCTTCCCCTGGATTGTTACTCAAAGAGTTTCCCAGTGGATTAGAAAAAGCAGAGCTGCTCGATCTTCAAGTGAAGGAGGTTTCTCAGACGGGGCGAGTGGAGAGTCTTCTGAGTGTTTGGAAGGTCTCCCACCAAGTGGTTTCGCTTTTGATTCCAGCAGTGAAGTTGCGGGATTGGATCGGTACAACTCGTTTGAGGAGCACTTGGTTTACTCTGAGTGAGTCTCGAGGCTTCTTCAAGCGTCAGTGGCGATTTGAGGGTCGGGGAAATGGCCATGGTGTGGGTTTGTGTCAGTGGGGCACGAAGACCATGGGTGAGCAAGGTTTTAAGATGGCCTCAATCTTAAAATACTACTACCCCGATGCGGAGTTAAAAAAGCTCTGGTAGGAGAGGTCTCTCCAACCAGAGCGAATCCTTTTCGGAAGGAAGCAGGCTCATTTCAGCTCATTTCTCCTCTGAGCGAGCTGGATTGATTCCAACCTGGCTTTCAATCGAAGCCTTTCTTAAAAGCTCATCTAAGTTTCTTAAATCCTTTTGTACGTTCAATCGTGTGCGTTGCGTTCTTGCATCTGGTGTCTCTTCCTTCAGTGAAAACGAGGGGTCCAGGTCAGTGATTCCCTTAGTCCACTGACTGGGGTTGATTTCAGAATACTTATGTTGCCAATGTTCTCGACGAATGAGACCTGCTTTTGTTGGGAGGCAGAAGTCAGGCAGGAGGCAGAAATAAGAGTAATTCACTTCGGAGGCCCAAAGGTAGATATTTACCTTACGTCGATCCGCCGGTAAGTGAGCATGAGATTGATATCGGATTGCGCGTCCAATGATTTGGTCCTCTAAAGCGGAGTTGGTGATCGGCTCTAGGATATGAAACTGCTCTGTTCCTCGAAGCGAGAGTCCTTCAGTGATCTCGGGGTGAATGAGGAGAATTCGTTTTTGAGCTTGGTTATACTCATTCATAATGCGAATCTGATCTTCCTGGCTTTGATCCGGAGTGATGCTGACGTACTGGTTTTTATAGCCATTTCGATCTAAAAATCGGGCAAATCTCTGAATGCCGTTTCTGTCATAATTCGAATAAATAGCGACTTGACCGGGAGATTCCTTGATCTTCTTGAGGACT
Source organism: Bdellovibrionia bacterium (assembly GCA_049424145.1). GTDB lineage: Bacteria > Bdellovibrionota > UBA1018 > UBA1018 > UBA1018 > JBMSSC01. The sequence goes on from JBMSSC010000107.1 coordinate 5,305, forward strand.
TCAAGAAACTTTGGGGACTCGACCCAATGGTTCTGGTCATCTAGGCTTTCGAGGTTTCCAATCTCTCTTCCATTTTGAGGGTTCGCAAGGAGGTTCTTCTGAAGAGTCGAGCTATGAATGGTGAGGTAGTTTTTGGAGAGAGATTGAAAGTGAATGCTCTTTTCATCAGCCAGCAGGACATGGAGCTCTTCGGGCGTCAGATCTTGATCCATGAAGTTGAGAAAGAAGTCCACCTGAAAATCATTGTAAGGGACCATTTTGGAGTGAATGATTTTTTTGGGGTAGTCTTCGTTCTCATCAAACTGGACTTGATAAAAAGATACGTACTTTCGGGTGAATTCTCTCCAAGCTTCAGGATTTAGTTCCCGAAAGCGAACCTTATAGGCCGGAAATTCATTATTGATCCAAGGAATAATCGCACTTCCGAGTACTCCCGTCAGTGGAATGAGTAAGGAATTACTCTGCGCGAAGGTCAATAGGCTTCCAAAAAAGACCCATTGCGGCACAGCAATGAGCATCAGATTACTTTCGCTGGTAAAGCCTCTAAAAAAAGAAGTCCCAGGTCGGATCTGCATATACTCCGTTTTAAAATCAGTTTGATCAATGGGGTAATGGTGAGTGGGATCAATTAAGTTAGCAATGTAAGATAAGTCTAAGCTGTCGTTAAAAATGGGAGTTCCGCTTAAAAGGAGGAGTTGATTTGCGGATTTGAGTTTCTCATAGAGGTGAATGAGCCGTTCTGACTCAGATCCAAAGGAGTTTCGGATTTTTGAAATGAGTTTGTGGGCTTCGTCCAGAATGACCAAAGACTGAGAGAGGTCCATCTTTAGGATTTTTTCCGATTCAGAGAACGCGACGGCATGGTATCTGGATGGGTTTTTTACCCCAAACTTCTTCATTTCTGAGCTCCAGTGGCTCTTTAAGAAATCGGGGACTAAAAGAATAATCTCTTTTCCTTGTTTTTTCTCAGCCGCACTTAAGGCAATGAAAGTCTTTCCACTTCCCATCGAGTGGTACAGCAGGAGTCCTTTTTGTTCTGGATGATCCACGAGGTAGCTAGAACTGAACTCTTGGTGAGGTTGAAGGGTGATGCTAGCCCAACTGAGCGGGCCAGAAAAAGCAATGATTCCATAAAATGCAATGAGACCAAAACAAGCAATTCGTCCAAAGGGCTGAAGGCCAAGGTTTGGACTGATTTCACTTCGGAAAAGAGTCAAAGAATTTGAAAAAAGACGCTTTTTAGATATGTGAAATTTTACTAATATTATATTTTTAAATGAAAAAAAATATTGAAGAGCTTTTTTAAAAGAGGTCTTCAAACGGGCGGTGAGTTGATTCAATAAGTTCAAGCGAGGGTCTCCTTAATTGATCTGAGGCGAGAGAGAGTGGTCTTGAGTCTTTGCGAGCTTTTCATTCAGGGATGGGATAGCATTAAATTTTTGATTTTAAAATTTTTTTTTATAAATGTATTGAAAAAGTTATTTTTATTTTTGTTCTATCTATTTCTATAGACAAAAAGAGAATAAATCGGCTAAAAAGCAATGGGCAAGGGTTTAGTGTTTTAATTAAATTTTTTGCAAGTTAAAAATCCAGGAGTAAATTCGTTTTGAAGGGTCTGAAATTAGCTGATTTTTTTTGGAGTTCGAAGAAAAGAACGTTCGTAAGTCTGGATCTGGAGAATCGGGCTTGGGAGAAATTTTGGGACGCAGATGAAAAAAAACAGGCCGGGATGACTGTTGTTCAGTTTCAAATCGTTCTGTTGTCTGTTTTCTTTGCCTTCTTATCGGCAAGGTCTGCTTTTGCAGTGGATTCAGATCCCCTACCGACCTTAAAACGCCGTCCTCTTCCAGTTCGTTTGAGTCGCCCCTACGCCCTTCCCCAGACTGGATTCCAACTCTTCAATTATCAAAAACAAATTCGGTTTCATCGTTCCCCGGGTAACAATGTCGATGTTTCACTCCTGTCAGGTGGATTTTCTCCGGTTGGGTATGAAATTGAGACTCCAGCCCTATCTTTTTTAAACCTTGGGTCTTTCTTTCGGGTTTACTCTCTGAGTGATGAGCCAGGGAGTTTTTATCCTAATGCAAGTGAGACCAGTTTGGAATTAGGAGGTTTTCTCAAGGCATATTATGCCCCTGTGTTCCTTAGCCTAGGGCCTTTCATGCCGAGTGTGTTCTCTCGCCTCGATCTCTCCTTATCGCCGAGTCTTTGGAGAATCGGTCAATCCTTTACAGGAGGCTTGATGCTCTCTGGCGGAGCGCATGTTGGCTTTGAGCTCTATGTCACCAAGTGGGTGGGTGTTTCCTTCAGTTATGGACGGATCCTGGGAGTGGGTCAGGTCCTTACTAGTGGAAGCCTCGTGGGCGGCTCTTCGATTTCGAACTCAGCAGAGATTTACACGCTGGGGCTAAAAACAACCTGGTTCTAACGGTCCTCTGCGTTTTTCGATTTCTCAGCTCCACACCGCGTTGGTGCGTTTCGCTAGATGCTCTGGTTTGGGATTGTTTCTGTAGCTCTGGACCACCAAACGTGTGAATGAATTTGAGTGAGGAATCTTAATCAATCACGAAATAGCTTTTATTCGATTCAACAGGCTGAGTTCGTGCTCGTCATCTTCAGCTTGGCCTCAATCGTTTGGTGCTCGGGTGTTGGATAGGCCTGGGGCTCCTCACCTTCTGGGCGGGAGGGTGAAATTAAACCGCTTGTGGGAGTTCTTTCATCTTCAGTATTCCGAAGAACACGTGCTCGATATGGGCATTGACCGTAGTCAGTCCGAGTGAATTGCCGCTGACGCCTTATTCTCTCAGATTCTCCGGTGTGAAAATCTTCAGGTGTGATGAGGCCCTTCCCGTTAATCAAAGTTCCTTGGGAGCAATGCGATTTTGGAGTTGAAAACCGAGCTCATCTAGTTGAGGTTGGGGTGAGTTTTTCTTGGATTAAATGAGGATTATGCAGAACACACGGGTTTCATTGGATCAGTTATCGGCTTATGATTACGACTTACCTCAGGAGCTCATTGCGCAAGCTCCGGTCACTCCGCGGGATGAGTCTCGTCTTCTCGTGCTGCACCGGAGTGCGGGGCGGTGGGAGCACCGAAGATTTCGAGATTTACCTGAGTACTTAGATTCCCAAGACTTTATCGTTGCCAACAATACGAAGGTGATTCGTGCGCGGCTCTTGGGGCGGAGGATTCTCAAGGCTGAAGCCCCGCTTGAGTCCCAGCTGGAAAATCAAGACGATAGGCTGGCTCTGATGGCTCTTGAGCCAGGTACCAAATTTGGGGGGCGCGTGGAGTTTGTTTTGCTTGAGGAGTTAGAGCCTCGGGTTTGGGAGGGTCTTTTTAAGGCCAGTGGGAAGTATGTCCCTGGCTTTGAGTTTTGGATTCCTACACCCGATGGAAAGGGGATTCGAGGCCAGTTGGTGCGAGGATCCTCAGAGTCCCCCTCAGGAACCGTAGTGGCCCAACTCAGTCGGGATCCCGTGTTGGCAGGGGCAGGTGAGCTTCCACTTCCTCATTATATTCAACGAGAGAGTCAAACAGAGAGCGGAGCCGCATTAAAGACGCAAGATCATGAGAGCTATCAGACTGTGTATGCTAAGGAAAGTGGGTCTGCGGCCGCTCCCACGGCAGGATTGCACTTTACTCCTCAGGTCATGGGGGCCTTGAAACAAAAACAAGTGTCTTGGGAAGAATTAACCTTGCACGTGGGGATGGGGACTTTTAGGCCCGTGAAGAATCCCGACATCTCTCAGCACGTCATGCATGAGGAGCGTTATTGGATTGATGAAGCGGTGGCTGCACGGATTAATTCGTGGAAAAAAGCGGGAAAACGCTGCTTAGCCGTAGGAACCACCTCGGTTCGTTCTCTGGAGAGTGCTTGGTTGAAGGCTCAAGCGTCAGGATCGGTGGGGGAAGTTCAATCAGGTCCAGGTCGAACCGCTTTGTTTATTCGGCCGGGTCATTTTGAGTTTCAAGTGGTGGATCGAATGATCACCAATTTTCATCTGCCTCAGTCCACCTTGTTGATGTTGGTTTCTGCCTTTGCCGGTCGAGATTTTGTATTAGCCGCCTATCAAGAGGCAGTGGCTCAGAAGTATCGCTTCTTTAGCTATGGGGATGCGATGTTGATTCTCTAGAAAACTCTGGGCATCTTGAGGTCCTCCCCGTCCTAAAGGGTCAAGCCGCTTGCGCGCGGGGATTCCCTTAAGCGGCTTTCGGCGCTCTTAGCGATTCACGTCCGAATCGGAGAATATTCCT
>JBMSSC010000108.1:0-9484 GCA_049424145.1 Bdellovibrionia bacterium
CGCGTTATTTTCGTGTAAAATTGGAACAATCTAAAATTGAAAAACCAGTGGGAGTACGCTCAGCGTAATACCAGACTCAATGGGCATGAGAAAAAAATGAGACCAAACGAAAGACTCAAAGAAATTCGATGGATGGGCTTAGTGGGGATTCTCCTGATTCCTTTTGTTCAAATTCAAGAGTTCTCAGTCGCTCCCAAATCATCAGGAACCCTAAAGCATTCCTTCTTAAAGAAGGCTCAAGCGAAACCTCCCCAACTCAAAACCACAACCGCAGAGCTCAATGCAAAACAGCCCTAGCGCAGAGGAAGAAGTTTGACTCGCCTCTCTCTGATTCAACTCAGAGGAGAAAAGCTCAACTGCCTGCTTCTTGAAATGGAAACTTGAAGCACGGGTTTGTTCTTAGGCGGATGACTGACGAGCTCCGGCAAATAGACGTGATAAGCTAAAATAAACTTCTCCACATAGGCTGTGATTTCCGCTAACGACATTCCGGGCTTGCCTTGAGCCTTCATCCGCTCTTCGGCCTCCACTCGCCACCGCAACACATCGTGAACATCCAAGGGCACCAGCTGAACGAGAGCGTCTAAATTTTCCACCCATCGGTCGTAGGGCTTTAACAACTCATTGATGATTTGAAACTGCCTGAAGGCCTCAGAGCTTTGACCGGAGTATTCCATCACCCTCTGCTGAAGTTTTTCCTCAGATAAGACGGGAAACGCGAGCATCCAGCCCTCTAAGAACACCACATCCAAGGGGGCCTGCAGCAATAACCCTTGCTCTGGAGCTAAACGGTCCCCCTGCCCTTGGTGCAGGGACTTCTCATAGCGAGGAATCAAAACACTTCTACCCACTGGGGAGGAGGCAGCCACTTTTGAGGCCCCCATCCCAGAATGAGGGAACTCCCGAAGTTGCCTTAAAATCGAAGCCCCGAGCTTGACGTCATGAGTGCCTGGATAGCCCCTTTGAGCCAGAAGGGGATGATCCGAATACCGCATGGCTAGGCTCACCTGCTCGGCGCGCGTGAGATAAAAGTCATCAATCGAAAGCGTGACGGCCTGGTACCCCAGAGCTGAAAGCCCGCGGACGAGGGCTGCGGTCATGGTGGATTTTCCCGCTCCCTGAGGGGCATTAAGCCCCACCATCCACGGCCGATTCAAGCCAACTACCTTCTCACGTTCGGCTAAAATCCAACGCAAGATACTTAAATAGCCTGCAACTACAGGAGAGTCAGGAGAAATGGAAGTCGGGAGCCCCTGAAAAAGAGCTCCCTGTACGGCTTCTAATTGCTTTTGTGTCCACATCGGATGCCGTCTTAGAGCAGGTTGCTGGCTAACTCCGAGAGCTTTGAGCGCTCCCCTCGCGTCAGCGTAATGTGGGCCGAGATCGCCTCATCTTTAAATCGCTCCACCAGATAAACAAGACCGTTATTCGCCGAATCCACATAGGGATTATCAATCTGAAAACTATCCCCCGTGAGCACGATCTTAGTGTCATCTCCGGCTCGAGTGACGATGGTCTTAATTTCATGAGGGGTGAGATTTTGAGACTCATCCACAATTAAGTACTGCTGAGGAATGGATCGCCCACGAATGTAGGTCAAAGGTTCAATCTGCAGTAGCCCTTGATTCATCAACTCTTGACAACCCTTACCCGCTCCTCGTCGTCCTTTGGCGGACGTGGTTCCGAAGAGAAAATCAATATTGTCATAGATGGGCTGCATCCAGGGATTGAGCTTCTCTTCAATATCGCCGGGAAGAAATCCAATGTCTTTACCCAACGGGAAAACGGGACGAGAAACGAGCAATCGGTGGTACACGCCTTCATCAACGGTCTTGGCCAATCCGGCTGCAATGGCAAGCAAGGTCTTTCCTGTTCCGGCTTTCCCAACCAAGCTCACAAGCTTTATGTCATCATTGAGCAGAGCATCCATGGCAAAGGCTTGTTCGGCATTTTTTGGAAAAATCCCCCAAAGCCCTTCGGTGGGTTTAAGCAGCGGGACCAGGCAATCCAGCTCCTTGGAGTAACGCGCCATGGCCGTGTGATTTGGATTTAAGACATCCTTAATAATGACATATTGATTGGGCTTAAATGCCTGCGTTGATTCTTTATAGCTGAGCCGTTTATTTTGATAAAACTCATCCACCAAATGCGACTCGACAGTTAAAACCAGGGTGCCTGAGTAAAGCTGCTCAGGCTCAACGGTCGAGGGTTCATAGTCCTCAGCTAAAATCCCTAATGCATCGGCTTTAATTCTGAGATTTACATCTTTGGTAACAAAAACAACGGTACGCTTGGGGTGTTCTTTTTTTAGAGAAATGGCAAGGGCCAAAATTCGGTTATCGGCCTTATCCATGGGGAGTTCAACGGGAAGAGGTTGACTACCGCCTAACTCAACAGTGAGCACTCCTCCATTCGGGAGCTTCACACCATGAGAAAGCTCCCCATCCTTCCTCATTTCATCTAAGAGGCGCGAGAAAAGTCTTGCGTGTCGGCCATTCTCGCTCATCTCTCTTTTGAAGCGGTCAATTTCTTCGACCACCACAATGGGAATCACAATGTCATTATTCCCAAATTTAAAAAGAGCCTGAGGATCAAATAACAAAACATTAGTGTCAATGACAAACGCTTTTCTCACTGGATTAGCCCCTCATTTCATCAAAGAGAGAAGCCTCTTTGATGAACCAACTTTATGGCAAAACCCAAAAAATTCGCAAGTCACTTTATTTGAAGATGATTTTTTTCATGCCCGTGGACCGAAGAAGGACTTAGAAACCGATTTTAGTGGAAACCAAGATCATGTGACGATTTTCTGGATCAATCCCCACACGTGAAGAGAGTTCTTCCGTGGTATTTAAGTACATGAGCGAGAGAAAGGGGAGGTTTAAACCAGCACCATACGTCAGAACCGATTGATTCAAACCGACGGATAGACGAAACAGAGCAAACTCCCACTCGGCTCCTAAATGGACTTTTTTACCCCAGTCGATATCTTCAAACACTCTGGAATAATCATAGGCCAGGGTGAGCTGATTGCCTGCAGCCTTAAGCTTCATTCCCACTCCTGCCACCATATGACTTTGAATCGGATCGGCGGATCCGCTAAACGAGGTATTTCCCAAATCCCGAGCCACCACCGAGGCCATGAGTCTCATGGCCGAGTTGAGCTCCAGCACATACTGAAGCCCCAAGTCCACACCATACCCCATCCCAGGCGACTGGAGACGTCCTGTGATCAATGAGGTGTTCAATGTAAGAAGGTCCGTCAGCTCCAATCTCGTGAATCCACCGGCGCGAGAAAGCACTTTACCTGCCACGCCCAGGCGCAATTGATGCCTCTTTCGCCTTCCCTCGGGAAATAACGGAACACCCAGTCCAAACTGAACTCCATACGTCAGCTGGCTTCCTAAGATGCCATTGATATAGGCCTGGTTCTTCATTCGAACTGCCAATTGAGCGTCATATAACGCGGCAACCCCAAAGCCTGGAACCGTAAGGCTCGCTAAAGTATTTGCACGAACGGAGTAGTTTTTTCCCAAAATCTGGTTGAGCTGCGTGAGATCTGAGCCTGAGAAGATCTGAGAGAACTGCGAAAAACCCGTGACCACATCACCTGATGCCTCAGCACTCACTGCAGGTAAACGAATCGAAAAGCCTCGGACTCCAGCTAACCCTGCAGGATTATAAAACAACGCCGCATCATCCTCAGCTACCGCCGTGTACGCCCCACCCATGGCCTGCGCCCGAGCACTGCGAAACACCGATTGAAGCTCATCGCTCTGGGCTTGAGCCGGAAAAAAACCGAGCAAGATAAGAATCAGGTACGTTCTCTGTCTCAAGTCCAACCCGCATTCACAAACGCCGTAACTCCTGCCGCAGCGCAAGAATTAGCATCTGAATTTTGACCCGTACAACTGTCCCGATTCCTCAGCGTCCTTGGACAGGACGTACAGGACAATCCGCAAAGCGTGCACCCGGCCGAGCACGCCGTATCGAGGCCGAGCGATAAAAACGAATCAATCGATTGATAGGCCGACTGAACGCTGGTCGAGGAAGAGGCCCCTAAAATATAGGGTAAACTATCGTAGAAGTTCAATAGACCCGACACAAACGAGCACCCATCCCCCACCGTCGCAGCAGGGGTTGTCCAGGGGAGATTCGAAGTCTTCACATGAGAGGCATCAGGCGCCCCATATCGATCCAGCAGGGATCCCATCAACGCCATGGATAAAAAGGTCAAATAAGAATTCGCTTGATTGGTCCGATCGGTGACCAAAATGGACCCCGGATTTCTGCCTGACGCATTGACTTGATCACTGGTGCCAATAATGATGCCGGAGCGAGTCATGGCAAAAAGCGCGTCCATTCCAAGTTCCGCCGAAAGGGGCTTTTTATCATCAGGTGAGGCCACGGAGGGAAATTCCTGGACCAAAAACTTCCAAAACATGCTTCCAGAGAGATCCCCAAAGGAAATGAGATCAGAGAAAATCTGCATGATATTGACCCCTGCAGAGCAGGCATAGGTATTGGCCGTAGCAAATCGAATGTCATTATTCGTGCTGACGGAAGTATAGAGGGGACTGATCTCAGCTAAGGCTGCAGCACAGTTTCCAGACGATAAACTCTGATTCACGATGGCAATAGAATTGGAGATTTTCAGAGAATTCGCCACCGTGGTGCTCGTGTCATAAGACGGAGAGGAACATCCGAGAATTCCCGCTTGTGAAAGCAGTAAAAACCCCAAGATCCAGACGTCTGATTTTTTTGAATTAATTTTATATCGTATAATAATTTAATTTTTATACGAGAAAACCAAAAACTCAAGCCTTATTCTTTTATGTCAGTCGGGAGTTTTGTTTTTCTGGATTTTTTTTCCTAAACTGGCCACCACTTCCTCAGGAACGTAATGGGAAATATCTCCCCCATAGTGAAACAGCTCTTTAATCATCGTAGAGCTTACAAAGTAGAGATCCTGTGAGGTCATCATGAAGATCGTCTCGACCTCAGGGTTGAGCTGCTTGTTCATACTGGCCATCATGAACTCGTACTCAAAATCACTGGCTGCTCGTAAGCCTCGAATGACAGCGGAAATCTGGTGACGCTTGGCATAATCCATGATTAACCCACCCCAGCGCTCCACTTTCACTCCCTGGCGATGGGAGGTGACTTTTTGAATCAACTCCACCCGCTCCTCCGGAGTAAAGAGGGGGTTTTTACTTCCCGTTCCTGCCACCACAATCACCACTTCTGAAAACAGGGAAAGACTTCGATCTAAAATATCCAAATGTCCATTGGTGATCGGATCAAAAGAGCCTGGATAAATTGCTTTTCGAGCAGGTGCAGTCATGGATTTCTCTCACTCCGTTTTCATTTACCCATCCGCCTTAGGCCTCGGAAGGAGCCTGCGAGGAGTCCTCTGGTGTAGCCCAAGAATAGGTGGATAGCATAGTATCACCGTAGTGCTTTTCCCTCACTTTTTTTAAGCCCGAAACGCAATCGGGTAACTGAGAGACCTGGGATTTCTGAACGCCCCACTCAAGGCAAAAACGGCCATCTGAGGCCAAAAGCTCACCCCACGGCCACTGCTCAAGCATCTTCATTTCCCAGCCCTCGGCATAAGGAGGGTCTGCAAAAATGAGATCAAAGGGACCTTTCTTCTTCAGATGGCTCAAAGCTAAGGTCACAGAAAGACCGAACACTTCGATCTGAGAGCCTAACGCTAAGGCTTGGATGTTCTGATGAATCACTCTTAAGGCCGGCTTTGAGTTCTCCACACACACGACGTGTGAGGCTCCCCGCGAGAGGGCCTCAAAACCCAAGGCTCCGGATCCCGCAAACAGATCTAAGACACGAGCCCCTTGCAAATAGGGGCCAAGCGAGTTGAACCAAGCCTCCCGCAGACGGGCTTGAGTCGGCCGCGTGTGATCTTGGGCTGGGGTCTGAATCATCCGACCCCGAAACTGCCCTCCGGTTATTCTTAACATGAAAAACTCCTTGAACTTCTTAGGCGCTGGCTTGATGCGGAGCGTCTTGAGTAACCAGAGGATACTCAAATCGTGCACCATCGGGTAGATGAATTTGAACTCGCCCCTGGCGCAACTCCACGAGCACGGATTTTCCCTGGGCTTCAAAATTCAGCTGAATCGTCATATCACCACTGACTTTCAGCGACATAGAGGGCTCAACTGAGGATGCGGAGGTTGGACCTCCTGCTTTGACTTCGGAAAACTTCAGCATCGGCTTCTCCCTAGGAGAGGAATGACGCGGTGCCTGATGAGGCTCCGGATCGTGAGGAATGAGATGAAGGTGTTTAGGAATCGCCTCTAACGTCTCGGCTAAAAGTGACGCCTCGGCTCCATCATAGCTTTTAACCTGAGCCAACTCTGGATCAGAGGCTTTGACGGGCGACACCGGCGCACTCACCGCTGGCTTTTCCGGCTCAGAGACGACAGGGGCCTCCGTGGAGTGTGGAGCCTCTTTTTCCATCAAAGACGGGGGCAGAGGAGGAGGTGCTAAAGACTGTTTGGAGACTTCAGCGATTTTTGAAAAAACCCCATCACTCACCGAGGCCTTTTCCTGATTGGTCATTTGAAGTGAGAGCAGTTCATGATCCCCTATAGCTTGAGCAGAAGACTCAGATGATCCAGGTAGAGAAGGAGGAACCGGGGGGTGCCCTTCCGGGGTCTGTTCGGCTCTTGGGGTTTCAGATGAGGACATGTGATTTTCTCCCATTTTTAATACTCCGTACTAAGGAATCGACTAAAACCGAAGAAAAATTAAAAAAAACCTGCTAAGACTGAAATCATCTCGGAACCACTTTCATTTCCTTAAGCTTGAATCGATTTCAACGGGTGGCCGAGCCCATGGAGAGCAGTCATCCGCATTGCCCCTCCATGAATTCATCCAATGGAAGGTAAAGAGAGCCTAAAACCGTGAATCAAGACAGCAATCCTTTCCTCATTGATGTAGGTAAGATGCAAAACCCTCTGACGGCAGAGACCCGATCGGCGATTTCAGATCTCCTGGAATTTGACCTCAATGAGCCAAGCTCATTGCAGGAGAGCTCACCGCAAGAAGGAAGCTCCAAACTCTCTGCCCCTCTCCCCCTTCACCCGGCCTCGTCTCGAAACGTTCTACAGTCCCCAACTGCCCATACCCTGGAATCCATGGGGGTTTCTGGAGGAACTGACGGGTTGACCCCAAACAGCTCCCACCCCCCCCCCTCTGCCGTGACCCCGATTCTCATGAGCCTCATGAGCCGAATCCTGCAGGACCTCGAGGTGCATCTCAATAAGCTTCTGTCTTTAAACCCCAGTCGTCGAGACTCCATTGCGCAACATTTAAGTCGCCTTTGCGGAAGCCCCTCCTCCAGCGGAAACACCTCCCTCAATGAACTGGCTCACCTCAAGCGATGGGTTGAAGGCCCCAGAACGACAGCCCAAAACCTCGCTCTCAAAACCTACTTTGAAGAAGTGGCCGTAATTGCTTTAGGGCAGGCTTTGCTCTTAAAAAGTTGGTCTGACCGGAAGCTTCGAGCAAGCTGCGTCTCCGATCTTGGACGTCTGAACTGGGCCTTAAGTAGTGCCCTAAAGCCCACGGTTCCCCTCGATCGAGAAGGCTGGCAAATCACACGCCCCAATCTCTACTCCTGGTACAATCCGAGCCCTCAGGTTCAGTCGGAGATTTGGTCCGCATTTGAGAACTGGAACCTGGCGCACGAAGGCCCCCAAGCGATTCTGGCGTTAATGGGCCCCGTGAGAAAATCCCATCCCGAACCTCGAGAGCCCAACGGCTATGATCCCAGGTTTTTTAAAACCTTGTGGACTCAGTTGTCTCATCTAGGAATTTCTCTTTTCAACGCCTCGGATCGCCCCCCATCTTCAGTCCTGACGAAACCCAAGACTTTTTTTACGCCCACTTTGCGGGATGGCACATGGCTCAAGCAAGCCCCTTCCTCCTTGCAATGGGTGGGTCTTGAAGCACAGGCTTTTCACTTAATGCTCGCTGAGCTGCTTCACTTATGGTGGGGCCCCCTGCCTCCGCCGCTTTGGAGTATTGGCAGTGGTCTTGAGGTCCATAACCGCGACCAGCTCGCCTTAAGTCTTGCAGCTCAAGCGGCGAAACCTTCGGTCACCTCCCGAATTGCAGAAATGGAAGCCTTTGATGCGGCCTTTGTTTTGGAGGAACACTGCATCCGAGGGCAAGCTCGAACATCTACAGGCGTGCGTTTTCGGGATCTTTTAGACTCCCTCCCCTATTTTAAAAAGATTAAATCATCAGGCACCACCTTAGGAGGCCTGCAAGCGTGTGTGGCCCTGAGCAAATTGCGACCCGGAGGGTTCCTTCTTTGGATGCGCGAGGAGAACCTCACCAATAAAGACGGCAGCGATATGCTCAACTTCCTGTTGGAAAGAGCACAACTCGTCTGCGAGTGGGACTTTTCCGAGCTCCAGCACTCTCTGCCCTCGAGTGTCCCCTTATTCCCCAAACACATGTATCTGTTTCAACGAGAAACCAATCTCGAAGCTCGACTCTCTCATCGCCCCACTCGCCACTCGATTCATGGGCACCTCCGGAGTCACGTGGAGCTGCCGCTCTTATTGGAAGATACCTTAACCTGTGCTTTGGAAGGTAAGTCCCCTCGCGGTCAGTGGAATGTCATCTCGCATATTAGCCCCACTCCTCAGCGGGATTGGATGGAGAAGTGGCCTGAACCCACGGCTCAAAGTACCATTCTCCAATTGGATCTTTTAAGAAGCCTGGCCTTACCGCTAGCCAATTTTGCCACGGTTCGAAACACCCCGGAGGGCGAAGGCCCGAACAAAGGCACGTGGTCTGTTCCTGCCAATACGATTGGCTTTTGGGTGAGCGCCGAGTACCGAGAGGGACGACGCCTGGTGGCCCGCCCCCTGCCTCAGGCACCGCAGGAGGCTCAGGGCTCAGGTTTTCTCATTCTCGTACCGGAGGAGAGCTGGGTGGCTCCCTTAAGAATCTACCTGATGGGCGAGCTCATTCAAAAGTGGCTAGACCATCAAGTGGAACGACGCGGCGATCGATGGGTTTTAAACGAGCAGATCATTAAGTGGCTGCCTGTTCCCAAGACGTTTCTCATCAGTCTCGGAGTGCCCACTGCCACCCCTGTTGAGCCTTCAGTTCTTAAGTTGCCCGAGGAAGCAAAAAAGCTTCTAGAGGAGATCGCCTATGAGCCCAGACGAGCTTTGGAGAAGCTCCCAGAACTCCAGGCCTCACTGGAGCAGGAAGGTCAAAAGTCCTGGCTTGATGCTCAAGTCTTCATTGCCACAGCTCGGGCCATGGATTACTTGCAAATGGGCCAAAATCGACTTCTCTCCTTGGTGAGCCCCGAGGGAAAGATCAAGTGGAGGGAGCTGATGCAGATTCTCCCTCAATCGGAGAGGATTTCGGTCTCTTTACACCCGAGGATCCGACTCACTGGGAGCCTCCCCCCCCATTTGCCCATTGATCGAAT
>JBMSSC010000109.1:0-9473 GCA_049424145.1 Bdellovibrionia bacterium
CCGAGGGACTAACTGCACCTGAGACCTGGGATAAGTGAGTTCAGAACGCAAAGTGATGATCCGACAGATTTGAATGGGCTTTCCAGGACAGAGAATCTGAACCAGGTTTTCGGTTTTGAGCAGTTCAAAGGGATCCAAAGTGAGGTGCTCCATCACTAACGTTTTTTTTGAGCCCCGAGTCTCAAAGGTGACCTGACGTCGGGCGTTTTCAAATGTTTTGTTTTTAAGAATGAGGTGTGGGTAGTTTTGATCGAACGGTTCCGGGTAAAGTGGAAATTGAAGAGTCACTACGGCTGAGTAATTCTCAGCTGTGAGTTCAATTTTTTGGATCAAACAAGAATGAGATGCCTGAGAGCAAAGTCGCAGGCTTCGCATCCGAGTTCTTCTTCCCTTGAGATCCAAGAGAATTTGCTGTTCATAGAGGATCGCTTTCCTTAGGTCCAACGTCCGCTTGGATTCAACTAATGTCTGGTTCTCTCGACTGAGGACGGTCTCACTGAGCTGGGCCTGCCAGAGAAAGGGAGAGGGAAACGGAACAATCTCTGTTTCCATACCCTCTCTTAATCGGGGCGTCACCCATTCTCGCCCTGAGTACGGTAGAGTGATTGCCTTTTGATCATAGATGCCAGAGATCAAAAGATCAGCTTGAGAAGTAGGAATCAGAAGGTCTGAGCTACCTCGAATTCCCAATCGGCCGTTGCCTAAACTAAAGAGCGTCTCCATTTCTCTCTCTCGACTGGGATCAAACCCCTCTTGTTCAAGCAGCCAACAGGGATCGGGATCACAGGGATTGAAAAAAGATTTCTCGTGCTCATCCCAGCTTGGAGAGGGATCCGATTGGCCTAGAATTTCCAATTTTCCTCCTATCGGAAGAACCCGATCGTCAGGTTCACTTTGGTCCCCCCAACAGGAAGATGAACTCGTGCTCAGTGACAGGGGCCTTAAAAAGCAGGACGTCTTCATGAGGCGTGCCCCCATTGGGGGAGGGGGCCAGAAAAAGCTTGAGTTGGACCTTGAGCTGCATTTTCTTTAGTCTTTGCAAAATCGTCACCATCGTCATCTCAATGGGGTCTATGGGATGCGTTCGGAGCAACCCATCGGGTGATGAGGATTGAAGGAGAAGGCAAAAAGCCGGTGCTCAGGTCTAAGATCCGAGGGTTGAATTTCAAGCGGAGGACTTTTGAGCGGTTGATCCCCAGAAGGAGTCCAAGTGAATTTCTTTGGACTCCCCTGGGAGAATCAACGGCAAGAGGGATCGAGCTATTCGTGGGGGTTGAGAAGCAACGGTCTTCCATCCAAAAATAGCTGCGTTTGAAACGGAGCGGAGTGCCAGCAGGAAGTCTCTATTTTTTGTTCAAACTCAGTGAACCACTGCGAGCCCGCTGTGATTTGATGAGGATAAATCACCTGCGTTTGTGTGTGGATCAGTCGAGTGGTGATCGGGTCATACTGAACGAGCGTGATGAGATGAGGGAGCAGCGTCTCAGAGCGGGTAAAAAAACGCATCGAAAGCCGTAGAATGGGGGAGTTTAAAGGGGTGATGAGCTGAACGCTGGCTTTTTGTGCGAGCTCGATAGGCTTACTGCTAAAGGAGCCCAGACCCACGATGTTTAGCCAGGGATCGCAGACTCGATTTAATAACGAGGATGGGAATTGGTACTGCGATCCACTGCCTCGGATTCCTAAAGCGGAAGCGGAGAAGCGCATCTCACCATTGGATCCCTTTCCTTGGGAGTCCACACCCAGTGCAAATTGAAACGATTGAAAAGGAATCTTTCCTCCCATGGCTGCAAACGTCAGCCGCCCTGAGGCTTTCATATATCCCCCCTCATAGCTTCCTTGGAGAACGTTTACTTTAGAGGCATCCGCCATGAGTTCAACGCTTCCATCGTCCTGAGGGGATGCGGGAAGTGTGAGCAGCAGAAGCTTGTGCGTCTCTGGATGAAAACCAAAAGCGGTGACCAGAAATCCCTGTCCTTCGAGGGCTGCCGGAATATAGGCATCCAGAGCTTCAGGTTGAGCCAGGTTGAGCGATTGAAATCCCCAGCTCAAAAATGAAGTTTCTTGAAGATCGTCTAAGACAGAAGGCTTGAACGCTTCGGTCTGAAACGAATGCTCGACTGAGAACGTTCGGAGCCCAAAGAACTTCAATCGATCCCCGAGCCAACTGGGTGAGTGTAAGTAGGTTTTTCCACGGATCTGAAGCTCATATTGGGTATCAGGCTTAAAAAACTGCTGCGCTCTGATGTTGAGAAAACGGCCATCCGATGAGACTTCGGATTGAATTTCAATGGGGGGATTGATCTTCACCTGGACGCTGGAGGCATCCAAAGCAGCCTGATCGAGGTAGGTGCCGTTCTCAAAAGCGATGAGCTCAAGCTGCAGGGTTGCATGAGGAGCAAGAGCTTCGGGTTGTCTCGGGTCCATCACCCGTCTTAAGGTCGTCAGGGTTTCTCCTAGGCCTTGGCCCACTTGGGGAGGATCGGATCGTCCCCCGAAAGCGCAACGAGGATCGGTACGATGATTTAGGCAGTACTCATAGGGAATGGAATAGAGGGTTCCCTGATAGGATCCCACATGGATGATGCCTTCAGAATCTACGCTCACCGACGCATCGAGGTTGGTTTTCTGTTGAGCTTCGGTTGTTTGATACGACCAAATTCTCTCACCTGTCTGAAGATCTAAGGCGTAAAGTTTTCCGTTTTTTGCGCCAAAAAGAACGACCCCATCCTCCGTAATCAAGGGAGAGCTTAAAATGCGTGAGTAGGCATGGAACGTCCAGAGTAACTCTCCTTGGGAGTTGAGGGCATAAAGGTTCCCATTAATCGACCCAAAGACAATGTGCCCTGAGTGCAGTGCGGGAGAGGAGTAGATTTCTTGTCCTACGGAGTAGGCCCAGTTTTTTTTCAGTCCAAATGCGCCGGTTTTTGGGTCTTGTTCCACTTTTAAGGAGTAAAGTGTTCCATTAGAGGTGCCAAAGAGGAGCTGATTTTGCTCATGGATGGCTGGGGAGGATTTGATTTCCCCATCAGCGCTCCAAGGCCGAGTCAGGGGGGTGCCGGTTTTTGGATCTAAAAGATAAAGTTTTCCGTCTAGCGATCCAAATGCCATCCATTCTGAACGCGCACTGATGGCTGGAGAGGACCAGATCATGAGACCTGTTTGAAACTTCCAAAGGAGATTTCCTTTGGCATCCAGAGCATAGAGTTTTCCATTATCGGAGCCAGCGTAAAGCGTTCCATCGGGCCCCACTTGAACATGCCCTTCAAAGGAGTCCACCACCTCTCCCGGAACCTGCCCAAGAGCAGTTCTTTTCTTGGATGATGAGGAGTCGTGAGTGGCTCGAAAGGTCCAGTTGAGTTGACCGGTGTCTTGATTTAATGCGTACAGGGTTCCATCACCTCCCGGAACGATCACTTGCCTGGATTCGGGTAAAAGAACCGCTGAGGAATCAATCAGGGAGTCGGCATCATTGGAAATTTTGAACCTCCAGTTAGGGGTTCCATTTTTTGAGAGACTATAAAAAAGCTTATTGCTGGATCCTACATAGAGGTTGAATGATTCATCGATCACTGGGGTTCCCCAGATGATTCCTCCGATTTGAAACTCGCGAATGGATCGATCCGAGTGACTAAAGGCAAGTTCTCTTAAGGCAACGGGAGTTCTTCCTTGGTTTTCAGGGCCATTTCTAAAACTACTCCAAGGTTGGTTCCGAGTCGGATGAGAGCTCTTTTCGATGGGTTCGATTTCGCCTGCGCTGGATAAACGACAAATCAACTGAGTCAACAGAACTAAAGCAGTGATGCCAGATCGTCTTGGAGTCATGATGAGGGTTCCTATTAAGATTTTAAAAAGTAAATAGGTTCAGTTTTTAGAATTAAATACAGTAAGAAGAAACAGAGTCCAACTTCCCTTGATGGCTTCTCTGATCAAAAGTCATATCGAAATCTAGGAGTGTTCGCAATAATTTAGAGATTTTTTTGTGGAGTTTTAATTATGATTTTGTTTTTCATAAAGTCAGAACATCAGAGTCTGAATCTTGGGTTTGAGTATGACCCAATCTTGTTTCAGATCAATCCAATCGTAATTGAATCAAAATCAAGGAGTCAGAATCCATGAAAATGATCCGTGGAGACCGAGATCGAATCAAAAGTTTGAATCAGCTGTCTTGGATGGTTTTTGGGCTAATGATGTGCTCATCCACTCAAGCCAGTATTCAGGAAACTCTTAACGATCGTGCTCAAAGAGAAGGGTTAAAAACAGCGATCATGGGAGGACTCCTTTACCTAGATGACACCCAAATTCGAGAGCGCCCGGGCAAGGGGGATCCCAGGACAGACTCCTGTACCGGAGATGGATGTTTTCCTCTTCCTCCTGGAGCGACTTCGTTTTTTCCTTTACCTCTCCCATTTGTAAAAAATCTTCCAGGAGAGTGGTTAAATACGATTCATGTGCTTCCTGAGGCTCTGGGCCGTCACAATTGGAGGCATGAGTCGATCATCCAGGTTCAAGATAGTAATCTGTTCATGACAGCATCGACGAGTTATCCTCTTTACTTCTTCGATGAGTCGGAGGTTTTAGAGTCCGGGAGCGATCGTTCGGGATCCGTTCAACGACGGGAGGAACACGTCGTTGAGCGAATGCGGGGGCAGGCTTTAGAGAGTATTTTATCCTATCGGCGTGGCAGTGCCTTTAGTTTTTGGCCTGAGCTACCCGGATCCTCCAGCGCAGCTCGACGAGTGGGGCCTTTGAATATTCCAATGGCACTGGCCTATGGACAAACCATTTCAAAGATGATCCCCGGGATTCCTAAAGCGAGCGGAAATTCCGCTTTTTCCGAGTGGTTTGAAGACGCCTTTGATCGAAGCCTGAATCCTTATGGGGTGGATGCTTTAGCGAACATTCCAAACGATGCTGATGATACCTCCTTGGCCATTGCTCTTCTTCAGCTTGGTCACCGCTTGGATGCAAAGCCTGCGCCAGATTTGGCTTTTCTCAATGAACTGCTGCAGTGGCGAGATCAGAATCGCTCCTTAGAAGATGGTCGAGATGGATGGAAGGGAAAAGATTCCGGCGGGTTTCTGACTTGGTTTAAGGACGAGAACCTGGGACGCTCAGGTCGCTTTCTCTCGCCCGATACAGGGGTGATTCCGCTCGGCGTGAATAACGTCGATTGTGTGGTGAATGCCAATGCTCTGTTTGCCTTGGGCTTGATGGGGGTTGATTCCCTGGATCCGATCGTGATCCAAGTCAGTGAGCTCATGAGTCGAGCGGCATCGCTGCGCCTTTGGCCCGAGTGTGGTTTGTACTATCCTCAGCGGATGATCTTTCCCTATGTGCTGTCTCGTGCTTATCGAGATGCGGGGATTCAAAATGAACCCATGAAACAGGCGATGAATCGTTTGCTGTTTGATCTGATTCGTGAGCAGTTGGACTATGCTAAGCAAAACGCCCACGCCCAGGGGGCTTTCTGGGGCGGTGAGGACTCCACCGTAGATTTGTCCACTGCTTTAGCATTATCGACCCTACTGAATATTGGATCCGATTTAGCGAAAACCGCCGGAGTGCTCCCTCAGTATGAGAAAGCCATTGAGCAGGCAGTAGCCTATTTGATTCAAAATCAGATCGAAGATCGAGTCTCTCATGACTCTACGTTCAGAATGAAGCCAGCTGCTGGAACGCCAAAGGCTGATCTGGGATCAAGATTTCACCCTGGGAGTTCTCGTCAGAGTCGAAAATGGGATTCTGGTTTGTTTTTTTCGGCTTCCAAGTGGAGCCTGGCCCAGTGGAGATCTGAGGCTTATACGACAGCGATTGTAGTCGAAGCATTAACTAAATATGTTTTAGGTTATGATCTCAGGCCCGGTGGACTGAAGGATGGCGCCCGATTGAAAGTAAAGAAATATGCTTTGAGTGCAAATCAAGCGGGAGAGGACTTTATTTTTGAGCTGGAGAACTCTCGGGATTAGAGCGAGTCCAAATTTTAGTTTTTTTGAATAGACTCCTCAGTTCAGGGGGGATCTTCTTTCTCGTTGAGAGGAGGGGGGCCCCCCATTCAAATTTGGAAAAAGAAAGTGTTTTCATGATCCCTCAGGCCTCAGGGAGTCTGGGTATGGGAAGATCCTGTTTTTTATTCTTTGATCTCGTGTGTCAGACGGTGAGTTGAGGGTTCTTTTCTCTGGGACTGGGTCCGAATTTCAGAGCTTTTCGTACTTTTTGGATTCCTCCTCTCTGTCGATTTCTGTTTTGGTCGATTGAATTTTTAAACTTATTCCAAGACAAAAAAATATTTTTGGTGTAAGAAATTGCGCCTGAGTTGTGTATGAAAATAAAGAAGCAAATTCCTGATTTTTTAACCCATTTAGCGTGTGCTCAATTGATCCGCGATCCACAGGACTGTGTCGCCTGGGTCGAGCTTCGCGATTCCCAAGTCTTACTGAAGTGGGATCCGGCTAGTGGCTCTTACGGATTCTGTTCAGCAAAAAGAGAGCTCGGAGAATCTCATCTTGAGGCGTTGATTCGCTCCGTTCAACAGGAGAGATCCATTGACTGGAAGCCGGATTCTGTGAAGCACCTTGCGGAATTTCATCTCGCGGATCCTGAATCGGGAAAGCCCGGGTCGGTGAAGTGGACCTATTATGCTACAGATGGTTTTCAATCCTCATCGGATGGGCTTCGGACGGATTCCCAGTTTGAATGGGTGGGATGGGCTCAGAAAACTCAGTGTTCCAAGACCGCGCAAATTTTTTTGGATTGGCTTCGTCTGAACGGCAAAGTGTAATTCAGTCCAAAGAGGTTAAGCCCTCAGTTGAGTGATTTTTAAGAGAGTTTAAGATCCGAAAAATTGAGCGAGCCTTAAGTTTCAAATTCATGGAGTTTTCATTTGCAAGCGTTTCGATCTAAATCATTCAGATTCGGCCTAGGCCTTGGGTTTCTCTTTTTCGTGTTCTCCAGTGTTTTTGGGGTGGTTCATGCAGAGGGTTATCCCTCTTTGGAACAAATTGAAGCGCTTGGTCAAGAGGATCGCATTCATCCGAAAAACTGTCGAGGGTTGAACGCCGAATCCCCGGAGCTCCTGGAAATTCTCATGAGTTGGCAAAAAAGCGGAGGAGCTCATGAAAATATTGCTCGTGTTCTTTTGAGACATCTTCATGAGGCCGAGTTCTATACCTTTTATCATTACTTGTTGGTTTGTAATCCCTCGGGCGAGCTGATGGCGATGGCTGAGTACAAAGTGTATCCTTTTGCCGACCATGGAACGAATATGACCTTTGTCCAACATCTGTTGGGCAATCCCTATCAACGAGGGGGGGGGACGGCTGCGATTCGTCATCTGGTCCGAGAGAGTCTTCTCACTGGAGTGGAGAGTTTACAGCTGATGGCGACGGAGTCTTCGGTGGGTTTTTATCAAAAGCTAGGGTTTCGTTCCCAAATGAAGCATGAGATGACCTACTACTTTTTAACCGAACAGGATATGATTCGTCGCTACTTTCCTAGATAAGGCAGGAGAGTTCCGTGAAAACACCACCCTTAGCTCAATGGCAGAGGGCGCTGATTTTTTTTTACAGCCTCGAGATGAGATTGCATCGCTTTCATCCAAAGAGAAGGAATGCAGGCCACTAAAATGGCCAAAGAATAGCCCCAAGGTAACTGCGGTGCCTGAGGTTTAGCTCTGAGTTTTTCAAAAGGAACCAATGCAGCGCTGTGATGGTGGGCGTGCAGACCGAGACTAAATAAAGTGCTATTGGTTAGCCAAAAGTCACTATCCCAAGAGTGTTTTTCAGAGAAAGGCTCGTAAACTCCTGGAGAGAGTTCGCGCCTGGTCAGTCCGTAGTGCTCAATGTAGTCCACACCCTTCAGAAGAAGAATGCCGACTAATGACTGTCCGAGATAGGCTAAGATTCCAAGTCCGCCCCAAATCCCCCCGATCAGAATCATGAGGAGCCCTTGCAGAACAACATAATGAGTGAGGCGGTTTTCCCACCAGGGCTTTTTGGATTCCAGGTTCCAGCTGACTTTCCAACTCCCTCGAAAAGCGCGCAGGATGAACGCATAAAGCGACTCTCCTTCTCGTGCTGTTGCCGTGTCTTCAGGAGTTGCAACCCAGCGATGGTGGCCAAAAACATGCTCCACCCGAAAATGAGCATACAAGGTTAATGCCAGTAAGAGGACGCCCATGCCGCGCTCCACTCGGGATCTTCGATGAATGAGCTCATGAGCAGATGTGATCCCAAAGGCCCCAGCTGAGATGCCCAGGGAAAAGATGATTCCAAACTGCTGCAGAATGGATAGCTCCTGAGTATGTAAAGTCACTAGACCAAAAGTCAGGAGGATGGCCTGAGTGGGTAAAGTGAGAAGTAAAAGCAGGTGGTTCAGTCCGAGCTGAAAAGGACCCTTGGAATTTCGCTCAAGGCCCTCCGCTGTCACTCTTCCTAGTTTCTGATCTAAGATCGGGTGAAGAATAAAGGAATAAATCGCAGTCCAATAACACCAAAATAAAAGACCACCAGGTTTTCCCCCAAGAGCGATTCCCATAAACGCACTGATTGGCACACTGTAAGCGATTACCCACATCATACTCTCAATTCTACTCCTCACCCGTAAAAATGGCAAATCCAAGAGCGGTGACTGAAGGTGAGCTTGGGATTGTGTTTCTGCAAGGGTTTTTAAAGTTTAGCATCCTGTGAAACAGAGAAGACGCCGAGATCTCCTTAGGAACCCCAAAAAGAACCCATAAGCCATGGGTCCTGCTCTCAAATCGGGGAGTTGTAGCATTTGATCCTCAGAGTCGAATCGTCCGGGTCTTCGCTCCTAGGTCATTCGGAATGAGGGGGGTCCTCTTGTGGGTACTGCGCTTCACACTGTTTCCAGAGATTCTGCTTATCCTCCACACTGAGTGGCTGCACTGCCTGATTGCTCAGATTCTCCCAGGAAGTCGACGCATCTTGGAGGCAAGCGATCGTTTTTTGCCCAGCACGCGGTGCAACCGATGAGGCATTGAGGTAGGGGCCAAATTTTTCTTTCAAGCAAAGGAAGAGCGGTTGATTGGATAGCGCTTCAATTGAGTTTAAGTTTTCCTGCCTAAAGTTTTTTGGATTATGCTGGAAATACTCATACTGTGCCTTATTCTTAAATTGAGTGAGTCGAGGTGATTGTCCGTGACGCTTGGTCAGTCCTGAGTATTGGGGGCTCTCTAAGGTCCAATTGCCTCCTTGCAGGTAGCGGATCATCAACGCAATCATTCCTGTTCGATGAAGTCCTCCTTTACAGTGGAAGTCGACAGCACCCTCTGAGATTAAAACCTCCCGAAGGGTCTGATAAAGAGCGGGAGCTCCCGATTTTCCTGCCCAAAAGATGGTTCCGCTTTCTTTGTTTTTCCCCCTGGCCTTACCTTCAATGTAGACACCATTTCCACTTTTTTCACTGATGTAAGTAAAGTGAGGAAGCCTGGATTCGGGTTTCTCGGACTCCTC
>JBMSSC010000110.1:0-8878 GCA_049424145.1 Bdellovibrionia bacterium
TTGGGGGTCAGTTTGCAGATGAGTGCGGATCCGGGGGAGGAGATTACAGAGAATGAAATTGATCTTCCTCAAGCGGGAAGTTCGTTTCAGGAGAGTTCTGATACCGGTGCGAATCCCCCCGCAGCCCGTTCCGATGGCACCACGTTCATCCGAAGAACGCCTCAAGGTGAGTTGAGGAGTGTGGGAGGGGATTCTCAGCCCAATAGCCAAGCCTCACTCCCTCAAGAGGCTTCCGTTACACCCAAAAATCGACTCAACTTTTGGGGGATTTTATTCCTAGGCGTTTTCGCTTGGGTGGTGTTTTGGGTTCTAAAAAAAGCCAAATGATCGTTATTTTTTAAAAAAGCGAGACTTTTTTGGATTCGGATCAATATAAAAAATGTCAGTAAGGATGTCCTTCGGTTCACCGAGTCCAGAGCGTGGGCAGGGGGTTTTTGCGTTCAGAATGTCAAGGATTTGCTTTTTTCGGTAGTGGAGCTCGGATCTCCAGATGGGGTGTTCCACTTCCACCCACAAAATGGAGTCTTTGACTTTCACGGCGCGTGAGTGCTTGGCAATCGTGTCGCCGACGGCAATCTTCCAACGTCCCAGGGCCTCAGCCTCCAGCATTCGATTGGAAAACGAGGGATAGTGGTTTTGAGCCTTCTTAATGATGTCCACAAGTTTTTCAAAGATCATGGGTTCCTCTTTGATGAAAGGCGGTTGTGCAGTCAATTGGGCGAGGAGAGTCTACCAATGGGAATTCTTTCGGGCAATCGACGGCTTGAGTTTGGAGAAGAAAATTTTCGTCCCCTAAACTTAAGTAGTTGAGCTTTAGCGCTGCGGTTTCTCTTCAGTGATCGCCTGCAAAGCTGACGGTCCCAGGGGATCAGTTTTTTTGCCAAGGGTGTCGGGCTCTGAATAAGAACTTCGAATCGAAGGAAAGCAGTGTTAGTGTCTTTTAGGAAAAAAAACAAGTTGGTCTCTTTGTTTTTTTTGTTTTTTACTTGGATCGTCAAGCTCTGGTCAAAGCGATCGAGGCGATCGAGGCGATCGACGTCGAGGGGGTTCGCGGGGGTGCAGAGCGCTTGAGGTCTTCAGAGTGAATGAAAATTCATGAGACGAGAACAAGAACAAGAGACAAAAGAAGGGGTTTTGGATGCTGGATCACGGTGGTTTGAGAAAAATGAGCTCCCTTTTTTCTTTGGTCCTCCTGATTTCCCTCTCCTGGGTTTCCGGGTGTGGGTATACGTTTCAAAACTCCAGAAATCTGCTTGCCGAAAAAGAAAACGTTCAGAAAATCTACATCCCTCCCGTTGTCAATAATACCTACAAAGTGGGGATTGAAAACGTCGTGTACAATCACCTGCTGAAAACCCTCCTGGCTTATGGAAAAGTCACATTGGTTCATCACCCTGAGGAGGCTGATGCTCTGCTTCAGGGCTCTGTGCAGACGGCTTCCTTTGGAGTGAGTGCGAGTACGTCGGTTTCTCAGCTGAACCCATTGGGATTAGGGGCTCAGTTGCCAACCGCTCAGTTCAGCGTGGCCACCGAGTACATGGCAATCCTGGCGTGCGGTTTTTCCTTGGTTAAGCGCGGGCCTCTAAAGCAGTCTCAATCCTCTTTAGGGGTGATCTGGAGTTCCTCTTTTGCTCGCTCCAAGCCCTTTCCGGCTCTCAATCAGCTGGACGTCCTAGGGACCACCTCGGCTTTAATGAATGAAAGCGAATTTGATCGAGCTTTAGGTGATTTGGCCAAAAGCATGATGGACGACGTTCATGAGTCCATGCTATCGATGTTCTAATTCCAATGCCAAAACTTGAGTGGAAAGCGTTTTACCGCGAATTAGATCAGGGTCTTCTGTGGCCCATTTATTGGATTTACGGACCAGAAAAGTTCAAGATTCGACAAGCCTTACAGAGGATTAAGAAACAGGTTTTTCCCTCTTCGGGTGACTCCGCTTTGGCAGGTCGCAGTGGTTTACTCGCTGAAGTGCAACTGCAGGGTTCTGGCGTGACCGGGGAGGGGATCTTCGATGAGCTCTCTCATCTGAGTTTAATGGGTGGGGTGCGCTTGGTCGTGGTTCAAGAAGCTCATGCCGTGAAAAATTTAGAAGGTATTTCTGAAGTCTTCTCTCAGGATCTGAAGCCTCGTCTCGTTTCAGAGCTTCAGAGTGTTTGTGTGCTTCTGGCGAAAGATCTCGATGGGAGAAAGAAGTTCTCCAAGGTGCTCTTAGAGAAGGCTGCGGTCTTAGAGTGCAGCGATTTGGTTGAAGAAGAAAAAGAGTCTTGGATTCGGACTTTAGCCAAAGAAAAAAAGGTCGAGCTTTCCGCAGATCTCGTGATGAGGCTTTCAGCGCTGGAGCCTTGGACTTTGGATCTCGTTGATCAAGAGCTGGAGAAGTTCTCCGTGTCAGGAGCCAATCCCGAGGTGATTTTAGATGGGTTAGGGCGCTCAGGAGGGGCTGAGTTTTTTGTGGATCAGTTTTTTCAGAGAAACTTAGCCGAAACGCTTTCGCAAGTGCAGTACTTCTCCAAAGCCCCGGAAGAGGCGCTTCCCCTCTTAGGTCTGTTAAACTGGAATGTGAAACAGCTAGCACTCTTGGTCTCAGATCGACAGAACAAGACGCGTTATCATCGGGTGAGTCCATTTCTTGAAGAGCGATTTAGAAAGTGGAGTCCGAACTGGAGTCTGGCTGAACTGATGGAGCTTCAAACTGAACTCGCGGAGCTGGATTTTAACCTCAAGCAGACCCCCCTTTTACCGACGGGCTTATGGAGTGGTTTGCTTCTGCGTTTTTGTCGGTGAAAACATTGAGAGAGTTTTCTCCCGACTCGGATTGACCGGTGTGAGAGGGCTGCCCGGGTCACTCTCGAGCATGCGAACGTATTGCTTGCACTTGGGGTCCCACTCCTCGATTTGTCCAGTTCGAATGTCATAGTACCAAGCATGAACTTGGAGCTGATGGGTTTTCATTTTTTCCTGAATCAGGGGATAGCAAATGAGGTTTTCCATTTGGATGACGGCATTCATACGAGAGGCTTCATCGGCAGAGAGACCTTGGGATTCGATGGCTTGGAGTAGTTCTCCTGCCGTGCCGAGCCATTTTTGTAGACTGGGAAGTGGATTGAGTTGGTCTCTTTTTAGGATGGCTTCCATGGCTCCACAGCCTGAATGGGCACAAATGACAATCTCTTTCACATTGAGGATTCCAAGGGCAAACTCGACAGCAGCGGCTTCAGCCGGGGTATCGTCCGTTTGATAGGGGGGAATTATGTTGCCAACGTTTCTTAGGATAAAAAGCTCCCCCAAAAACGACGAGGTAATCAGGTTCGGGTTAATTCGACTATCACAGCAGGTGATGAAAAGTGTGTGAGGATCTTGAGCCTCGGCCAAGCGATCAAAGATGATTCGATACTCCTCGTTGGAGTCTTTTTGAAACTGCTGGACACCAAATTTGAGTCGTTGAATTGCTGAGGAATGGTTTTCTCGATTTAGGACTCGAGTCACGTCGCTTTCCACGAGAGCATAGAGGGGAGGCAGGATCTTTTGTCGATCGCTTGAGTTTAAAACTTTTTTAAGCCTGGGGGATAGCCCAAGAAGAGCCACTTGAGACCCTCGTTTTTGGATGAATTGAACGAGCTCGATGAAGGCTTCCGCCCCCGAGGCGTCGATGAGCTGAATCTCTGATAGGTCAATGACGACATCTGGGTTGTGATTAAGCTGCTTGAGCTTCTCTTGAACGGCGTTCATTTTGCTCAGGGAGAGGAAGTTCATGTAGCCCTGCAGGGCAATGCGGTAGGGCTCTTCTGATTCACTGGGGTGGACCTGGGATTGAAGAGGGCTTAAACGTAGAGCTAAGATGATCATGGCTGAGAGGATTCCGGCCTGAATCCCCGCAATGAGATCAAAAAAGACGATGACAGAAAAGGTAATCCAGTAACTGACAGCCTCAATCTTAGAAATGGACCACAGGCGGGTCATCTCCTGAATGTTCAGCATTCGAACGGCCACAAAGAGCAGGATGCCTGAGAGAACGGGTTTGGGGATTTGAGCTAAAATGCTGCTAGCCACCATGACGAAAAGGAAAATGACAGCTGAGTGAAAGAGGCTCGCTCGTCGAGTTTGAGCGCCGGCTTGAACATTTAACGCGGATCGGGCAATGGCTCCAGCCACAGGCATGCCCCCAAAGAGAGCTGAGATGATGTTGCCCAAGCCCTGTCCAATGAGTTCTTGATTGGGATCGTGACGCGTTTGGTTCTTGAGCTTATCTAAAGCTGCTGAGGAGAGAAGGGTTTCAAACGAGGAAAAAAGATAAAATGCCCCAATCGATCCAAAGAGGTAAAAGTTGATTCGTTCTGGCCACGAAGGAAGGTGGGGAAGGGGTAGGGCTTGAGGAATGCTCCCGATAGTGGTGACCTGGAGGCCTAAAATTAGGCTTGTAAGAGTCATGAGAGTGACGGCAATTAAGGCGCTGGGGAGCTTCTTGAATTTTTGATCTAAAAACCAGGTGATCAAAAAAGTTCCGAGTGCTAACCCCATGACTTGTGGGTCTGCCTCAAGGAGGTTCTCAAAGACTTGAGAAAAAACAGCAGACGGATGGGAGCCCTTGGGATGAGCAATTCCTAAGATCGAGGGGAGTTGACCAATGAAGAGGATGGCGCCCACTCCTGAGGTAAAGCCACTGACCACGGGCAGTGGGATAAATCGAGCGAGGTGTCCCAGTCCGATGATCCCGCTTAAGATTTGCAAAAAGCCACAGCCCATGGCGATAAAAAGAATGGAAGAAAGTCCGTGAGTTTTAATGGCCAACGCAGTGAGCACCACCATGGTGTTGGCAGGGCCACTGACTAAAAGCGGGGTGCCTCCAAAAAGAGAGCACACTACGCCTGCGACCATGGCTGTGATGAGTCCAGTTGCCGGCGTCATGCCTGAAGCTAGGGCTAGGGCTAACGACAGGGGAACCGAGACGCAGGCCACGGTAAGCCCCGCAACGAAGTCTTCTTTGAGTCCTTGAGGGCTCAGGAGTTTCTTCCATTGGGGAATTAGCCCAGGAATTCCTAGATTGAAGTTCAAATTCAAACGTTGAGCGACCGCTTTCGTTCGAGTCATCATTGCTCTTCCCTCCCAGAAAACACCTTCACTGTACCTGAAGGGAATAAAAAATTGAATAAAAAGTGGAATCGGCTCTTCTTGGGGGGGGGGTGGGTGTTTTTTGGGTTAGGATGAATTGGGGAGGGTGGACTTCAAGCTTGAGCGTTCTTTTGGTGGGACAAAAAAAGAGCCCCAGATTCAGAAAAAAAGATCACTCTTTCATTTTACTGAGTCTGGGGCTTTTTTTTTATGCTCAGAGTCTCGGCGCTTTTTTAAAAAGCAGCCCTGAGGGTCCAAGCCCTTTTTAAGCGTTTAAAGCAGCTGGAAGAGTCTTCTTGGCAAGAAGAGTCAATCGGCTGATTTTTCGTGCAGCCCTTCCCTGAGGGATTGCGCCTTTGCTTGCTGCTTTGCTTAATGCCTTCACGGCTGACGCATAGGCTAACTGAGCTTTTGCTACATCCTTAGATTGGATGGCGTCTAAAGCGGCTTTTAAGCTGCTTCGAGTGGAGCTTTTTACCATTTGGTTACGAGCTTGACGCTTCACCGCTTGACGAGCACGTTTGGCTGCAGTTCTTGTATTTGCCATTTGAATTCCTTTATCACTGGCGGGTTTAATGAAGAGCTTTGGGTCCGATTCGACTCAAACTTCAAAAGCTTCCTCGTATGAAAGGGGCTTTTCAATGAATCAAATTGGGTGAATCCGCTGCTCCTGAGGGCCAGTTCACAGGGGGTGATAAATGATTTGGTTCCAAGATTCAATCCTAAACTGAACCTGTTTCGAAAAAAATGAAGGTTCAGTGAATCTCGCGTTCTTGGAGTTGATGGATGTAGTGTTTTACCCCGATCTCCAAGTCGGTAAAAGGCCTACTCCAGCCTTCGTCTTTTAGGCGATCCATCGAGGCTTGAGTGAAGTACTGGTACTTGGGTCGGAGGGCTTCCGGCGTATCGATGAACTCAAGGGTAGGAGCTTGGCCTAAGGCTTGAAAGACGCTTTGAGCCAGGTCTAAGAAGCTGCGGGCTTGGCCTGTGCCGAGGTTGAAGATTCCTCGGGCGATGGGCTTTTCAAGGGCAAAGTGTAGGACATCTACGACGTCTTGAACAAAAATGAAGTCACGCTTTTGGAAACCATCGGGGATGCCGGGCTTATGGCTCTTAAAAAGGGTGACTTTTCCGCACTTTTTGATTTCATCGTAGGCATGGCGAACGACGCTGGACATAAACCCTTTGTGTCCCTCACCCATTCCGTAGACGTTAAAAAACTTAAATCCACACCAATGAGGCGGGGTTCTGCCTTGCCGCTCTTGTTCTAAGACCCAAAGATCAAACGATTGCTTGGAGCGGCCATAGTCATTCAGAGGAACAAGGCTTGGGATTTTCGATTCCTGATCATCATACCCGAACTCGCCATTGCCATAGGTGGCTGCACTGCTGGCATAAATGAAGGGAATCCTCTGTTCTGTGGCGTAGTTCCAAAGTTTCTGAGAGTATTCTAGATTCAGCTCTTTTAAAAGCGCTTGATTGGTCTCTCGGGTGTCTGAGATGGCGCCCAGGTGAATGATTCCTGAGATGGGCGTCGAAGAATGAGGCCCCAATTCCGGGTTTTTGAGCTCATCCCAGAGGTTTCTGAGGTGAATTCTGCGACCAAAATTCAGGCCCTGATTCTCAGGCCTTCGGTCAAAGTATTGAAGTTCATCAACCGAGAGGACAGGGATCGATTGCCGTTGGCAGGACTCCACCACTCGGGATCCAATAAAGCCTGCTGCGCCTGTGATGAGGTACCTGGGTTGGGAGTGCTCAGTGCTCATGTTCTTCCTTTTAACGGATCGCGCCTAAAAAGAGAATGGGGAAAAGTTCGTCTGGTAATCGAAGTGGTCCACTTGCTCTTTTTGCTTCAGAAAATTCACCACTCGGTACGTGATGGGTGTCATCATCACTTCCCAGAGGACTTTAATGATGTAGTGGTTGATCATGACTTGAATCACTAAGGACAAAGACCAGCTTCCTAAGAAAGCCAGCGGATAAAAAATGAGGGAGTCCACAGCTTCTCCGACCACCGTTGAGCCTACGATTCGTGTCCAAAGCCAACGGCCTTGGGTTAAGATCTTCATTTTTGCAAGGACGTAGGAGTTGGCGAATTCACCCACAAAGTAAGCAATCAACGAGGCGAGCACGATCCGTGGGGTTTGACCAAAAACCGTTGCAATCGCGGCTTGATTGGGCCAGCCTGGAGCGGGCGGCAGCGCAACGATGAACCAGCAAACGAAGCTGGCAAAGCCCAGGGCTAAAAAGCCAGCCCAAACCACTCGACGCGACTCTTGATACCCATAAACCTCGGTTAAAATATCCCCAAATAGATAACTGATGGGGAAAAACAAAACTCCACCCCCAAAGCTGATCCCAAAGACTTGGCAAACTTTGTTGACCCCAATGAGGTTGGAGCAGAGCAAGAGCGTCACAAACCCAGCCATGATCCAGTCCAGATACAAAAACGACTTGCGCGATGGATCCTGGGAGATTCGTTGGGGGCCCTGTGAGGGGAGAGGGGCGGTCGATGAAGTCGGTTTTTTGAGCTCTGCAGTCTTTGACATGGGATGAGAAAGTTAACTCTTTTTCTGCGGGCTGGCTAGGGCTTTTTAACTGCTTGATTTTAAAGAGAAAAAAATTCAAAAAAGAAAAGAGTGAAGGATCTTGAGATTAAAAATTAAAAATACTTTTAATGTTTATAATGTTTGACAATTTTAAATCCGTCCTATAAAAGATTTCGAATGAAAAATCATGAAGTAAAAAAGCGAGGTCGTCCAAAAGGGTTTTCACGCGACAAACGCTCCTTTGGTCCTTTGGGTGATTTGCTGAGATCAGCACGTCTCTCAAAGAGAATGGGGTTAGCGGATGTGGCTGATTCTTGCGGATTTTCAGTCCAATTTTTATCCAATATCGAGCACGGTCGTGCACCCCTGCCTTGGGACAAGATTGAGCAAGTGAGCAAAGTTTTAGGAATCCTTGTGAGTGATCTGCAAGTGGCCAATCTCACCATTCGAGCGGACTTTAAGAGTTTTGTGGGTTCGGCTCGAGGGCGTCGAGTGGCCAAGCCTGCCATCTTAACGGGTGCGGCTTCGGCTGTGGCTCTGAGCGCAGGAGATTCTGCTCTTCAGGAAATTATTCAGAAGTATCGATTGGCTTCTCCGGTTTCTAGACAAAAGTTCCTCTCTTTGGCCATGGAAATGTTGGCGAACTAAAGAGTCACCGGTATCCAGCAGGCCTAGAATCTCTTGGGTGAGTTGAAATGGACTCCGCTTTCAAGGTCGCGCTCGGTTGGAGCGTAGCTTTGAAAGCGGGTTTGCTCAATGTGGCCTTGGCCTGAGGATGTTCACTGCAGCCTTTGTCATCCTCTCGTCTTTTAAGAGAGGCTCTCCATGAGTCGTTCATTTTGTTTCGTCCTGATTCGGTTCTTCGAACTTTTGACGACCTTTGGCCTCAGCCGTGTTAAGATCCAAGTCTTTAAAAGACATGCACTCGAACGAGGATCTCCCCCATGCAAAAGACCCCCTATGCTCCCAGGTACTTTTCAGTTGCCGATCTGGCCATCCTCTTTCTTTTAGGTACGGCGATTTATGGCGTTTTTGCTATCAGTCAACAGTTACGCACCGAGTTTCGTCCTGTCATTGAGATCGACCTTTCGGTCTGGGCTTTACCTTATTATGCCTTGCTCTCTGCGATTCGCGGCAGTGTGGCGTATTTGATTTCTCTGCTTTTTACTTTCGTCGTTGGCTACTTGGCCGCCAAGTCCAAGTCAGCTGAGAAAGTC
>JBMSSC010000111.1:0-8875 GCA_049424145.1 Bdellovibrionia bacterium
CCCCAGCAATTGAAAAGAACAAAAGTTTTTTCACGATCCCCTGACACTGCTTAAACAGGCACTAAAAAAAATTTTCCAGGACCTCATGAGCGTAGAGAAGGAGCACTCGCATGGCACCTCAGGATTTTATTTTGATTCAGGCTCTGGGGATCAATTCTCCCCAGTTGGGAGTCGGATTGATTCCCATCGACATGTCCAGCAAATCCGATCAGGCATTGAACCTCAAAGCCCCTTAATCGATCTCAGCTCTCCTTCCTGACTTACACAAGATGAGACAGCACCTTTGATTCTGACTTCCTCTGCTACGTCTCTTATTTTTTCAAGGGCTTCTTTAAACCGATTCTCTAGCTCCTCTTTTTCTGCAGCAACTTTTCGATCCAACTCCGCTTTTCTTGCGGCTGCTCTCTGAGCAGCTTCTTTAATTGCAGGGAGAGTCAATGGACTAGCGTGAAGAACTCGAGAGTCAACCGCACAAATTAAGGCCCAAATCAGCGTCATCTTGAGATAGGGTTTCATCATAAACTCCAATAAAAAAAACGATTCCCATTCGATGATGCAATGCATAGACCACTTAAAACCTGGATCATCCCATTGAAATCTCAATGTTTTTTTAATGACAGAATCGCATTCACTGTTTAACTTCTATTCATGCGACTAGGATTGTTTTGTCTTGGAATGGGATGCCTAATACCTGCAAGTACCATCCCTTCAATGGCGTCCGAATATCCCATCACGCCTACTCAGTCGAGCGTTCTCTCATCTCGGGCTTCTCCACCAAGTACCCGATGTCTAGCTGATCATTGCTTTCTTCGGAGTTCTCTGATTTCAACTCCATTCACTGCTCCCTACATGAGTTCAAGTCTCGAAGGAGCGTCTGCCACCATTCAGATTGATGGAGCGGAGGCTGATATTCAAGCAGCAGGACTCACCCCAAGCTTTAGCGGGCAGTTTCGTCTTTTTGATCGGATCGGTATCGAATTCGGAGTTGATTTTTCAGAAATCCTAGGCTCTGACGAATATTCGGCTCTCATTCTTGGAGCTAACTTGTCTTACCATTTATCGGCGGCATTCCGTTTTTCGGTCGTGAGGGAGAAACATTGGATCTTAACTCCAATCATTGAAATAGGAACTCAACAGGGCAAAAACTTTTCTCCGTTGAATGCGGTGGCTGAAACCATAACAACAAAATCTGAAGCGGTAGAGAAAAAGTTTTTATCCTCTTCTTCATCCACGCCAGCCCGTATTGGTCTTTTAGCAGCCATGAGCATCAAGCCCTCATTTGGCTTTCTAGGTGAAATCAGCCGAACATTTGCAAAAACAACTTCTAATGAGGGAACAACCGATGACGGATTTTATCGAGTTGGAATTGCTCTGAATACAAACTTGATACCAGCTCTGAATGTTCCGATTGGAATGACCGCCGGCTATCGTAATGACTTCCCAACTCGTTCCGGATCAGAACCCACTCCAATGATTGCAATCGGCGTATTTGAAATGTTAAATTCTGATTTTAATTTTGGAATCGAATTCACACGACTCATCACATCCAAGCCAAATCTCTCAGCAGCCCTATCATTATCTTATTATTATTAAATTTTTTGGATCTTTGTGAATACCAGTGGTCGAAATTTAACAATTTTTTTAATGTCAAAGCCGTTTTAGACTGAAAGAAACCCGATTGACTCCTATCGAGTTCCTGGGTTCACGCCAGTGGGTGAGCTGCGAGGAATGCTTGCTGACCCGAAGGGTCGTGTACTCCGTCTGAATCGGTGGTCAAAAAAAACCACCTATAGCTCCTTAGGCATGTTTCATTCGGGCTGGAACAACAAAAGAACCAGGTTGACCCGAGAATTACCCAGTGGGGATTACCGAATTTATCTGGAGCTGGATTTAAGTCGCGTAACTTCCACGAAGTGCAAAACCATGAGACCTAAGTGAATTGAAAGGGAGTGATCCATCTGGTTTGAGGGCAAAGACCGCAGCGAGAAGAGTATGGACGAGTTCGTCCTGATTGGAAACAAGAGAAGCCAATCCATCCCAATTGATCATTTCCTGACTTGAAACAAAAACGCCCATGTACGATCTTCGTTTTGCTAGAAAAGGCGATTGCAACATGGGCGATACCATCCAATGGTCCGAGTACAATCGTGCACTTGTGGATCAGGGTATTTTAGATCCCCAAGAGCCTATCTGCGGTTTCGTACTCAGATAAGGAATCTGAGGCTGTCTATTCTGAAAAAGCGATTGAGGCGCTCACTCCGCTTCGATTTAAGTTTGACCTCACCCTAAGAGAGACCGAGGGTTTTGCCCATTCATGAATCAAACTATTGGGCCTAAAGCTGATAGAAGTGCTCCAATAGACCTACTTCAGACTGCACGAGGAGGCATTAAAAATTACATAAGAAGGCAATCCAGGAAGTTTTCTCTCAAACCCACTTTGAGCAGGAGCAATCACAGGGCAATTCACCCAAGAGTTCATCCACTGACATTGCGAGGATCGTGCTAAATAGTGCCCTAAAGGATACCTGCGATTCGGCTCAACAAAAACAATCACATCGGGCTTCTCAAGCAAAGAACGATTATAAACCGTCAGTCGGTCATAGAAGTAATTTTTTCCAAAAACTCCCAAGGCCTCAACGATCTCATCACAATAAAAGCCCTGTCCCCAGGCCTGATGAGGGCTTTTAAATGCTTCAAGCGCTCTCTGGTAAGAAACCCCCATGAGATAAGCCACACACGCAACCGCACATCCCGTCATATGTTCTTGAGTAATAGATTCCTTCATCACATCTTTTTTCTAAAAGACCTCTGATTCGATTTCAACCAGAATAATCATAAACTTAGGATCTCTACCATCTCCACCTGGTACAGGGATTGCTTTGACGATCAGAGCTTTTTTGGAATTAAGTAGTTCATTCAAAAATGTTTTCAGAATAAAAAAATATGAATAAAAAAATTTTTATCAGTGGCATGAACTCTGGTCCCAATCCCTGCTCAGGAGTAGGAATCTGCCGAAGTCTTAAAAAGGCTTTCCCGGACCTGATCACCGTAGGAGTGGATCACTGGCAGGGCAGCTCAGGACTTCATCATACTTCAGTTGATGAAACTGTGATCTTCCCCAGTTGGAGTCAAATTGATTCTCATCGACACTCCCAGCAAATCCGATCCGTCCTTGAGGAAGGCCACCTGTGGATCCCTGCGATGGACATGGAGGTTTACTGGCTCTCCGAGAATTTAGAGAAACACCCTAACCTTCTTGCTCCCCATGCTCAGGCTTTATCTGAAACTTCCAAACCCCAGGTCAAAGCTTTTGAAGTCTTAGACTTCAAAGTCCCTGAGTTTATCTCGGCCCATCTTCCGGACTCAGAGATTCACTCCTTTCTCCGCTTTCACTCCTGGAGATGTTGGTTAAAAAGCCCATTTCATGAGGCCACACGAATTACATCCTGGGGTATTTTTCAAAGAGCTCGTGCGGAGATGACTCAAAAGTGGGACTCAAAGGACCTCTTTATTCAAAGTCATCGAATGGGGCAAGAAAGCACCATTGCGTTTTGCGCTTATCAAGGCGAGCTTTTAGGAGCCCTGCAGATGCACAAGCGCCAGACGACGTATGAAGGAAAAGCATGGGCGGCACGAGTCTCTCAGCTTGACCCCAAAGACTGGGAACAGTTGGAAGCCGTCATTCAAAAACTGCACTGGTCGGGAGGGGGAGAGATTGAATTTCTCACAGACCCCGACGGAAAACGATGGATCATCGAATGCAACCCGCGATTCCCAGCCTGGATTTATGGAGGAACCCTCTGCCAAGCTAACCTTCCGGCACGCCTCATTGCCCGCATCTGGAACCTCTCGTTCATCGAAAAACCCCTAGCCTATCCTTTTTTTACGCGAGTGGTTGCCGAGATTCCCGCTAAGGAGAGCATCGGAATCCCTCTGGCCCAAGAACCCAGCGATGCCACAGGATTTTTAGGCGAAAAGGGAGGAAAAAAAGGAATGCCCGCCCTGGTCTCGCATCAGCCTAGCTTAAGCACCTCCTTATCCCAGCGATCCTGGGATCAGGATGAACCGACTCCTGAGTCTTCACTCACCGATCCCGAGGAACCCCTCGAGTCGTACTCCAACGAAATTGCCCAACTGGCTCAATCCTTTGAAGGCGAATCTCCCGTTCGTGTCCACTTAGAGCACTGGACAAACTCTCGCTTTCAAGAGCTGCACGATCACATCAAAGCCTCATCCGTTCAAGCACCCCAGCTTCAGATTGGATATAGCGTTAAGACCAGTCCTACGGATGAACACTTAAGGAAGGCAAAAAAATATGGCTTCTTTGCAGAATGCATCAGTCAGATGGAAGTCCGACGGGCCTTGGATTTTGGCTTTTCTCCCCGGGAAATTATCTTAAACGGTCCAGGGAAGTTCTGGCCCCTGGCTGCTCAACCGGCCACGCGACTCCATATGCTCTTTTGTGACTCCATTGAGGAGTTTGAAAAAGTCCTAGGAATCCCACACGTGGCCCAGGTGATTGGCTTCCGAATTCGACTTCCTAAGCTGCAATCTCGCTTCGGTAACCCACTGGACGAGTTTGAGAGCTTTGAGCGTCTTTTAAAGGCGATTGAGAAAATCAAAACCAAAGCCGCCTTAGGATTTCATTTTCATATGCCGAGCTGGGCCATTGGCGTTCATAAGTGGGCTCTGGCTTTAGACTCCCTTCTCATCTGGTGCCAAACCTTAGAACACTTAAGTGGAGTTCCCGTGGAACACTTAGACCTGGGCGGTGGATTTTTTCCCAAGGATCTGAAGTCTGTTGACTTTGCTTTGCTGCAGCGATCGGTAGCCCAACTGCTTCCTCATGTCTCCACCCTCTATCTTGAACCCGGTCGATCTCTCACTCAGGAAGGGGAAGTCTTAGCCTCTCGCGTGCTCGATGTCAGGCGCAAGCCCAATGGAAGGATCCACGAAGTGGTGGTGGATGCTTCCATTGCGGAGCTCCCGCTCATCCACACCTATTCTCATCGGATTTTTTATCAGCAGCGATCTCCTTCTCATTCAGAGGGTTCTTTTTATCCGCTGAAGAAAGGCGAATCAAGAATTCTGGGTCGAATCTGCATGGAGGATGACATCCTCAGTAGCGGGGTCAACCTTCCAGAGAGCATGCAAGTGGGTGATTTAGTCATTTTTGGGGACGCAGGTGGATACGAAAGGAGCATGAGCTATGGATTCGGACGAGGCTAATTTAGTGAGATCACTGGGGAACTCCGTTAGTCTTCACCGCCTCTTTTCAAAAGAAGAATACTTCGATCGATGGACTGAACATCCCGCATCCTCAATTCTTCATCATGACCACGCATGCTGTGAGACAGCACGATTTTGGTTTCTCGCTCAAGCCCGATGCTTTGAAATGGGATCTCTTGCTCAATACCAGATTAAAGCTCCCACCTGGCTTTCGCAGCTTTTTCGCTGGGGTCCTTCGCCGTGGCCAATCTCCTGGTGTGAACTGGTCAAGAGAAAAACGGTAGACTGTGGAGTGTTTGCTGCCCTAGCTCGAGAGGTATTTCGGGCTCAAGGCCATGACGTGCATCCTGGGCAAGCTCTGATTAGCTACAATGAAACGAGCACTCGTCATTGGAAGAATCTGTGGAAAAAGAATTTAGGGAAGAAAAACTCATCCTCATCGAACTCGAAGGATTCTCCAAGAGAACCTGAGGAATTGAATGATTCGTTTTTTCCCTGGATTGGTAACCGAGTGGTTTACCACGAGATCTGTGCCTTAGAGCGACCTGAAGCCCAAGCCAAACTCTATGACTCAACCTGGGGAACCTGGTATGAGCCGGAGCGCAGAATCGGCTATGGCGCCCTGCTGGCGGTTCGTGTGGAATCTCCCCGCCTGCTTCACTGGGGAAACCACACCCTGAGTTTTGGCGAATGGATGGAGCTATGAATTCAATGACTCGATTAAAAAATCACACCGTAACTTTTTTAAAGACTCTCAGTCAGACCTTCTTTTTCAGTCACCCCATCTTTGGATTGCTTCTCCTGATGCTTCTGAGCGTATTTGACTTTCAGCTCTTTCTGTTTAGCCTCATCTCAGCGATGCTGGGCTACCTCTCCACTGTCATCACGAAGACTCCGTTTGTCTTAAAAGAATGGGGACTCATCACGATCAATTCCTTCTTTTTTGGGAGCGCAATGAAGACGTTTTTTCTTAGCGACCCACTGTTCTACTTTTACCTTCTTGCAGGCGCAGTGCTCATCCCCGTCGTGTGCAAAGCCTCAGTGGAGATCCTACAGCACTGGAAGATCAGCCCTTTTGTACTGCCTTACATCTTAACCACTTGGATGCTTTGCTTGATCACCCCATCCCACGAAGCTCACTCCTTCGTCGCTCAACCCACGGATCCCAGGATCACCTCCTGGATTTCTGAGCTGATGATGAACTTTGGATCGGACTCCACCCTCCTGGTTGCGATTCTTAAAATCTCTCTCTCAGCGTTTGAAGGTCTCGGACGTGTCTTCTTTCTCCCCAATCCATTTTTTGGGCTCTCTCTTTTTTTACTCGTGAGTCTTTTTCGACCGAAACTGAGCCTATTTTTC
Source organism: Bdellovibrionia bacterium (assembly GCA_049424145.1). Taxonomy (GTDB): domain Bacteria; phylum Bdellovibrionota; class UBA1018; order UBA1018; family UBA1018; genus JBMSSC01. Next base: position 6,589 of record JBMSSC010000111.1, read on the forward strand.
CTAGGCGGCCTCTTGGTGGGAAGTCTTACCTCCCATCTGCTCACCGGTGGATCTCTCGATTGGGAGAACGGATCGTTAAACTTTTGTTCAGGACTCATCGGCTTGGGCTTAGCCTCGTATGAGGAGCGATTTCAGCCTACCAAGATCCTGGGCTTCTGCAGCCTTTCCTCATTCATCAGCATCGCCCTGAGTCACCTGTTTCGATCCTCGGAACTCCCACTTTTAACACTTCCCTATGTTCTGACGCTCTGGATTGCACTCCTCAGTCAAATCCCCAAGCTCAACTTCAGCTGGAGGTCAAAAAACTCCCTGGATCGAAACGAACCCTCCATGCGTCATCCTCAAACCTCAGGGGAGCCTCTCTTCATTCGTTCAAACCCCTCTCAGCTCCCGGAGCAGATCTCTCTATGAGGGTGGTTAACGTGAACCTTTTGAAGCTTAGCCTCTTGGGACTTGGAATCCAAATCGCAACCTCTTTTTCGTGCGCGTTGAGTCGGGCAGGTGAACCTCCGTTTTCCTTTCACACGGATTTGACCTATGCCTCCTCCTACGTCACCGATGGGTTCAGCATCGGAGGAGATCGCCCCGTGTTTCAAATCTCAGCCCAGATCAAAAGTGAGCTCACGGGGCTATCCTTGATTTTCTGGAGCTCCCTTGCAGCGGATCCAGCCCATCAGAGAGCCAACGAATTGGACTTCTTTCTTCACGGGGAGCGCAATCTTTTTGCAGGAAAACCCTATGAGCTCAATCTCCACGGCTTTTATGACTACTGGATCTATCCGAATCGAAGCACCTCTTTGGATTGGTATGGAAATCCGATCACGCTTCCCACCAAGCAAGGAAATAAGCTCCAAGCGGGCGTTGCCCTCACTCGACTGATCCCTCTGTTTGGATCCCACCTCATCCCCATCTATAATCTTTATTATTGGCTGTATTGGAACCAAAACCAAGCGCGTGAGTTTCAGGGAGGTGCCCGACATGAACTTCTCGTTCGGTACACACACCTCCTACCCGAACTCATTCCCGCTCTGAGCTGGCCGCATTTTGAGATTGCAAGTAGCGTGAACTATCATACTGGTGCATTCGGAGTAAAACCAGGACTCAGTCACACCACAGCTCATTTCAAACTGGGCGCCTTTGCTTTGGGCTTTCTGTTCTCCATTGGCTGGAATCATCAGTGGTCTTATGAGCCGACAGTCAACGCAATGGATCGATCCTGGAGCACCCTCACGCTCAGTAAGTCGATCTAGTGCCTCATTCCCTGACTCTCAGAAAGCTCTGGATTCCCACGTTAAAACTCCTGTTCACAGCAGGGCCAATGGGCTGTGCACTGCCCTCCGGTGAATCCAACCCACTTGGGGTCCTCACCCCTCCCCCAAGCTTTGGAGAAACAGAAAAAAAAGAAGTCCTCCTCCTCTCAAGTGAGGGGACCTGGCAAGCTGAGGTTGAATCGCTGGCTTACATTCTCTATCACCACGGAACTTCCTACCGAGAAATCAGCTCAAGAGAACTGAATCAACTGCCTCTGAAGACGCTTTTAGAATTCAAGCTATTCATCATCCCAGGGGGTAACTCAGCTCATATCCTTCAAAGCCTCTCGATCCCCACTCGGATCAAGCTTCGATCCGCAGTTCGAACCCACGGACTCAATTACCTAGGTCTATGTGCGGGAGCTTATCTTGCCGTCTCCCCTGATCCAAGACCAGGTGAGAAACTGGAAGCATCCCTTCGTGATTCGTTAGGGCTAGTGAATGGACCCTATCTTACTCCTGCGCATTTGGCTCAATCCGGTCAATCCGTTGTATTAGACAGCGCACTGTTCCCCGACGGAAGCACACAGGAACTCCTTTGGTACGGTGGACCTGAAACCCCATTTTTTCCAGGAGGAGTCATCGCTCAATACTCAGATCAAACTCCTGCGATCACGCAAATTCAATCCGAACAAGGCCTGGTTGTGATCTCAGGTCTTCACCCCTCAATTACTCCATGGACGCTCAACCAGCTCAATCTGCGACCTCAATCAAAAAGCGCCCCAGAGTTCACCTGGAGACTCCTGAAGGCCGCGCTAAATGATCGAAAACTGCCCACCTTCTAACATAATGGACGAAGCCAAAAACCCTAAAGATAATCAATATTTATTTTGTAATTTTTGGATCAACCAGAAGCAAAAATCCTCAAACCCATAGAAAAGACCACAAAAAACGCCATGGACTTTTTTGAAAACGAACACAATTATCAAACATGCCGTAAAACCTCCTGGTTTAGCAGGAGGATATAAGGCATCCGA
>JBMSSC010000112.1:0-8645 GCA_049424145.1 Bdellovibrionia bacterium
AGACGGTCTCTCGGAGACACTGTCGAACTGCGGTGGGTAATGACCCTAGCGGTGTAACTCCTGAAAGTTTGTTCAGGAGCGATTCGGACATGAATCGCCTTCGGGGAATCTCCCGCTTTCACGCCGGAGAGGATGTCAATCAGTTTACAGAGAACTTGAGGAAACGACAAACTCTTCATTTCGCATCCTGGGTCGCATCCTGGGTCGCATCCTGTGATCGGCGCATCTAAACAATCCCGATCTCGCTCAGCGCCTCTCTCAGCGCCTATCCATGACCCGGTTTGGAAACGGCCACTTCCACCCAGGTGATCACCAATAAGAAGAGATCGGACTCGAACAGGGACTCTTCTTTCAATTCTGACAATTCTGATTTATTTCAGTTTCTCTTTTATGCGTTTTGCCTGGGCTGAAGGAATTGTAACTCATTGAAAATATGAGATTAAAAATTATTTTCTCAAGTTTTCTGACAAAAAACCGAACCTATAACTGATATGAAAATATTGCATAAAAATAAAAAGTCCCTAGGAGTGTCCTTCATTGTCCTCTGCCTGACTCATCAACTGGCGTATGCAGGTCCTAAGATGAACCCTCCATCCAGTCGAAGCCTTTCGGCCCAGCCTCCTGCAAGTCCAACGCAGTCCATGGAGCCCCTGCTCACCTCGGAGTTCTCCAAAATTCATGCAGAGATGAGAGGATCGGTTGAAAAGTTTCAACAACGCCTAGCTGAACTGAAGTCACAAAAAGACCGCGCTTTAGCTCAAAGCAAAAAACTTTTTGATTCTGAAACGGCTTCGTTAGAGATCTTAAAGAAATTTGAAATGCTCATTAATATTCGCTACATCGATGACAAAGGCGTCTTTCAGCCTGGGGCCGAAGTGAGTCCTTCAGATGTCGAGAATCTCAACAAGGTCATTGAAAACTGTCTGCACTGGAGACCCTTTCAGGGACGCACGAGTGCAGGCCACGTGTTAAGAACTCTCCAAAAAGCCAAGGATCGTCTCCAAGAAGAGATCAAAGATCATGGGGATCCCAACATGAACAACAACTCAGATCTTGAAATCGTTGAAAAAATGGAGCAACAAATCCTCGCTCAAGTAAAAACAATTAACGAGACCGCCTCGAAGCTCAATCTGAACCTGAGTGTCGCGCCTCCAAAAGCAACAGCAAGCGAAGAGGGATCAGCCAAAGAATCCGTGCGCAGTAAAACTCCAATTGCAACACCCACGGCTCATCCTGCAGTGGAAACCGACTCAGACGACGACTCAGATTCAGGCGAGTAGCCTCACTTCAGCTGAAGACCCCTTCACCTCTGCATCGCCACAAAACCCGGCCGATGCAGAGGTTTTTCATTCTGATCCCTAAAACGTCCGTATCTTCTCGCTCCTCCCTAAGCCACAAGAGGGCCTGATCCTTGTGAATTCCATGAGGTTGTGCTAGGGGGAAGGCTTATGCTCAAACCCAAGGATAGGAATCAAAGCGTTTCCGGCTACATTCAACCTGCCGAGTGGCAAATCCATGACTCCTGCTGGCTTGCATGGCCCAGTGATGCGACCCTGTGGAAAGAGAATCTCAAGCCCGCTCAGGAGGAATTCACTCGCCTCTGTCGTGCCATTGCTGATGTGGACCCGCTCACAAACCAAGCCCGAGGCGAGAGTCTTCAAATTTTAGTTCCCAATGAGACGGTTCGAGCAGAGGCGGAGAAAGTATTGCAGGGGCTCCCCGTGCGCTTTCACCTGATCCCGTATGGAGACATTTGGTTACGGGACACAGCTCCCATTTTTTTGACCCACCCCTCTCGTCCTCTGGCTTGTGCCAGTTTTCGGTTCAACGGGTGGGGCGAAAAATACGCCCTTCCCTTTGACGGACAAGTAGCTGAGAGAATCGCCCAAACATCGGCAGTGCAACACTTGACCTACCCGTGGGTCTTAGAGGGAGGCTCCGTTGAGGTCGATGGCCTGGGCACTTGCCTGACCACGATTCAATGCCTGATGAATCCCAATCGAAACCCAGGAATGACCCAAAAACAGGTTGAAGAGGGATTAAAGGAAGCCTTAGGATTGAGTCAGATTCTCTGGCTCAATGAGGGCCTACTCAATGATCACACCGATGGCCATATTGATACCTTAGCCCGGTTTGTAGCCCCAGGCGTCGTGGCTTGCATGAAGTCCCAGGGCGCAGGAATAGACCCCAATCACCTTCAGCTCGAAGCCATTTTAAAAGATTTAAAACAGTTCACCGATGCCCAAGGCCGAAAACTTCAAGTCGTCGAGATCCCTTCCCCAGGTGCCGTCCTCTCCCCCGAAGGAGAGCTGATGCCTGCCAGTTATATGAACTTCTACATTGCAAATACGACTGTAGTGGTCCCGACTTATGGTAGCCCCATGGACGAGCAGGCTGTCCAAAAAATCAGTGAGTTGTTTCCCACAAGAAAAACCATAGGCTGCTCAGCCTATGCCATCCTCTCAGGCGGAGGAGCGTTCCACTGCATTACCCAACAACAACCCCAGGTAGAAATCCAATGAACCATTCCCTCGCACCCCAACGAAAAGTCAAAGTTGCAGCCATTCAATGTGCCTACTCGTCAGACAAAAAGCGGAACGTGGATCAAATCACCCGTTACGTAAAAGATGCTGCCCAACAAGGGGCACAAATCATTCTACCCTCAGAACTCTTTGAGGGCCCCTACTTTTGCCGTGAAGAGAGGGATGAGTTTTTTCAATGGGCTCACCCCGTGGAAGGACACCCCACTCTGGAGCACTTTCAGAAGCTAGCCCGAGATTTAGAAGTTGCGATTCCGGTTTCTTTTTTTGAGAAGGATAATCATTGCTACTACAACAGCCTGGCCATGATCGATGCAGACGGCTCCAACTTAGGTGTTTACCGAAAAAGCCATATTCCAGATGGCCCAGGATATGAGGAAAAGTTCTACTTTCGCCCGGGCAATACCGGGTTTCGAGTCTGGAAAACTCGTTTTGCGTCCATTGGTGTGGGGATTTGTTGGGATCAATGGTTCCCCGAGTGCGCTCGCGCGCTCATGCTCATGGGTGCTGAACTCCTTTTTTACCCCACTGCGATTGGTTCAGAACCAGAAAACCCAGGCCTCGATACCAAAGACCTCTGGCAACGAGCCATGATCGGTCATGCCGTCTCCAACGTGGTGCCAGTGATTGCCTCGAATCGAATTGGAAACGAGGGCGGGCAGATCTTCTATGGCTCTTCGTTTATCTCCGATCATCGGGGTGAGAAGATCCGGGAGCTGGGCAGACAGGAGGAAGGCGTCCTCGTGGCCGAATTCGACTTAGATGAGATTCAAAAAAATCGGGCCTCCTTTGGATTCTTCCGAGATCGAAGACCCGAACTTTATGGAAAACTCTCGACACCTTGAGGATTAAGAGTCGGATCTCAGGATAAAGGTGGCCGGACCATCATTGACTAAAGAGACCTGCATATCTGCCCCAAAAATGCCTGAAGCGGTCTTCACCCCGAAGCTACGACTGAGCTCAATGGCTTGCCGGTAAAGCCCTTCTGCCAGCTCAGGCTTTTCAGCGGAAAGAAAAGAAGGCCTTCTGCCTGAGCTACAATCTGAAGCTAACGTGAACTGAGAGACAATTAAGTGCTCGCCTTGAATCTCCACTAAGGATCGGTTCATCTTGCCATTTTCATCTTCAAAAATTCGAAGGTCACAAATTTTCTGAATCAACTTTTGAAGCCTCTGAGGCGTATCCCCTTTTTCAACGCCTAGTAACGTTAAGATTCCGATCTGAATCTCTGCTACGGCTTTCTGATGAACGGAAACCTGCGCCGATTTAACCCTTTGAATGACCGCGATCATCGGTTTTCTTCTCCTCAATCCTTCCGCTCCGATCAAAATGGAATTGAATTTAAATTTTGATAAAAAATAAATCCAGATTACCCGGAGCAAGTCAAAATCTATGGAACTTTTCTCTACATCCCCCATATCAGTGGTCATACCCGTTTACAACCAGGTTCATTGGACACGCCCGTGTCTTGAGCCCTTACTCAAACACTCGGAAATCACGCGAGAGATTTGGATCATTGACCATCACTCACTCGATTAGACTCCCGCTTATTTAAACCAAACAGCCGAGGCGATGGCTTAGCGTTAAAAATGGCCTCGATTTTTTCTGAATCTTTTCAGACAGTTAGCGACTGATCTCGAATTCAGTGAAAGCCCAAGAAAGAGGCAACCTCAGTTAAGCCTGCTCGAACTCTTTCCATTTTAGTTTTAACGATCCTCTTCCGATCTTTATACGGGAGAGCAATCGAAACATGGATCAGAAAACTTTCTTTGGGCTACTCACCTCTGCAGTACAAAACAAAGCCAGTGACATTCACTTGGCCTCAGGCACTCCCCCTGCGTTTCGGCTCAAAGGAGAACTGGTGAACGTGAAGATCCCCCCTCTCACTGAGTCTGACATCATGACCCTCTTGAAGTGGTGCATTTCAGATCAGAAAATTCTTCAGAAACTCGACACACTCTTTGATTACGATGGTTCCTTTGAAATCAAAGAGGTGAGTCGATTTCGCTACAATATCTTCAGACACCGAGGATCTCTGGGCGTCATCTTACGAGTCATTCCCTCGGAAGTTCCCTCTATCGAATCCTTAGGACTTCCTCAGTCTCTCAAGGATATCGCTGAATTACAACGAGGCTTAGTCTTAGTCACAGGAGCAACAGGATCGGGTAAAAGCTCCACGCTTGCAGCCATGATTCAGCACATGAATAAAACTTCCAATTTACATATCATCACCATTGAAGACCCCATTGAGTTCGTCCATAGTCCTAAGAAATCACGAATCACTCAACGAGAATTAGGCAGAGATACCACCACCTATGCCGAGGCCCTGCGGTCGGCTTTAAGACAAGATCCCGATGTAATTCTCGTGGGTGAGATGCGAGACATTGAAACAATTGACATTGCACTCAAAGCAGCTGAAACAGGTCACCTTGTTCTTGCGACGGTTCACACCACCGATGCCATCCGAACCATCAACCGACTCGTCTCTGTATTTCCCGCTGAAGAACAAAAAATGGTTCGCCTCCGTCTTTCCGATAATCTTGCCGCCACCATCAGTCAAAGACTCGTGGTTCGATCCGACAAAAAGGGGATGATCGCTGCTCAGGAAATCATGATCTCCAATCAAAGCATTGCTGAGTGCATATCAAACCCAGAGCTCACCGGTCAGATGAATGATTTTATTGAAAAATCCCACAATGAAGTCGAAGGCGTCATTAGCGGCGGGCAGACGTTCGATCAGCACTTAACGGCTCTTTATAAAGCCAAGCTGATCACCGAAGAGGTGGCTCTTGCTGCCTGTACGAATCGATCGAACTTTGAGCGCTTTCTGCTTCTCGCATCAGCTCAGAATCAAGAAGAAGGAGTCTCTTTGCGATCGAAGACTCCCATTATTTTGAATAAAAAATAACGCTCTATTTTTGAGTGGGATTCAATGGATGAGCTAAAGTCTCCCACTGCGATAACTGCTGCTGGACATCCGAAGGGATAAAGACCCCGCTACTTCCTGTGTAACCTGAGAAGACGCTCTCTTCATATCGCTGATAACAGAGCTCTGAAAGAGGCGTGTGGGGAGATTTCTTAATACAGCTTTGAAAGTAAAACTCATGAAACTCTTCCAACTGAAGCGGTCTTAAAACTTGATAGCACATCCCAGCCATAAAAAGAGCTTCAGCCGCATGAGCTCCTTCCGGAGCAATTCTCAGCAGATCATGAAGAACCGAAGTGGCCCTGAAGTAAATCATATCCGCTGAGCGATCGAGTGGATATTTTTGAACCGACCGAGCCTGAGCCACGAGCCTCACTGCCTCGCGATACAGACCCTCTTCAGTCCCGGCCGTGCGCTCGCCCTCAGCTTTCCACTCCTCTAAGGACTTTTGCCACTGAATTGCATTTTGCCGATAATAAAAAGGAGCCTGAGAATGAGCCAGCACGCGCTGAACCAGACTTAGGGCTTCAACAGGATCCTTCTTCACTCGAACGGCAATGGAGAGACTCTGCTGTACCGCCCGCTGCCAATCCAGTGATAAACCCGAAGTCTTCAATTCGCTGGAGAGGACTGAATCATACTCCTTCAAAGCTCGATCAAACTGTCGGGCCGCAGCAAAGAAATCTCCTCTTTCCACCGCACGGAGACGAGTCAAAAAGGGTGCTTGACTCAGCGAGTCCGACTCAGGAATTTGAGCGTTCTTTCTTTCTCCAGCGGTATGACAGGCCACGCAGTATCCGGAAACCGCTCTTAAAATTTCACGGGCATACCGTTGATTCCCACGCTTAAGCTCTTGATAGGCGTGCTCCGTCTCCGATGCAAATACACCGGAGAGCATCCGAACGGTGGGATCTGCACTTGCACCAGGCATACTACTGCTGCGGGTAAGATCATGAGCGAGAGAAGCGAGTTTCTTGGCATGATTCTCAAACCTGACTTTCCCCTGAGGGGTTTTCAAGCTGTCTTCATGCGTCAGATCAGCCAAGTTCTCGCTCAAGAGTTGGAGTAAACCCTGCATCTTAGCTTTCCATTCGGCTGACTTGGATTCAGAGGATCTCTTTTGCTCAGCAAAAACGAGGGGGATCCCATGGAGCGGAAAACAAACGAACGAAACACCAATGACAACAGGAAGGAGGAATCGATGAATCATCCCTCAAATGTACTCTAATTTTCCTCAGAAGAATAATAAAGTTTAAGAATCTGACTCAGGAACTCCAAAGCATCTACGGCCGTGAAGATGCCCAAAATTCTCCCACGGGGCTGCCCCACCAAAGCACAGCCATATTTGTGGGCTACCATCTGAGTCAGCACTTGGTCGAGAGGAGCATCTGCTGGAACACAAAAGGGATCGGGGGTCATGACATCTTCGACTTGAAAAGTGGCAAACTGAGGAAAAGAAGAGGCCAGCTTAATATCACGATCACTGAGAATCCCCACCAGCCGTCCGCTGTCATAGACTGGAAGGTGTCTGACGTGGTAATCCCTCATCATCTCTCGGGCTTTTTCAATCGGAATGTCGTGCCCAATCGTATGTGGCAACGGAGTCATCACCGCTTCGATTCGCGGCATCTTCTTCATAAAACACCTTTTCCCGCCTGAGCGACTTGCTCAGTCCATCGGGGAAAAAGCAGGATTTGGACCAACCTCCTCGACCCACTTCTGCTTTTCTTGCTTCAAATGAGTTTCGATTTGACTTTGAGCACAGCTGGCTTCCTCTAAAAGGGCTTGAGTGAGGAGGTGATGAGCTTTGGTTTGAGCCAACCGCCGAAAATCACCGACGACTTCATGTTCCAGGGCTTGAGCTAAGATCCCACGAGCGACTCGTCTTGCCAGCTGCGAGAGCTCCTGCTTTTCCGAAGAGTAGGCCAGTTGGAGGAGACTTAAAGCTTGATTGACTTCTTTTGCTCCATCCAACATGCTCTCAGCCACCAACCCAATGAAGAGGACCCAATGGCGCTCCAGCTCAGAGGTCCAATTTTTCCCAAAAAAATGACGCAAAGTAGTCAGCAACGACTTACCCACCCAAGCGTATTGCCTCTCACCGACCCCTCGGGCAGCACAGGCTCCCCCCACATTCTTTAAATACCGATTGCGCTCGTCCGACTGATCGAGACGAGCCAGCACGCTGCTCATGAATTGTGTGAAAAGTAGGTCTCGATTTGCTCCGCAATTGACTTCAATCGTATTTCTAATCTCAGGATGCTGTTTGTAGAGAGTATCAAAGAAAAATTTCAATGCCTGCTCCTGGATCTGGCTCATCTCTTCATACGATTCACGAATCACCGAAAAACTTAAATTCATATTCATCCCTCCTTGAACGCCTGGGCTCAAATGGAAGCCATTGACTGCGGATGGGTGGAAACCCAAGCTTCCTCTCTCTTGGCTTCATCGACTCAAACGAACTGAAACTTAAATTCAGGAATTAAAATTCAAGAGGCAATGCTAGGGTGACGGCGAAGCCTTAGGTTCTTAACCCAGCAAAAAAGCAATCGCAGAGCCCTCCCTGGAGCGATCGAATCTCGCCGCTCAGCTCTGTGATGCATCCCCCTATTCATCGTCAAAAATATTCCACTTCATAGCCTCACAACTGAGAACGTGGAATCCCACTTGGAGGAAAAAATGGGTAAGGATCATCGCATTGACGGGATGATCCTTGCTCATTTTCAGACTGAGGTGAGTCGTATAAAAGCAGGCTTACAATAGGATGAATCGGGGTAGGATGGAGACCAGAAAACTGAGGTCATCCCAGCTCCTCCCCATACCCAGCACCCTTTTTTGGAACTCCGATACCAGCCCCAAACCCAAGGCAAGAAAGGGAAGTCGACTGAACCCTCTCCATTCGACGTGAGCGTGGCTCTTCCTCCTATTTTTTCTTTTGATACATGAATGCGTTTTGATAGGACTTTTGATCGAATTCTTGGGATAGTCCAATCATACTTTCTGAGGCACCCAAAAATAGATAGCCCATCGGAGTGAGACACTGCGCCAATTTACTAATGATCTCAATCTTGTTTTTTACATTTTGATAAATCAAGACGTTCCTACAAAAAATGATATGAAAATCCCCTAAGTTTGAATAGGAGTCCAGTAAGTTGTGCCTGAGAAACTTGACCTTATTT
>JBMSSC010000113.1:0-8542 GCA_049424145.1 Bdellovibrionia bacterium
TGATCAGCGTGTTGACCCTATCGGCAAGTTTATCTCTGGGCGAGCTCGGGGCTGTGAGTTTTTTCTCCAGTGAAAGAACCCAAACTTTACCTCTTTTGATTGCGCGCTGGAATCAACAGTATCGCTTTGAAGAGGCTCAAGCCCTCTGTGCTCTACTTCTCGCATTAGCCGTAGGGGTCATTTTGTTGGGCTTACGCCGCCCATCTTAATCCTCTAGTTTATCGGCGCTGAGGGATCGACCTTTCGATGCCGATTCCATGATCAGCTGACGCGCGTCAAGGTGGCCCGCCAAAGCCGCCCAGTGAGCCGGCGTTTGCCCAAAGAGATCCTGGGCCAAGAAGGCCTGTGGATAGGTCTCAGCCATGAGCTCAAGAGCGTCTAAGTGCCCTTGGGCAGCAGCATAATGAGCCGGGTTTCGTCCCACATGGTCGACGATGGCAAAAGTCCAGGGAGCTCGCTCGGCGAGGAGTTTGAGAGCAGCAAGGTGCCCGCTGAATGCGGCTCCATGTGAGGGGGTGAGTCCCAAATTGTTTTTGGTCAACAGGGATTGTGGCGCTTGATCGAGGATGAGTTGGAGGACTTCGACGTTCTCACTTTCGACTGCAAAATGAGCCACGTTTCGCTGGTGTTCATCGGTCCAATCCAGGGATTCAGGCGCAAATTCTAAGATGAGTTGAAAGGGTTGCAGAAGCCCTCGTTTGGCTGCGTAGTGAGCGGGAGTCCGCCCATGGGTGTCGCGGATTGCAAATAAGTCCGGGGCAGTTTGGGTTAAAAACTCAAGGATGGGTTGCTGTCCATGGAGTGCAGCCCAATGGGCAGGGGTTCTTCCCCAGTGGTCTTTGGCTATCAGGGATTGGGGTGCTTCTTGGGCTAATAATTGAAGAATGTCTCGATGTCCACTGAGAGCAGCCAGGTGACTGGGGAGTCGCCCTTGTTGATCTTCAATCCAAAGGGCTTGGGGAGCATTTTTGAGAATCAATTTCCAAGTTTCTAGTTGTCCTCGGGTGCTAGCGTAATGGGCCGGGGTTCTTCCTCTTGTATCGCAAACCAAGAAGGTTTCAGAGGCATGCTGAGCGAGAAGTTTCAGGGCCTCCTGTTGTCTTTTGGCGCCGGCATAATGCATTGGGGTTCTTTGATGGGGATCCTGGGTGAGTAGGGTTGAAGGTGCATTTTCTAGGATGATTTGCAGAGTTTCCAGGCATCCTCGAGATCCTGCGTAATGAGAGGGAATGCGTCCGGTGTGATCGCTGTGGCCTAGAGCCTGGGGAGTAGACTCTGCAATGAGCCTCAGGGCTTGCATTTTTTGTTGGTGAAACGCCCAAAATACGGGTTTCACTCCCCGTTTGTTTTGCACCTGGATGAAGCAAACCCACGGAGCGGGCTTGGATCCCATGGTGTGTTGGGCGTGAAGAAAAGAATCAAAGTCATCGAGATCAGGAAATTGAGTCTGCAGTTCTTCATAGGCTGGGTGAAATCTTTTGAATCGAAAGATTAAGGCATCAGCAGTGGCGTGATAAAAGGCTTTGCAGACGATCTGTGAGGCTAGGATTTGGCGAGTGGGAGTACGACTCAAGACTTCTAAAATGAGGTCGGCAGGAAGATTCTCCATCTGAAGGTCGGTACAAGGGGTCTGCTCAATCTCGGGTCGGCTTGTGGGTTGGGTTAAGGTGGGAGTTGCGGAAGCAGAAAAAGAGAAACAAACGAATCCGAGAGGGGCAAGTAGGAGGTGCAGCAGAGAGAGTTTTTTCTCGGTCCGCGGGGAATTGGGTTTTTGGGTTTTCATGCAGGGTTACTTCTTGACGAGTTAGATTTTGTTTTTAATTATTTTAAATAAATAAGTTATTAAAAAAAATTAGTGATAGTTCAACTTTTGTTAAATATCAAGTGATGTTCTCGTTCTCATTTTCATCTAGCCGTGTTTTGGTGAGCGGATGAGTGAGCTGGGGCGGACCTTTTAAACCCGCTCGAGCGGTTTTGAGAACTGCTCGGCTGAAAGGGCAAGCGAGAGAAGGAGAAAAAACGCCAGTAAATAGTGATAGTTACAGTAACTCCACTTCCCAAAAAGATAGGAAAAACCAAAACACACCAAGAGCGCAGAAACTAGGCTGCTGAGTCGTTTGTTTGAGTCTTTGAAGAGAAGAACCACACTGAACGCCAACGCTCCTAGACTGATGCTCATTTGAGACCAATACGGTAGGAAGGTGTCCCATTCATTGACGAGGTAGTCGGTGAGCCCAAAAGAGTTCCTGCGGTACCCAGGGCTCGTAATCGGGGTGAGAACCATTTGCCAAAAGGCACTCCAATCGGCAATAAGAAATGGCAATAGGATCCCAGTAAAAACACCCGTTGCCACAAGTCCAATTTGAATGGCTTGTCGAAGGTGGGTCAGTTGCGCGATCCGCAAGAAGGCTAGAAATGAGATTAAAAAAGCATGTTGCTTGAGGGTCGCTGTGACTCCTAAAACAACCGCCGCTTGCATCCATTTTTTCTGGTCAATCCGATCCATCAAAAGCAGCGAAAAGAGGATGAGGATGGTATCCACCCACGACTGCTCTAGAACGAAGTAAGTGACAGGAAAAGTAAGCCAGAGGAGCGGGATCAAGCAGGCAAACACGGAGGACCCCAGCGTTTGGGAGCGCCTCTGGGTCAATTGGTGGAGCAAAAAAGCAATCAGGACGTGGGCTGCAACGAGGCTAAAGCGAAGGTCGTGAAATAGGAACTGAAACGGAGCAAACCAAAACAGAAGTCCAGGGAAGTAAAGGAACCCAGGTCGATCGGGAATTGCTCCATTGTAAATGTCCACATACGTCTGTGCGTAGGGGTTTTTTCCCTGCAGGAGAAACTCCACGGCGGCCGAGTTATTGACAAAGACGTCAATCCACGGAGTGGGAGAATAAAAAGGGATGAGCAGTTGTGCGAAGATGAGGAGAACCCCAAGCAGGAGGCTCGTGGTTTTGATTCGTGAAAGAAGCTTTGCTGCTGGACTCAGCTGGGTTTGTTTGAGAAAGAAGTAAACCCAGCCCATGATCAGCAAACCCAGGCCTGCTGAAATAAAAAGGGTTCCCTGAAACCAGATCTCCACCTCTAGCGGTTTCTTGTAGATCACGTTGGGTTTTTTATTCATGAGCAAAATACTGTAGGAGAGTCCTACGGAGCAGACTCCCAAGAGAATGCGGTTGAGCTTGGTGGTCCTCTGCGCGAATGCTGAGAGACGATTCGAGGTGCTCTCCCAGATGAGGCCCGCCATGAGGGTGAAAAACAGCAGGGAGTAAGGCAAGATACTCCAGTGGTAATGCCCCCGTGTGTTGTACAGGAGTTTCCCCAGAAACAAGTAGAGCAGACCAGTGGCGATTGAAATCATAGAGAAAACGGTAGCATAGATTTTTTTTGAAAGAAAATTAGCTTTTGGATGGAGGAGAAGAAATGAAACCAATCCAGGTAGGAAACCAAAACGGCGGACTCAAGACCGCTCCCACAGCAGTTGAAAACCCGAAAAGGCGCATGTGACTGAGTCTGATTGGATCCCATCGCCTACCTCCGGGGCTCTTCAGGTACAGGGGCTCAGAAAAAAAATTGGCTCCTTTATTCTCGATGCAGAATTTACGATTGAATCGGCTCAGAGAGCGGTTTTATTCGGCGCAAGTGGCAGTGGAAAAACTACGCTGCTTCGAATTCTAGCGGGAGTTGAGCCCATGAGTCCCAAGACGGATGCTGGCCGAGTTACGCTTGCCAGGGAAGACATCACGTTTCAAGCCCCCAGGCTCAGGCAGATTGGGGTCGTGTTTCAGGACTGCGCCTTATTTCCTCAATGTTCAGTGCTTCAGAATGCCGTCTTTGCGTTACGCATGCGGGGGGTTCCGCGTGAGGCAAGGGAAGCGTTAGGGCTTCAGTGGCTGGAACGTGTGGATTTGAAATCCTATGCTCACAAAGGGATTGAACATCTCTCGGGGGGTGAAAAGCAGCGCCTGGCTTTTGTCAGAGCCCTCATCTGGAAACCTCGACTTTTACTTTTAGATGAGCCCTTTTCTGCGCTGGATATCAAAATGCGCAATGAACTCAGAAAACAGTTGTTGAACCTGCATCAGGTATGCGAAGTCCCTTTACTCTTAGTGACGCACGACGAGTTAGATCTTGAAAGGATTGGGACTTTCGAATTGCGGTTAAGTTCCGACAAAAATAGTCCGATAAGAGTTGTGAGAAGGGGTTGACCAGAAGGTGACCCATTCAATACAGTGCGACCATCGAATGAGGTAAGGAGAAAAGTTATGCCAAGTCACCCAAAGTTAAAGCAGTTATCAGCACCCACCCGAGGCGAGGTCATCCGCATTCATGAAGGGAAGCTCCAAGTCCCAGAAAATCCGATTATTCCTTTTATCGAGGGAGATGGCACTGGGCCTGATATCTGGAAAGCATCGAAAGCCGTATTTGATGCAGCCGTGGAGAAAGCCTATCAAGGGCGCAGAAAAATTGAGTGGTTTGAGGTCTATGCGGGTGAAAAAGCCTTCCAGAAGTTCAACGATTGGCTCCCAGAAGACACCCTCACAGCACTGAAGCATTACCTGGTTTCCATTAAAGGGCCTCTGACGACCCCAGTGGGAGGCGGCATTCGGTCCCTGAATGTGGCGTTACGGCAGATGCTGGATCTGTATGTGTGTTTACGGCCTGTGCGCTGGTTTCAAGGTGTGCCCTCTCCTGTGAAGCACCCTGAAAAAGTGGACATGGTGATTTTTAGAGAGAACACCGAAGACATTTACGCAGGCATTGAATTTGAGCGCGGCAGTGAGGGCGCAAAAAAAGTACTCGCGTTTTTGAAAGAAAACTTTCCCAAGGACTACGGCAAGATTCGGTTCCCTGAGACAACGGGTCTGGGGATTAAGCCTGTTTCTCGAGAGGGAACCGAGCGTTTGGTTCGAGCGGCAATTGAGTACGCCATTCGTGAGAAGCGTAAGTCGGTGACTATTGTCCATAAGGGAAACATCATGAAGTTCACCGAAGGCGGATTCCGCGGTTGGGCATACGCCGTGGCTGAACGCGAGTACCCGACCCAAGTCTATACTTGGGAGCAGTGGGAAAAAACCAAAGCGGCTCACGGAGAGTCGGCCGCAAACGAAGAGCAAAAAGCAGCTCTTGCACAAGGTAAGATTTTAGTCAAAGATGCGATTGCAGACATCTCGTTGCAGCAAGTTCTGACGCGTCCAGATGAGTTTGATGTCATTGCCACATTGAACCTCAATGGGGATTACCTCTCGGATGCATTGGCGGCTCAAGTGGGAGGCATCGGTATCGCTCCAGGAGGCAATATCAATTACACCACAGGAAATGCGGTGTTTGAGGCCACTCACGGTACTGCTCCCAAGTATGCAAACTTGGATAAAGTCAATCCAGGCTCGGTCATTCTCTCTGGAGAAATGATGCTTCGCTACATGGGTTGGGGTGAGGCCGCCGACTTAATCATTCGCGGCATGGATCGGGCCATTGGAGCAAAAACGGTGACCTACGATTTTGCTCGGCTCATGAAGCAAGAGGGTGTTCAGGGTGTTCAAGAAGTCAAGTGCTCTGAGTTTGCTTACGAGATGATTCGTCACATGTGACGGGAGTCGTGGGGGGTTGGCTTTGAGAGAGACTCAAGAAGTCAACCCGAGGAACTAAGAACCCATTCAACTAAAGAACAGAGGGAATGAAAAAATGAGACGTTCAAAAATTTCAGTCATCGGTGCCGGCTTCGTCGGGTCTACTTGTGCTCATTGGGCAGCTTCCAAGGAGTTGGGGGATGTCGTGCTGATCGATATCAACGGAGATGCAGCCAAGGGGAAGGCCCTGGATCTTTTTGAGGCTTCTCCGGTGGAGGGGTTTGATTCTCACATTCAAGGTGGAAGTGATTATGCCCTGACGGCCAATTCGGACGTCGTGATTATCACGGCGGGATTACCCAGAAAGCCTGGGATGAGCCGAGATGATCTTTTGGCCACAAACGCCAAAATTGTTCAGGAGTGTGCCTCCCAAGTGGCTAAACACTCTCCTCAGTCCGTGATCATTGTGGTGAGTAATCCTCTTGATGCCATGTGCCATGTGGCCATGAAGGCTTCTGGGTTTCCTCGGGAGCGAGTTTTGGGGATGGCGGGCGTGCTGGATGGGGCGCGCTTTCGGAGCTTCATTGCGATGGAATTGGGCGTGAGCGTGGAGGATGTGCAGGCATTCGTGTTCGGCGGACATGGAGATACGATGGTTCCCATGCCCCGTTATGTGAACGTGGGGGGGATTCCTCTGACTCAGTTGCTGTCGAAGGAAAAAATCGAAGCACTTGTGGAGCGAACCCGAAAGGGCGGAGCTGAGATTGTGAATCTGCTGAAGACGGGTTCGGCCTATTATGCCCCAGCGGCGAGTGCCGTTCAGATGGCAGAAGCCATTATCCGGGATAAGAAACGCTACTTGCCTTGTGCGGTGTATCTGAAGGGCGAGTACGGGATTCAAGACCTCTTTTGTGGCGTGATCGCTCGCCTGGGAGCCCAGGGGCTCGAAGGAGTTCCTGTCCTGGAGCTCAATGCTGAGGAAAAAGCAATGTTCAATCAATCTGCCGCGGCAGTAAAAGAGTTGGTCGATGCCATGGCCAAGTTGGGAGTTTAGATCATGAATATTCATGAGTACCAAGCCAAGCAGTTGTTAAAAAAGTTCGGTGTCCGAGTGCCAGAGGGACGCCTAGTCGAAGAAGGCGGAAGCGTTGAGGCGAAAGCTGAAAAAGCGGCTTCAGAACTGGCCAAAGAGCGAGGAAACTCTGTCTGGGTGGTGAAAGCTCAGATTCATGCCGGCGGACGGGGAAAAGCCGGTGGAGTCAAAGTGTGTCGAGATCTGGCAGCCGTCAGTAGCGCTGCAAAAGAGATCATGGGCAAGACCCTGGTGACGCCTCAGACTGGAGCGCAGGGAAAAAAAGTTCATAAGGTGTGGATTGAAGAAGGATCCGACATCGCCCGTGAGTTGTACTTGGGAATTGTGATTGATCGAGCGATTTCCCAGGTCGTGATGATGGCCTCCACTGAAGGGGGAATGGAAATTGAGGAAGTGGCTGCGACTCACCCTGAGAAGATTGTCAAGGTGGCCATTGATCCAACCACGGGCTACCTTCCATTTCATGGGAGGAAACTGGCTCAAGCCCTGGGTCTCAGCGCCGAGCAGACCAAAGAAGCAGTGGCTTTCTTTGGCGGCGTCTATCGATGCTTCATGGAGTCGGATTGCAGCTTAGTGGAAATCAACCCCATGATTCTCACGAAGCAGGGATCCATCATGGCTCTGGACGCCAAGTTTAACTTTGATGATAACGCCTTGTATCGTCATCCTGAAATCGTGGCGATGCGGGATTTATTGGAAGAAAACCCGCAGGATGTGGAAGCCTCTCAGTATGAGTTGGCTTACATTGCTTTGGATGGAAACATTGGGTGCTTGGTCAACGGAGCGGGTTTGGCCATGGCCACCATGGATATTATTAAACTCCATGGCGGGGAGCCCGCTAACTTCTTAGATGTGGGGGGTGGGGCTTCCAAAGAAAAAGTCTCCCACGCGTTTAAGATCATTTTAAAAGACCCCAAAGTCAAAGCGATCTTAGTGAATATCTTTGGTGGGATCATGAAGTGTGACGTCATTGCAGAAGGGGTGATTGCGGCAGCCAAGGAGCTGTCCCTCTCGGTGCCTCTGGTAGTGAGATTGCAGGGGACGAACGTGGAGCAAGGGAAAGAGATTCTCTCGCGCTCGGGGCTCAAGATTATTCCTGCCGACACGTTGACGGATGCTGCTCAAAAAGTGGTTCAAGCAGCTCAAACCAAAGGAAGAGGTTAATCGTTATGTCAATTTGGGTGAATCAGAACACAAAGCTGTTAGTTCAAGGGATCACAGGGTCTCAGGGCTCCTATCACGCCAAAGGGTGTCGCGATTATGGCACTCAGGTAGTCGGGGGAGTTACCCCAGGGCGTGGCGGGCAGACTCATGAAGGGTTTCCCGTTTTTAATACCGTGGGCGAAGCTGTTGCAAAGACTGGGGCCAATGCCACGATGATTTTTGTTCCTCCTTCGGGAGCAGCCGATGCGATTTGTGAAGCGGCCGATGCTCAGATTCCACTGATTATCTGCATCACCGAAGGGATTCCAGTGCGCGACATGCTCGCTGCCAAACGGTATTTGGCCAGCACTCAATCCCGATTGATTGGACCGAACTGCCCAGGGATTATTACTCCAGGCCAGTGTAAGATTGGGATCATGCCCGGCTCCATTCATAAACCCGGAAAAATTGGTGTCGTCTCTCGGTCGGGGACTCTCACCTATGAGGCGGTCTTTCAACTCACCCAGTTGGGCATTGGTCAGAGCACCTGTGTTGGAATTGGGGGAGATCCCGTTAACGGAACCAATTTCATTGACGTGTTGGAGGCATTCAACCGCGACCCCGGAACCGAAGGGGTGATCATGATTGGTGAGATTGGCGGATCCGCTGAGGAGGAAGCCGCTCAGTACATCCAGCGCGAGTTTAAGAAGCCTGTAGTGGGTTTTATCGGGGGGGC
>JBMSSC010000114.1:0-8249 GCA_049424145.1 Bdellovibrionia bacterium
CTTAGAGTCCGACGTTTTAAATCAAGAAATAACTCTAAAAAAATCCCCACAAAATTAAATATTTAATTAAATAAATTAAATTGAGTAATTGGAACACCCTTTGCTCTATGCTCCTACAACATTCACCTTCCAAAGAGAGATCACTCTCTTGAGGACTATAAATTAAGGAGAACCTTTATGAAGTCTAAAATTCAATCCCTTGCATACTTAATCCTCCCTGCTCTCACTTTGGGAGCCTGCGGAATGGCCCCTGAGCTTGCCGCTCCAGCCAACCCCATTAACGAAGCCCAACGGCAAAATTTACTCTCAAGCATTAACCCAGCGCCGGGGAACATCTCCCCTTTCGTCAATGGAAAACTCATTGGAGAGTGGATCAGAAAATCTACGGACACCACCTGCGCTACACCCCTAGCCCAAAGCACAAGCACTAAGGCCACCAGCTGGTCCTACTACATTGGTGCCGATGGAGCATCCGGATCCCAAGTGGTCACCTACTCCAATGGCGCCATGGCATCCGTCCCAACCCAGTACGATCAATCCCAAATGGGCGTCATCAAAACTTCCCGTGGCGTAGGACCCATCAATTGCTTTGACCCCAGTAAAACTGATTTCTGCAAAAAAATTGTAGACGCCACGCTCCCTAATCTTTCCATTGAATCCCAATCCATCTCTGAAATGTCGGTCATGCTCAAGGATCAATTCTTAATCGAAGCTCGCTTCACTCGGGATCCTCTCTGCACCTGGTCCTCTGCAAGCACGGCAAAACTCATTCGTTCCCTAGACTAAGATCGAGGCCCTGAGGATCTCCACAAGCTCACCGGGGAATGTTGACTCCAACCTCGGGAGTTGGACTGACCTGAATCATCCAGGCAGCCCAACTCCCGAGGTGTTTTTATTTCGTCATGTTGTTTCATGAGAGGTCAAAATTCAATGAAAGGATCGCAGGGCTGCGAATGGTTTCAAGAGAGTGGAGTTTCGGATTCTTGATTATTGGATCACTGGAAAATTTTAAAAAATGGTGCCCAGGACTGGACTCGAACCAGCATGCTTTTGGCGCTCGCCCCTGAAACGAGTGTGTCTACCAATTCCACCACCTGGGCATTCTTCAAGATTTAAATTCCCGCTTCGGGAAAACCTGATTGCAAATGCAGAACTCGACTCACTTATAGTATTTGCAACTCAACAAAACAACCCTAATTTTGGCTGAGAGTCCTTAGAATCCTTTTCAGAACAGAATCTTTTTTAGAACCTCTCTAGCAGAGTCATTTAGGATTGGTAGCAACCGATGAGTATTGAGAAGAATCGAACGCTTGCCTGATCTTCAGAGATTGAATGGCTGGGGCGCTAGGATTCGAACCTAGGAATGGCGGAATCAAAATCCGCTAGCTTACCACTTGCCGACGCCCCAACTTTTCTCAATCTTGCTTTTCATAGCATAGATGAAAGTGACTTTCATCTCCAAATTTTTTTCAAAACTTGGCTTTTTTGAGTGGGAAAGAGGACTCTTTCCTTCTCTCAGAGACCTCTTCTTCTACTTTGACTTTCATTCCTACGCAAGCAAGGAATGCACCGAGAGAGCAAAAATTCAGCCCCAGGGCCGATCTCCCCACCCTCTTAGTCCAACAAACGGATTAGCCTTGTCGATCCGCCTCTTCGCTCGTTTGAGTTACGGGATTGCCTTTTCGAATCTCAGCCAAGTAAGCATCCAAAATGGTCTTTTCCATTGTGGCTCGAGTGCCTTGATTGAGTGGATGCGCAATGTCTTTGAAAGACCCATCTTTTCTTCGCTTGCTGGGCATCGCAACAAAAAGACCTGCGTTTCCACTAATGATTTTTAAATCCCTCACGACGAAGCAATTATCGAGCACTATTGTAATATAGGCCTTCAGCTTTTCCTCATCGACTGGGAAAACCTTGACTTCAGTGATATCCATGGCCCTGTTCCTCCGTTGATAGACAAAATGAATGACTTAATCTCTATTGTAGAAGAGAGTGGCTCAGATATCAAATGGTGTTCAATAATTTTTAAATAGAATTATCAAACTTCGATTTCTTTTTTTAACAAGGCTTCATCCATACTCCCTCGATCATTCCCCGGCTCGGGCGTAAAAGGTGAAGTGATCCCCTTGAGCATCCACCTGCAAGTGGGTCCCAGGATTGTATTTTCCCGATAAAATTTCGATAGATAGCGGATTTTGAATTTCCCGTTGAAACACCCGCTTCATGGGCCTGGCCCCAAAATCCCGATCGTAGCCTTTCTCCAGTAGAAGCTCTATGGCTGAATCCTTGAGTTCAATTTGAAGGCCCCGATCCTTGAGCAGATCACTTAACTTTTGAGCCTGCTGGAGGATGATTTTCTTCAATTGCTCCCGCTCGAGATGGGAGTAAATCACAATCTCATCAATTCGGTTTAAAAACTCAGGACGAAAGTGCTGCCTTAACACTTGAAGGACCCCTTTTTCCATTTGAGCAGGATCTTTTTCCTCTAAAATCAACTGACTCCCCAAATTGGAGGTCATGATGATCAATGTGTTGGAGAAATCCACGGTGCGACCCTGTCCATCCGTCACGCGACCATCATCTAAGATCTGTAAAAACAGATGAAACACATCGGGATGGGCTTTTTCAATCTCATCGAGCAGAATGACCCCATAGGGCCTACGCCTAACCGCCTCGGTTAATGCCCCTCCTTCCTCATAACCCACGTATCCCGGAGGGGAACCAATGAGTCTGGCCACCGAGTGTTTCTCCATGTACTCACTCATGTCCAAGCGAACCATGGCTTGCTCCTGATCAAACAAGAACTCAGCCAAAGCCTTGGCCGTCTCGGTCTTGCCAACCCCCGTGGGCCCAAGAAATAAAAACGAGCCGATGGGCTTATGCTTTTCCTGTAATCCCACGCGTGATCGCCTCACCGCATGAGAGACGGCCGAGAGAGCCTTCTCCTGCCCAATCACTCGCTGAGATAAACGCTCCTCCATGTGCAATAATTTTTTCTGTTCTCCCTCGAGCATCTTTTGCACAGGGATACCGGTCCACCGAGCCACCACCTCAGCTATGTCATTTTCCGTGACCTCTTGCCGAAGCAACGAATCGGGCGACGTTTTCTCAGCCTTCTTCAGGGCCGCCTCAAGCTCCTTTTGTAGACTCGTCTGACGTCCATAACGAAGTTCGGCTGCTTTTTCTAAATCCC
This sequence comes from Bdellovibrionia bacterium, assembly GCA_049424145.1. Taxonomy (GTDB): domain Bacteria; phylum Bdellovibrionota; class UBA1018; order UBA1018; family UBA1018; genus JBMSSC01. The sequence goes on from JBMSSC010000114.1 coordinate 3,194, forward strand.
CTTGCCTCTCAGCTACCTCAGACTCAAGCTTCACTTTTTCAATTTGTTCTTTTAACTCTTGAACCAGGCTGACTTCCTTTTTCTGACGCTCCCATTGAGCTTTCAGAGCAGTACTCTTTTCTTTCAGCCCTTTTAACTCCTCCTCCAATTGAATGAGTCGCTCCCCAGAGGCTGAGTCCTTTTCCTTCTTCAACGCCTGACGCTCCACCTCTAAACGCAGAATTTTTCTCTCCAGCTGATCCACAAGCTCAGGCCTGGACTCAAGCTCAATTTTAATCTTCGATGCCGCTTCATCCATCAAGTCAATCGCCTTGTCCGGTAAGAAACGATCCGTAATGTAACGATTCGACAAGGTAGCCGCCGCCACTAAGGCTGCATCGCGAATCGAGACTCCATGGTGAAGCTCATAGCGTTCTTTTAAGCCTCTTAAGATGCTAATGGCATCCTCCACGGTGGGCTCACCAATGAAAACGGGCTGAAACCGTCGCTCCAGTGCGGCGTCTTTCTCAATGTACTTCTTGTACTCATCTAACGTCGTAGCTCCCACACACCTGAGCTCGCCTCGCGCCAAAGCAGGCTTCAGCATATTGGAGGCATCCATCGCCCCCTCAGCACTTCCAGCCCCCACCAGCGTATGAAGCTCATCGATGAATAAAATCACACTCCCTTCAGAGGCAGAGACTTCTTTAAGAACCGCTTTCAAACGTTCCTCAAACTCCCCCCGAAACTTAGCTCCTGCAATAAGAGCCCCAAGGTCTAAGACCATGAGCTTTTTCTTTTTTAATGTTTCAGGCACATCCCCATGAGCAATTCGAAGCGCTAACCCCTCGACGACGGCCGTTTTTCCAACTCCAGGCTCTCCAATGAGAACCGGGTTGTTCTTCGTCCTGCGTGAGAGCACTTGAATCACTCGTCGAATCTCCTCGTCGCGACCAATCACAGGATCCAGCTTTTGCGCGTGCGCCAACTCCGTCAGATTGCGACAGTACTTTTCTAAACTCTTATACTTCTTCTCCGGCTCAGCATCCATGATCTTGGCTCCTCCTCTGACTTTCTCAATGGCACTCAAAAGAGCGTCTGATTTTAAACCCGCTTTTTTTAAGACTTTTCCCGCTTCGGTGTCTTTGAATGGAGAGGTTAAAAGGGCGAGTAAAAAATGCTCTCCTGAAACAAACTCATCGCCCATTTTCTTGGCTTCATCTTCAGCCAGAACCATCAACCGACTCAAAAGCGGAGAAGCATACAGTTGTCCTGACCCACCGGATACTTGAGGCAACCGAGCCAGCGCGCTTTGAAGGGAGGAGATGAGCAAATCCCCATCCCATTCAGCTAATTTCAAAATATTTCGCACCACGGACTCTTCAGAATCGTCCTTCACCAAAGCATACAGCAGGTGCTCGGGCGAGAGGGCCTGATTTTCCCGCCGAATGGCTTCTGCTTGGGCTTGTTGCATCGCTTCTTGTGCGCTCGTGGTCAATGAAAGAGACATAAAAAAACCTCGCTTGATCTATAAAATGGGATCAATTCGAAATCCGTCAAGCAAGAAGCCTAGAACTTCCCCTGAGCAAGCCCTCTTGCAGCCCTTTCCAAATGAGTCTCCGCAATGTTTGATCAAAAAAATAAGGATTGCATCCCGCTCCGTTCGCTTTTACCATCGAAAGTGCGTCACACAGGAGCGCTTCCGATGATGTTAAAAAAAAACCACCTTTGGATTCTCATTTGCCTAGAGCTGCTCGTCTTCCACTCCCAGAGCTCAGCTGAAGTGGCCCCACTCTGGGCCATCGTCACCTCAGATCGGGTCTTGGTGCGCGCTCAACCCTCTATTTCTGGCGGAAAACAACTTGGACTCATCTATAAAAACAGTTTAGTTTCAGTTTCAGAAAAAAGTGACAACCTCACAAAGGACGCTGGAACCCTCTACCCTTGGTACCAAATTGACTCGGAGAATTTACACGGATGGATTTTAGGAAAGTACCTCACCTTCCTGATTCCCCATCCTCTCCCCAGCACCTATGACGCCTCTTCGGATATGGATTGGTTTTACACTCAATACGGACTCAGCACCCAGTTCTCAGCCTCGGAACTCAACGTCAATTCCTTCCAGTTAGAGGAGTACCGCAAACTCATGAAGGCAGCAGAAGGAGGCAACGACTCAGCCTACGCAGCCCTGAAACACTCCATCCTCAAGCACCTTAAGGCCAATCCCAAAGACCCAAAAACTGCTTACCTCAGACGAAAACTGCACTCCAAAGGCTTCCTCTTGCGACTGCCCATCCAAGGCGATGCGTCCTTCTTTTCTCTCCTGCCCGATCAAGTTTTTCAGGATCCGATGAGCCCTGATGAACTTCAAAAAACCCTTGTTGAAACCTCAAAAAAACAAGAAGGTCAACCGGCTCAGGCTCCAGCCCCAAGCGATGCGCCTTTGGACTCAGCCTCAGATCCCAACTTCCTAGCCGAGCTCGTCTTGCATTACTTTCAAACGCCAGAAACCGTGACCTCCACGGAACTAGCTCGCAGGATCCAAACCTCACTGCCCGGCCCCTGGAACGACCCAGCGTTCGTCCTTCAACTCGCAGAAAAGTTTCAGTCCCAGAAGCGTTGTCCGTTTTGGAAAGCCGTTTCACCGAAGCTCTTGAGTCGACCCGAGTTTCTGCAAGAACTGAAGACCCGAAATCCCGCTTGCTCTAACCCCGTAGGTTGAGGATCACCACTAAAAATCCTTCAGTCCCTTGAGGGTCTCTTCTTCGGACGCGGATCAAGTAGCTTTTCTTCTCGCGCACAACGGTATAAAAGCTCTCGGCATCCGTAATGGGCTTTCGATCGACCTCAAGCAAGACGTCGCCTCGAATCAAGCCTGATTTATCCGCAGGACTTCCATACGCCACTTGGGAGACAACCACCCCTTTGGTGGACTCTGGTAAACCTAAATCTCGGGCCACCTCAACTGTGATGTCCTCTAGGGTCATTCCCGTATCCACATGCGGCTGCTTTTTCCCCTTCTTTGGGGTCCCCTTCTGAGCAACCGCATTGGCCTCAGGCCTCTTACCGACCTTCAATGAAACGGCCTTCTCTTTACCCGAACGCAACAGCTTGACTTGGGCCGTTTCTCCGACCGATAGCCCAGTCACCACCGACATCAAATCCGTTGCCGTGGCAATGGACTTCCCATTCAAGGACAAAATGACATCGTAAATCTGGATTCCCGCCTGATCCGCTGGCTCGCCAGGATAAACGTGCGTGACCACCGGATGTTTCGTATCTTGAGGAACACCCATGCTGCTGGCTACTTCAGGAGTGAGGTTTTCCACCAAAACCCCAATGAACCCACGCGTGACTGATCCCTTCGATTTTAACTGCGGAATGACTTTCTTGACCAGGTTGATGGGGATGGCAAAGCCAATGCCTTGAGCACGCTGATCAATCGCGTTGTTAATCCCAATGACTTCGCCCTTTAAGTTAACCAATGGACCGCCTGAATTACCCGGATTAATGGGCGCATCCGTTTGAATGTAACTGGCCAATGGAAAATCTGGAGCAATACGCCCTTTGGCTGAAATGATCCCATGGGTCACCGAATGACCCTGGCCAAACGGATTGCCGACGGCCATCACATACTCACCCACCTCAAGGGCATCGGAATCCCCCAAAATCACCGGTGCGAAGTCCTGCTTGTTTTTAACCTTAATGAGGGCCACATCAATTTCAGGATCGCGCCCCACCACCTCCGCATCCGAAGGCTTCTCATCCGGTGCCTCAGTAAAGGAGATCTTAATTTCATCGGCTTCAGCCACCACGTGATTATTCGTTAAGATCAATCCCGAGGAGTCTAAAATAAAACCCGTTCCCAACGACATGGATCGGGGAAGCTTTTGACCTCGCTGAGGAGGAACCAAAGGAGGACCCGTCTCTTCGTCGTCCTCTCCGCGACCTCCGCGGTTGTACTGACGAAAGAGATCCCCAAAGAATCGCCTCATGACATCATCTGGGCCCATCTGACCCAATGGGTTTCGAACTAGGGTAATGGACGAGATGTTGACCACCGAAGGCATCAGTTTTTTCGACAAATGAACAAAAACGTTCGAACTTGAGCCGACTGGATCCCCTTCTTTTAAGTGAACGGCCTTGGAACTTCCGGACGTATCCGCAGGCGCGGACTCATTCAGAGCATGCAAGCTGTTTTGAGTAAAAAAGAGAACCGCGGGTGTTAAGCCGATTAAAAAAAAGAAAACAAAACGAAACGTCATTTTTTTTTTCATCATTTTTACCTCCCAGCCCAATTCAGTTTTCCCCTAGGACTCCAACTCTTTTTGCTTTTCCACAAACTTCATTCGAGTTTCAAACAGGAGTTGATCAATCAACTTTTCTTCTTCAGCAGTTCGATTGCCTTGAGTCTTCGCGTAGATCAGCTCTAAAAGATCAATATTTTGTCGAGCGAGCTCTAAGTCAACCTTCACTGCCCCTCCCTCAGGAGGAGGAACCAAGCCTAAACCCATGTATGCGGCTGATGAGATGGAGAGAATAAAGGTGGTGAGATCAATTTTAGGTTCTGAACGGGACCTGTCCATAGTTCTTTCGGTACAAAAAAATTAACCTTCCGTCCAGTCCGTTTTTTTCCGTTGACATCCTCTCCGGCGTGAAAGCGGGAGATTCCCCGAAGGCGATTCATGTCCGAATCGCTCCTGAACAAACTTTCAGGAGTGACACCGCTAGGGTCATTACCCACCGCAGTTCGACAGTGGCTCCGAGAGACAGTCTAAATTTTGGACTCCCGTCTTCTCTTTCACGTTCAAGCCGCCTTCTGGCAAATCTTCTTGAACAGATCAGACTTTCAACGTCTCAAAGGTTTCGTTCTGTACTTTACAGATTTTACCGAGCACAAGATGTTTTTTGGTGCTCGAACCGTATATCTGAATTTCAAAGAACGAAAACTCGATTTCGCTTAATTGGACCAAAAAAGGAACGCCGAACTCAAGTTCCGATGCGTTTTGACGTCCTCCCCGTCCTAAAGGGCCAAGCCGCTTGCGCGGGGGGATTCCCTTAAGCGGCTTTTTCCGCT
>JBMSSC010000115.1:0-8219 GCA_049424145.1 Bdellovibrionia bacterium
TTTTTTACCCACGTTTTTTTCCCGAGGAAGATCCTGCCGATGAAATTTAGCCGAGAGGCAAATTTTCATCGGCAGGCAACCCGTTTAGATCCCTCTTAGACGTAGATCCCGATTTTCTTATAATCAGCAATCTTATTTCTTAAAGTACGAATGGAAATCCCTAAGGACTTAGCCGTATGGGTTCGATTACCCTGATGATAGGCTAGGGCCGCAATGATGACGGAGCGTTCAATATCATCCAGCGTACTTCCAGGAAGCCACGAGGAGCTCTGAGAGGATCCCTGAGCAGCGATGTCCAATCCCCCCTGCCCTTGGGTGGCATCCTGTGACTGACCCACTGCCCATCGCGAGGCCAGATCCATTCGCCCCTCACGCCGCTCAATGGTGATATCTCGACCTGTAATCCAATCCGACTGGGTCGTAATCACAGCTCGTTCCACCACATTCTCAAGCTCCCGAATATTGCCTGGCCACTGATGAGCCTCCAAAACCGCCAAGCCATCGGCTGAAAACCCTTGAATACTCTTATGATTGGTTCGGTTATTCATCTCTAAAAAGCGGTTAGCCAGGATTCGAATATCTCCCATCCGCTCGCGCAAGGGAGGCAGCGTGAGGTTCACCACATTCAGGCGATAGAACAGATCCTCCCTAAAGCTTCCCTTCCTCACACAGTCGGACAAATCACGATTTGTGGTTGCAATGATTCGCACATCCACGGGAATCGGTTTTCTTCCCCCAATGCGATCCACTTCTCCCTGTTGAATGGCTCGGAGGAGTTTGGCCTGAAGGTGAATTTCCATTTCAGAAATCTCATCGAGAAATAAGGTCCCGCCATTGGCGTTTTCAAACTTCCCGGGCTTACTCATGTTGGCGCCGGTAAAGGAGCCCCTTTCATAACCAAACAGCTCGGATTCAAGAAGGTTCTCAGGGATAGCAGCGCAATTGATGGCGACAAAGGGTTTCAGTACTCGGGAGCTATTCTCATGAAGCAGACGAGCCATGAGCTCCTTTCCCGTTCCGCTTTCCCCTTGAATCATGATCGTTGCTTTGCTTGGCGCAACCGTTTTTGCCAGTTGAATAATATCCAACATCCTACGATCTGAAGTGATAATTTCCGTCATTCGATTGCCCTCCCTGGCATTTGGTTTAATTCAATGTTTTTTTTACTTTTTCTCCAGCAAGAGTTTCTTGGGCTAATTTCTTCCAAAAACCCTCTTGATCCTCTGTCGAGTCTTCATTGGAAAGTTTTTCCAAAACTTCTAATGCTTCTTCTTTTTTCTTCAAATCCCCACTCTTCATCAGCAGTCGAGCGTACTGATAGGCCATTTGGCTTCCACCCCTGCCTTTTTTTCGTTCTTGGGAATAGCGAAGAGCGGCCTCATCGAGCTGATTGAGTTGCTCAAGAATCTGACACTGAGCAAGAGCCACCGAGCTCAGGCTGCGAGTCGGAGGGACTCCCAAAGTGCTCTCCACCGAAGCATCCGACGCGCCTCCCCCGTTTTTTGACTCGATGTTTTTCTCCAACTGCTCAAACAATCGTAAGGCTGCCTCTGGATCCCCTGCTTTCCAGGTTAAATCAGCAAGCCACGAGCTCACTTGAGGGGAGGCTTTCTGAAGATTGGCATGAGCGGCATGGACCAGAGCCTGCCTGTAATCTCCCTGCTCCTGAGCCATCAGCCCTAAGATGATCTCTTTTTCGTACTCATAGCTGGATTCGGGCCTCAGTTTTTTCAAAAGGGCTTCAATCTGAGGATAATTTTTCACGTCTTTTTTTGCCGAGATCCAGAGTGCTTTGGCTGAAACAAAGGATTCTTCACTCTGCCTGATCTCTGCCTCAAGGTCATCCCGTGTGGATGCGAAAATAATCTGAGGACTTTGCTCGCCCAACTTTTTCTTCAGACTATCGCGCCGCTTTTGATAGGTCTGAACCAGTTTCTGACCCAAATTTCCAAGGCCCAGATTCGATGCGGACTGAGCCAGAGCTAAGAGGTAATCAATTTTTTCCCCCTCATGATCCTGATTGAGGAGCTCCTCAGTGGATGAGTAGAAGCTTAACGCCTGAAAATCTTTCCCTTCCCGAAGGAGACGAATGATCTCTCTTTGGATGCTCTCCGAGGTGATCAGCAGGATTTTACGGCGAACAAAACCCTGTTTCACCGACTTGAGCTCTTCCAGGGCAATTTGGCTTAACGCCTCGGCCGTTCCCAGCGATGCAACACTTCGGACATGAGATAAAGCGCGGAGGTCGTTATAGTGATCTAAGCTAATCTCACCTTCGCCATCAAACTCGGTGGCCTCTTGGCGAAAAAACTTCTCGCTGGTCACAAAATCCATCCCCGCATGATCTCCGCAAGGAATCAGGCGCATCCGAGCAATCAGCGCCCCAGGACTGAGCGGGAAGCGATTAATGGCTTGAGAAAACCACAAACGAGACTCCTTGATTCTCTCTGGGTCCAGGGTATTTTTTGCAGCCATTTCGCCCAGACGAATCATCGCTCGCCAGCCTTCTGGATGGGCCGGAAACTCATTTAAGTACTGTTTTAAGACTGCTGTTGCCGTGTCAAATTGCCCCAGTTGATAGAGCGCTTCGGCTCGATTTAAAAAGAAACTAGGCAATGGCCTGACTTGACCTTTGATTAGACTTAAGTTCTTGGCATAACTCGCTAGGGCCTCTGCATAGAGATGCCTCTCCAGATAAAGGTCTCCCACGCGAAAGGCAGCCTGTGATTTGGACTCAGGCGTAGGCGCTTGCTCAATGACGAGCTGGTACTCCTGAGCCGCAGCCTCCGTCTGCTTGAGCCGAGCATAGTTTTCCGCTAAGCCCAGGTGAAAAATCCAGGACTCACTAAAAGATGAATAGTTTTTGACCAACCACTGAAGGTTTTCAATGGCTGGAAGGATATTCCCATTCTTCATGAACTTCCCAGCCAAATACATGGCCGAATACAGCGCAACAGAGGAGCCTTGACTCTTTTCATCGTAATCAGCAATGATCTGCCTCAGTAACTCATTGGATTTTCCTTCCAGTCCAAGCTTGATATAGGCATTGGCCCTTAAAAACTTCATCTCTTTGGCGTACTCGGAGTGAGGAAATTCTTGACCCAAAAAATCTAAGACTCGAACCACGAGCCCCCACTTGCCCTCCTTATAGAGGTTTAAGGCCAATCTCACGTACTGGGCATCTCGAGCCTTCTGAGTGGGCCTAAAGTAGGAGAAATTAATATCGGGAGTGGGATAGGTAAACCATTGACCAAAATCCACCGGCTGGTGGATTGTATTAAACTTGAGGAAAATATCACTCTCATCACTCATGGGGATATCGCAGGCCTTCATGGGATTCAGAAAATCATTCTCCCACTTCAAGGTGGCAAGCCTCCTGGCCTTCGTCTTTTCTCGAACTTCACTCAAAGCTTTTCTCTGAGCGACTTCAGTTTTCTTTCGATTCAGTGCCTCAATCTCCCTGAGAGTGGGTCCCTCTTTCAGCCAAAAATCGAGAACATAGGCTTGAGGCTTTTTCTCCCAGAACTCAAAGGTTTCCATCTGAGGAGTCGCTAAGGCTTGCTTCCCTTTAGGAAAACTCCACCGTCCCAGGACTCGGATTCCCTCGTCTCCTTCTTTCAGATCCAACTTTTGCAACCGCAGATCATGAAGCCCCTGAAGGGACTCACGGGCAGACCCCGAAAGCTCGTGGCTCTCAGCAGAAGGGACAAAATCAAGCAAGGTGAGTCCCTTCAGCAGAATCTCAAACCCCTGAGCATGGGTCTTCAGACTCACCGGAACACTGGGATCCACTCGAACCACCAGCCTGCTATGAGTTTTAAAGGTTTTAAGAGAAAAACGCTCCTCTGCGCGAAGTTGCGTTGCGGTTGAGAAAAAAAAGATGATTCCGGTCACAATCCGATGTGAAAGTTTCATTCGAGCATCCTGCTCCTTCCCCCTTCCCTCGCAAAATAGATGCCAATGAAATTTTTCTTCGAGTAAAATAGGCAAAAATACGCTAATCCATTGATTCATCTGGGCAAACTTTGTAGACTCGGTTTTTACCTTTCGGAAAATTCTGTCCTCAAATTTTTGACCTTCTGTCAGAAAACACCGCAGTTTACGACAGAACTTTGACGGACTATATATTAAAATCAAAGTTCCGATAACCTAGAGGAAGGAAAGTCAAAAAGAGCTTAAGCCAAGGGTGGTTGAAGGAACCCACGATGAATCCAGGGGGGAGTAACGGACAAATCTCCTCAACGCTTGCCCAGGCACGTTTAAGAAAAAGTGAAGAGAAATTGAGATCCAAAAGAATGAGAAACCCCACCCCACTGCACATCCCCGGAAAAACGTCTTGGATTCCCAGCCAAGGGAAGTCTGCTTCAGCACTGACCTCTTCGGAAAAGACCTCTGAGATTTGCCCTCCCCATCTGCCTGAAGTTGAAGACCGAGGCAACCCCAGATCTCTTCCTCTGAGCGTTCGTCTCGGCACTGGCCTGAGCCTGATTCTTCTTCTGAGCAGCTGCACTAGCCTTCTGTTTGGAAACATTAAACCCTTTGAGGAGAAGTCATCGACCTATTCTTTAGGAGATCTATCCCAGAAGAATCCGAGATGGGTTCAAGTGCAATCGAGCTCCACAGAACCAAGCCCTGAGGGAGTCGAACCCCATTTGATCCCTAATTCAGGGGCGTTTCACCTCAGCCAAGTCCCTGCTTCCGAGCGCTCAGACATTCTTTATCAAGATCAGAAAACGGGCTCGACGATCTCGGTGAACTCAGCTTGTAAGAATTACTCACGGGGATCAAAAAAACGAACCCTAAAACACCTCTCTGATGAATTGATCTTAGGCGTGTTTCAGCCCGCAACAAAAACACAGCAGGAATTTCGGGTCGATCACCACCCTGCACTGAGAACCATTGCGACTGGCTCGCTTCATCACCAAGAGATCACGCTCGAGACCATCGTTTTTCAGATCGGTGGATGCACCTATGATTTGATCTACATTGCCCGTTCCCATTCCTTTCAAGCCAACGAAGATGACTTTTTACATTTCGTCTCGACATTTCATGCCAAATAGGGAGATCGTTTCAGCTATGAGCTCTCAATCCACGAAAGATAGCCCGTCTCCTCAAAGAAAAGTCACACTTCTTGCGTTTGAGTCCGTTGGAACACGAATGCTCTCCGGACTCCAGAGTGCTGGGGGATTGACCTTGCTTTTTTTTGAAGTGGTGAAGGAATGCACCTATCCCCCCTATTACCCGGGACTCATCATCGAACAGCTCTTGGCCATTGGAGCGCGCTCCTTGCTTCTTGTATCGGTTACGGCATTAGCCACAGGATCAGTCATGGCTCTTCAGTTTGGGGCAGGAGTGGAGAAGTTTGGCGGGACCCTTTATGTCCCAAAAGTTGTCTCCCTTGCCATCCTAAGAGAAATGGGACCGGTTTTCACAAGCCTCCTGGTTGCAGGCCGAATCGGATCAGGGATTGCCTCGGAAGTGGGCTCCATGAAGGTCTCTCAGCAAATTGACGCCATCCGAGCTCTCGGCACAAGCCCAATTAAGCGAATTGTCATTCCCCGAGTCATTGCAAGCATGATTGCCCTACCCCTATTGACGCTCATTGCTGATTACATTGGTCTGTTTGGTGCTCTTTTAGTCTGCCTCAATGATTTAGGAATCAATGCTGAGTATTTTATAACCAAGTCCATTGAAACCTTAAGGCTGTCTGATTTCCTAACGAGCATGACAAAGACCCTTGTGTTTGCGTTTTTTATTTCCTTAACGGCCTGCTGGAAGGGCCTGACAACGGAGGGAGGAACTCAGGGAGTAGGCAATAGCACCACCTGGGTAGTTGTAACGTCGAGCATTTTTATTATGGTCAGTGATTTTTTTCTTACTAAAATCTTCATCCTCACGGTCTACGCACAATGAGCACCTCAGCCTTAGAAGTAAAACAACTCCATAAGTGTTTCGGTGAGAAAAGGGTTCTCAAAGGTCTCTCATTTGAGCTAAAAAAGGGTGAAATCCTGGGTCTCTTAGGAGGCTCAGGAACAGGAAAGAGCGTCATCTTACGATCGATTATTGGAATTGAAAAGCCAGACTCAGGCAAGATCCTCTTTGAAGGCCATGATATTGCGCAGGCCACGGAACGAGAACTTCTCAAACTGCGGCTTAAGATTGGCTACGTTTTTCAAAATGGTGCACTTTTTGATTCATTAACCATTGAAGAAAACTTAGCCTACCCTCTTGAAGAACACACCCAGCTTAGCCCGAAGCAAATTCAGCTGAAAATCAATGAAATGCTCGAGCTCATGGGGCTTAAAAATTCAAATCTCCTTTACCCAAATGAACTCTCCGGGGGAATGCAAAAGCGGGCAGGTCTCGCTCGGGCAACGATCCTGGAGCCCGAGATCATTCTCTTTGATGAACCTACTGCTGGCTTAGACCCCTTAAATACGAAGCGACTGCTAGCCAATATCCTGAAGCTCAAGGAAAGAGGCTTCACTGGAATATTTGTCACCCATGATATTCCCGCCGCATTCGAAATTGCAGATCGAATCGCAATTCTTTATAATGGATCGATCTACATCATCGACTCAGTTGAAAACATTAAAAAATCAAAAGATCCTTTGGTTCAATCTTTTATCAGTAGCGCCATGGGAAACGAAGTGAGTCATCCGTGAAAGAGGAAACGTTTTTATGCAGAGAAAATTAGGGACTGAGATTAAGGTAGGAATCTTTGTCTCCAGCGGCTTAGTCCTCCTCATGCTGGCTGTCGTCCTACTGGGCAACACGCAGGGTTTATTTAACTCAAAAATGCGCTACATCACTCGTGTCGAAAACTCCGAGGGACTGCTTACAGGAGCCAAGGTCCAACTCGGTGGAATGCCTGTAGGCACTGTCGAAAAGATCGACTTCGATCAGCAGACGAAAAAGATCATGGTGCTGTTTAATGTCCGAAAAAAATATGAGGAATGGATCCGAAAGGATTCCTCCATTGAGATTGCCACCCAAGGCATCTTAGGAGATAAGTACCTCAGCATCACCCCAGGAACAGAGCAAGAAGCCATGTTACCCGACCGAGGGGAAATTCATATTAAGCAATCCAAAGACCTCTCTCAGTTCTTATCCAAGGGCGATCAACTCATGCTGTCCTTGAATCGAATTGCCTCAAACCTCGATCGGATCCTTTCTCATTTTGAGACTGAAAATCGAAGCGAAATTTTCTTTAAAAACATGACTAAAACTTCCACCAATCTGGCTCAGGCTACCCAGAAACTCAACGAGCAAATCGGAAGCATTGAAGTCAAACGGATTTCAACCCAATTAGCTGAGATCACTGAAAAGATCAATAACGGAACCGGAACCCTAGGCGCCCTAGTCAATGACTCAGCCTTATATGATGAAGTCAAAGCCCTCATGGGTGGAGTGAATCGAAATCGCGTGGTGAGAAACCTGGTTCGTCAAACCTTACTGGAGAACGAAGACGGTACTCCTGAGCCCCCAAAAAAATAGACCGTAAGCCAGCTCAAGACGGAATCACAAAAACTGATCCAACCCAGGACGGATGATCCAAGGAAGAGGTAGAGGTAGAGATAGAGGAAGAGCTCGAGGTAGACGAGAGATAAATAGAGATCAAAAAAATAACGGGAACCTCTCTCCTCCACTCCATTAGAAAGGCTCCCGTTCTCTCACTTAAGAACTTTAATTACTGCGTCTTAGGCAATCTCACTAATCGAAAACCGAGAAACTCACTACTGCCATTGGGAGCCTCATTTCGAAATGAGGATCTCAGGTACGTAGCACTGGAGGCCCAGCACCCTCCCCGATTCACATGCTGTGCATCAGAAGGGCCAGTGACGATTTGATTTCCATCAATTGAGGCACTTTCATAGTTCTTTGTATAAGCATCACTCGTCCATTGCCAAACATTCCCCAGCATGTGCATCAAACCAAAATCATTGGCACAATACCCCGGATACTTCTTCTCTAAAGAGGCAACAGGGCAGCTCTTCACATTCTGAGCATGTTGGTGAACCATGCTTACGTTTTCCTTATAAAAGGCGAAGCTGGGGTCCATTTCATCCCCCCAGTAATACTCCGTTGTCGTACCTGCCCGCGCTGCGTACTCAAACTCAGCCTCTGTGGGCAAGCGGTAGTGAGCAGAAGGGTCCAGCAACTCCATGACCCGCGCAAATTGCTTGGCATGCACGTAGGATACGTAGACTGCTGGATAA
>JBMSSC010000116.1:0-7992 GCA_049424145.1 Bdellovibrionia bacterium
GTTTAGGCCTTGAAGAAGACGAAGACGATTACCCTCCAAAATCGAAAGAAAAGGAGATAGCCACCTGAGTGTATCGATCAGTAAGTTGAACTCATCCCGCTTTTCAGAGGAAAGACCGCTTGTCCTTGTAAGGATCCCCAAGCCATACAAGGAAGGAATCTGAAAGTAATTCCAATCGCGTCGATTCCTGATGAAGTCAGTCACAGCCTGCAAAACACCATTTTTCGGGCCTCCATATTCATTAGCCATTGCGTAGGAATTACCATTCGGGAAACCTGACCGGGAAAACTCATGATCTTCGAGGTGTATTGCCGTCGAGTAAGAATGAGCTTTTGGGTTAGTTACTCGCGTGGGAGAGTAGTATAAATCCCGAAAAGCCCAAGGCCAGGAAACATCATGAAGGAGTATGCAAGCAGGCTCCCCTGGATTTACATTCCTCTCACATGCAGCCAACTCAAGAGCTACTGTGGAGTAGTTATGATCTCCATCGAGGAGGTAAAAGGAGATTTCATTGCCCAATTCCAAAAACTCCTTAGACGTGACTCGGTGAGGCGCAAAATAGTCCGTCTGTTTAAACCGTGTGTCCAAACTTGGGTCGACAGAATGAAGCGTGATACCAAACTCTGTTGCGTAAGCTAGTAACTTCTCTGTTGTCAGACCACGCTCTGAGCCAATTTCACAGATCGCCTTGGGCGAAAACAGCTTGAGGAGTCGTTCGATAATCGGCCAGTAGCTGATCATGGCTGTAATATTATACTCATCGACCGCATACTCGGGCAGACCGAGCAAGGTTTTGACATCGGAATGGATCATGACGCTCCTAGAAAAAAGATTATTTAATTTAATCTCGTCATTATATTTTTTCTACTATTTTCCTGGGAACTATACGAGACCAAATACGACTCTTGCAAGCAAAATCAATCTCCTAGCATCAAGCCCCCTATCAAATCGCGAGATAAGACGCGCGAAAACACATTGGAGCCTCCCTCCTTTGACGCCCAGGATCCCTAAACTACCTAAACCACAGGAAAAGAAGTCCAAATTAAGCCAACTCTGAAAACACAGCCGGAGAAACAAAAGAAGCTCAATATTAAGAGCGACGCCGACTAGATGAAAACCACAATGTATACTGATCAGATGATAGTTTATAATTCGTCAGGGCGATCCTGCCGAAATTCATTTAATGAATACCACCCTCTGAAGACATTCGCTGTGGACTATTTCCGATCAATCAACCGCAGTCGTATACACGCAAGGAATAATCAATCTTCCTTTCGTTAGATTCGACCGAGCCTGGACCCCTGAAAAAATAAGAAAAATCGAATCCGCAATCGGACAGGCAGAAGTAGTGTCGATCCTCGATTTAAGAAAATTAGGCAGACGGCTTAATTTAAAAAAACAGCCTACGCAATCCTAATACCAAGCCGCCTCATTCAATTCTAGGACGCCAACCTAAAAAGACAGGAAAGGAAATTCTAATAGTATAAAATCGAAAACCCAAATTATGAACGAGGCCAACTCACCATTGAGCGTACGGATCGAAGAAAGCGCAAGATTGGCCTTGAGACGCTGTAAAACAATTGATACCCGACACTACTTGGAGGAAAAAAACAGAGAGCCCACTCCTTTGAAATACACACAAATTCCGACAATTTGAGCGACAGAACCGACACCAGCCCAACACAGTTTTGCAGCAACCCCTTCGAAACTTGACCTGACAGATAGCCCTCCAATATCTCGCGCTGAGAAATATAGATTTTGGTCTCATAGCCCTGAAAATCTGAGACGACATGAGGCAACCGAGCAACAGCCTGAGAAACCGAAGAATCCATAATATGTGGCTCATCTTGAAAACCATTTAAATCCAAACCCACATTGAATAACGGAATTAGAGCAGAAGTCCGATACCAAAACATCTCTCCAACTGAAAAAAAACTATCACCTCTGCCTATGTTACTCAAAATATTCATTTTCTTCATCAATTCTTGCAGCAGCTTCAAAGCCTCATCAGAAATCAACACATCACCACTCGCCCCCATTATAGGAAAAGCGTGCTTATAAGAAGCAGGAAGAATCAGCCCAATTCGTTTATCCTGACTGAACAAGGTGAAAATATCAGAAACTGCTTCGGGAGAAACGAAGTTCCGAGCCAGGGACCCTCTCAAGTTTGAACTATGCCCAAACTTCCTAAAATCTTTAGGATTAATATAAAAAATAAAATCAAGGTCTTTTTGAATGTCTCCGCCGAAAATCAACCACGGAGCAACATCAATTCCTCGACTTGGAACAACCTTAACAACTAGAGATTTCAAGTTAATTATAACATTTTTATTAAAAAATGATCGAACAATTGGCTCATACTTTGGATCACATAGTGTAACAATCAATGTAAACTGTAAAGGAAGACCACAAAGAATTTCAACTAATTCGAAAAAAGCTGGAAAACTAAAAAAGTGTAAGTGAATACCGACTCTACTCACATCTTTGAGCAATTCAGACGGCCTATCTGAACGAGAGGAAACCATTCTAGAGAGATCATCAAGGCCATCCCTAGTGTGCACATTACCCTTAATTTTACCGAGATGGAGCTTTTCAGAAAGAGCACTGCTTGAGTTTAAAAAGTAAAAATCCGAGAAGAAAATATTACGAAAAATCCTCCCTTCATTCGAATGAGATTTCGAAAATGCCCTGACCAAATGCAAAGCCAAATCTGACGGATTTTTTACTGAAATAGAAGAGAAGTAAGGTCCAAGCGCCTGCATCGCAAGTTCAACAAACTCGATAGCCCCATCTTGAACCTGCTGTAAATCAGCAAGCATAGCTGCACTAAAATTTTCACCAGAAGCAAAAAGCGGCTGAATTTTCCCTTCTGGTGACTTTCTGAATCCAACACATGCAGCCTCAGATGAAGAGAAAAGCTCTTCAAAAAGAAGATAGAAACCAGGAACAGACTTCCTGATATTAGCCGAATCTTGAAAAAACCTCCATGTTTTAGTCTTGTTTCGAGCATCTATGTTTACATTTTTAATTTCTTGTTGAAGATATATTTTATCTATGAAAAAGCCAGTTAATTCCCCAATTGCATTTGAGATTGAGCCACTGTACCCAACATCGAATACAATCGCTCGATTATTTACCGTTCTAAGGTTTTCTTTATAATATTCAGCCGCAATATGGCGTTCATCTGTAAAAAAGGATATCAATTGACTTTGATACTTTTCACAGGCATTTCTGATCAACTCACTACACTCTTGATAATCAGAATCTAGCTCGTCACATTTAAACTCAGCTAGCATTAATTGAAGCAGATCTTGATTTTTATCTGCAAAAAGAGAATAGATAAGAGATCTCAGCGTATACCCCTTCTCTCTCGAAACAGACCCGGTGAAATATGAGAAGAGGTCTCCTTTGAAACGATAAATATCATAGGCCATTCTTCCTGCGTAAAGATAAAACGATGGCCTCAGTTTTTGATATTTTGAAATGATGTCATACGCCTTCTTTGGCAGATATCCATCGCGAGAAGTAAAATTAATTACACTATAGTTTTTTTGAATCTCTTTATTATTTGCTATTGAGCTTGCAATATGAAACAAAGCTGGACCTAGACCTATAAATCCAAACATTTTTAAATCATTATTGAAATAAAGCGATGGCGACACCTGAACACCTGACCTTGAGAACCAGCTAGAAAAGGCCAAGCCGATTAATATACGTGAGTTTACCTCAAGAGAATTAAATCTTTTAAATAAATATTTATATTTATTATTTGATTTAATAACATTTTCTATGCTTGATGGAATGTGAAAAGCAGGAACACCTGATTCAATTGTTTTATGATAGTCAGAATTTAAATTATCCCCTATGTGCAAAACCTCGAAAGATGAAACACCTTCTCTATTAGTAATATATTGAAAGAAGTCGCCCCGGTCTTTTCTTCTACCGTGCTCGCAGGAAACATAAAGACTGCTGACGAAGATCTCTCTATCTTCCAACACGTCTCGCAAAAAGCTACTTGGAAGGTACATATCCGAAACGGCAATAATACGTTTACCCAAGGATACGGCATATTCATATAACTCTTTAATGTCAGGTCGAACTTGGAGAACGGTCTTTTCGATTTGCATTTCATCCTTACAAATGGCTTGGCACTTTTCATGGTCGAGCCCATGTTCCTTAGCGATGAAATCGTAGATCTCGAAAATTGAATAGCTATCATTGGCCAATTTTGATTTTGCCCTCATCTTTGTCTCGGCATTTAATCGGGCAGAATAAAAATCAAATTTACCGAAACTAATTTGAGCCTTTTCCCGGATCAGACTAAGGACGTCGGTCGGAAAGATAGCTGGTCGATACAACAAGGTGTCAAATATATCAAAACTTATTATTTTAAATTGATGCTGATTAATTATTCGCTTGATTAGCTCATTCTGCGTATTCATAGGGACCCAGACATAGGAGAGTTTTTATCCATATTGCTGCTCATTTTGCAAACGTCTATTTGAGTTTTTATACAACCGATATCAGACATAGAATCGATTAGAACCCATGACGTCAATGTGGAAATGAAATAAGTTTTTTTCAAATGAAAACTAGCAATCAATTACCTACTATCTCTGTCAAGGACATCGACATCACTTACATCAAGCTCCCTCATTCCAGAAAATGAGGCCTAAACTTTAAATTTAGAACCTTCCTAGCCCGGATCGATAATTAATTCCAATTAGACCCTCAGGGTACTTGATTTCTTCGTAAACTCAATGAGGTATTAGCTCATCACTCCACCTTCAACCCAAATCTCGTGGAAACAATCGTGCATCAACAAGAGGTCTCAGACCCTTGATCTCTGGACATAGCTCGGACAGAGGGAGTATAAAACATTCTTCTCACATGGGGTTTTGAATCCAAAGAATGCAGACATGAGTCCTCTTTTTTTCGGCTTTAGTCAGGTTATTTCGGATCAGGATTATTTCAACACTCTAGCTTATTTTGACCTGCTGATCGCTCCACCCTGTGGATAAAATTTATTTTAAATTAAGTAAGTTATCCATCTCTTTACATAAAATCGAGCCTGCCTTAACTAAATAATTGCGTCACAGACTCCAGTAAGCGATATCTTCTATTGCCGAACTCTTGTTACGTGATTCTTAATCAATGAAATAGGATACTCTGAGCTTTTACTCACAATTTTTTCCCAACAATTCACATTTTTTGAGCGTGCCCGATTGAGTCTTAATACCTCCGTTTTTAAAAATGGGAATTTATGTCTCTGAATCAGATCGTCCCAGGAAAAAAGCGTTGGATTTACATCAAATTTCGACTCTGACTCAATCTGAAACCAGGCACCTCGACGCCAATCTTCTGCTATTGCAAGCCGACTTAGACCGATCTCATACTTTCTAATAATTGTAGACTTCCTCCGATAGAATATAAAATTAGTCCAAAATTTTTCAAACGTTTGGCTATGAAAAACTTTCTGTTCAAAAACTAAAAAATAAGATTGTAGATGATCTGTAATCTCTTCACTACTACTCATCCCCCAAAAATCTAAGTTCTTCAGTTCCATTTCAGAAAAGATCTGTGGAAGCGAAAAAAAAGGCCCGTAAACGCTATCATTGGCTAAGACGAGCTGATTATAGTGCATCTTCATCTCAAGCAGATGGGTTGCTCGGTCCCAAGCAATTCTCCAAGAACCAAAATCTAAGGTGATATTCTTTCTCTGAATAGCAAGGACACAGTATGGAAGAACTCGCTTGATTTCTTCATCGAGTTCCTGGTCAGAGGTCGTAATAAAAATAAGATCTAATCCACACTCTTTTAGACATTTCAAATAGTATAAAACGTAATCATCAATTTTACCGTCTCGGTCGTAATGAGAAAAAAAACAGATCCTCTTTTTTTTAATCTGATTTTGGTTGAGGCAAGAATCCGCAGATCCGATCCACTCCCGAATCACCAAGGATTCAACATCCACTTGAGTGGCAAAAAAAGAATCCAGGCTTTCTTTGAGACAATCTTTGATCCTTGAAAAAAAGGGGAAACCCACTACCTTCTGACCTACCTTTGAGAGAAAGACAATCCACCAGAGATTTGAAGGGCCTCGAGCGTGGGGAGTTTTAAATCGCGCTCTGAAATAATGGGATCAGAGATTGGCCATGGAATCTGAAGTTTAGAGTCGTTCCAGAGAATGCCCCCTTCGGTTTTGGGATTATAAATCGCATCGACTTTGTAGAGGACATCGGCAGGCTCTTCTCCTAAAACACAGAATCCATGGGCAAACCCAGGAGGAATCCAAAGAAGATTCCCTTTTTCCGATGAAAGCTCGATTCCAAAATACTGACCAAAGGTTTCAGAATACGGACGAATATCAACGGCAACATCCCAAATTCGACCTCGAATCGCACCAACGAGTTTTCCTTGAGCAGGCTGAGTCTGAAAGTGAAGCCCTCTTAAGACTCCTGGGTTAGAACGGGAGTGGTTATCTTGCACAAACTGAGTAGGAAGATTAGCTTCAAGAAACTTCTCGTTATTAAATCGCTCAATAAAAAAACCACGATGATCTTTCCATAAATCGAGTTCGATACTGAGAACTCCCTCTAAGTTCGTTTTATCGATCTTCATTTAAACTCCTGAATTCCTGATCGGATTGCATTTTGTAAGCTCACCTTCCAATGGGGAAGAGTGAGGCCAAAGGTCTGAAACACTTTAGCCTGAGATAGACGTGAGTTTTTAGGCCGCTTGGCAAGAGTCGGATATAGGGATGAAACCACTGGGTTGACCTGCTTCACCTGAAGCACGACGCCAGAATCTGCGAGTTCTGAGAAAATAGCCTGAGCAAACCCATACCAACTGGTTTCACCTTGATTGCACAGGTGGTAGATCCCACTGGGGAAAGAATTTCTTCCCTGAGCTAGACAGAGAGCATCCCAGGCGCCCTGAGCCAGATCCATAGCATAGGTAGGAGCTCCAATTTGATCATCGACCACTTGTAATGATTCCCGCTCCTTGGCGAGTCGGATTATGGTTCGCAAAAAATTTTTCCCGCTTAAATCGTAGACCCAGGAGGTTCTAAAAATCAAGTATTGGCCGCCCGCATGCTCAATTAAGACCTCTCCCTGCGCCTTTGTCTGACCATAAACATTTAAAGGGGAGGTGGGATCCGACTCTCTCCAGGGTGTGATGCCATCGCCTGAAAAGACGTAATCGGTTGAGAAATGGACGAACTGTGCCTGGTTCCTAACACACCATTCGGCCATAACTCCTGGGCTCAGAGCATTGACCAGATGAGCAGCCTCACGATCCGACTCGGCCTGATCCACAGCGGTGTATGCAGCAGCATTGATTAAGACATTGGGACGCTCTGCTTGAAGAAATCTCTCAACCGCACAAGGATCCACGAGATCAACCTCTGCTCTGGAGGCAAATACGGTCAATGTCCCTTTTAGGACTTCCCTTAGCGCGCGACCTAGTTGACCCTGGACACCTAAAACTAGAATTTTTCTCATTAATCAAATCGATTCGGTTCTTTGAGAACTCGTTGCAGATATTGTCCGTATGCGCTCTTGATGAGTTTTTGAGAAAGAACTGCCAATTGCTCTTTTGAAATGAGTCCCTGGCGGTAAGCAATTTCTTCAAGACAAGCAATTTTGAGCCCCTGTCTCTGCTCAATGGTTTGAACAAATAGAGCAGACTGAATCAGAGAGTCAAAAGTCCCTGTGTCAAGCCATGCGACTCCGCGACCAAAAAGCTCCACATGGAGTTTTCCTTGTTTGAGGTACAAGAGGTTCAAATCAGTGATCTCAAGCTCTCCTCTTGCAGATGGTTTGAGTTGTTTAGAAAGGTTTACGACCTGAGAATCATAAAAGTAGAGGCCCGTGACAGCCCAGTTCGATTTTGGAACCTGAGGCTTTTCCTCCAGACTAATGGCTTTGCCTGAATGATCAAACTGAACTACTCCGTAACGTTCGGGATCCTGAACATGGTATCCAAAAC
>JBMSSC010000117.1:0-7987 GCA_049424145.1 Bdellovibrionia bacterium
TGAGTGGGTGTTTGCCCTGTGCTTGCTGGACGATTAGACGTTAATCTGTGGGCAGAGTTACGGCTATATCGACATAGTGAAAGTGCAAAGAAATCGCCAGCAAGGTGTAAGCCTCCAGCTGATGATCAAAACAAAGTCAATGTGCAGCCCGAATTTGTGATTGATGATGGGGCAGGCAACATCTTCTTCTCCGATTCACATAGCCATGTCGTGGGCTTTCTCAATCGCGGGGCAACCCCAGTTAACCGCTTAGGGATGACGATTCAACCCGGACAAATGCGGATCCTCACGGGAAATGGAGCACCGGGACGTAACGAAGAAAACCTGGGGTACACTTACACTCAGAACAAGCTCAGCACTCCCCGAGGATTAGCCTATGATTCCGCAAACGATCGTTTATTCATCGCCGATTCAGCAAACCATCGTGTGGCCCAGCTGGATCAAACAGGATCTCTCACTACCGTCTTTGGCATCTGTCCTGCCGCATCGGCTTGCTCGAACACTCAAAGCCTAGCCGCAAACACCGATGGATCAGCAGGCACTAGCCATGTCTGTGGAACTCCGATTGGCTTGTGGCTGAATTCATCGAATAACAACCTGTACATCTCTTGTTATGGAACCTACGCTGTGAAACGACTCAACCTGGCGGATGGGACCGGGCACATGGTTCTGGGAGCTTTAACCGCAGGAGCAACTACAGCAGCCGTGAACGAGGGAACCCTCGGAACTGCCGGCACTGCCCGAACTCAATATCCCTGGGACATCCAGGGCGACCCCAACACAGGCAACCTGTATTTAGTCGAGGGGGTGAATGGTGGAAATAACCGAATTCGATTCATCAACCTCTCAGGTGGAACCGTGACCCCGTTTAATGACTCCTCCGGGGCAGCAACGATCTACGCCACAGATACCTCAGGCTCCCCGCTTTCTACCTCAGCCGGGCTCTCTGTCCAACAAACGGCAAGCTCAAACACAGCTCCGAGCAGTCTCCGAATCATGGGCCCCACCAACATGGTGAACGGAAACTGCTACGCCATGACGGCTGTGGTCACGGATGCAAGCGGAAACTTACTCAACACCAACGCAGCTGTTGGCTTTAATCTTGGAATCGGAGCTGGAGCGACAGGAGTGCTCTCAGCAGCAGCCGGGTGCGCTGGAGCACTCACCACCTTACCTGGCAGCATCGCTATTGGCGCCAACCGCTTCCAATTCTGGTTTAAGCCCACAAGCGCATACAGCGCCAAAACCCTCACCTCCAGCTTCGCCTCTGGCGCAGCTGGCCTCACCTATCCAACTTTCAGTCACACCTCAAGCGCGACCGGGGTTGCTACAAACCTTGCCATCTTTGGCCCTGCGTCGATTCCAAACGGAAATTGCCAATTATACAACGTGGTCTCAACGAATAGCTCAGGCGTGGCCGCAAACACTGCAGTCGCCCGCAACATTGCTCTGGATGATGCTGCTCCGGGGACCTTCTACTCTGACAATACGTGTTCAACACTTCTGCTTGTCACGGCATCAGGTCTTCCCTACGTTACGTTAGCTGCAGGCACAGACTCGATTGCTTTTTTCTATCGCAAGCCGGTTCCCACCTCGATTGCTGCAAACAGTGTGGGGACAATTGCGGGTGGAGCCAATAACGCCACTCGAAACGACGCGTTGGATCGGATTCAATTCACACAATCCTATGCTCTCAGACCCTGGTTCACGGGCTCGACGCTCAACGGAATTTTTGTCTCTGCGCAAGGAAATTCTTACGTGATGTACCTCAACACGCTACTCACGGATGTCGATCTCGGCGGAAACAAGATTCGGTCGTTTGAATCTGGAATTGTCTTAGGAACTAATAATGCTTCCTACAACGGAGAAGATGTGGGTAAGCTCACACGCGTTTCTTCTCCTCGCGGACTTGCGATTCATTCGATCAGCAATACGGAGCTCGTTTTTGCCGATCAAGGCAATGCGCGTGTTCGTACCCTCGACCTCTCCATTGCCAATGGCCGCAGCAACACCATCATTGGAGCCGGTCGCCTGAGAAGCGGATTCCTCACCGACACGGCTCTTCCTGCTCCGCGTGTCATGATGAATTCTCCAGTCTACCTTCACTTTAACTCTGCTTCCAATACGATTCTTTACTCCGATAGTGCTAACTCCCGGATTCGCTCAGTGGATCTCACCACAGGGATGGTCTCCACGCTCATTGGAACGGGCTTAGGTGATGGCAGCGTCGAGAACCAAGATCCTTTTGCAGTCCTCATGCGCTCCCCTACGGGTGTCACCGTTCACAATGGGCACGTTCTTTATCAGGAACAATCCACTCCTGACTGTATCATTCGTGCGTACAACTCGGGAGTATCGAATGCGAGCATCTTCAATGGTCTTGCTATTCTCAATGCAGGAACCGTATCCACCATCGCAGGCAATATATCCCTGGGATGCCAGGCTTGGACTGCAGGAACACCCAACGTCAATGGAACCTCCGCTCTCTTAAACAAACTCAACTCAGGGGAAGGAATTGTCTCCGATGGAAGCAGCATCTATATTGCAGGATATAGTGATCACTGCATCCTGAAAATGGATGCCGATGGAAAACTCTATCAATTCCTAGGTGCCTGTGGAACAGCAGGATCTGCCGATGGATTGGCCAATACGGCCGTTCGCCTTCGTTACCCGACTGCTCTTGTGATGGATCCTGACAGTGCTAACCCTGGAAACTTCTTCATTGTGGATCAGATCGATCAAACCTCCATGATTCGATATGTGAACTTCAAGACCTCCACCGTGTTGATCTCTGGAGTCACCGTTCCTGCTGCATCCAACGGAAGTTGGGCTGGAGGCTCGGTGATTCCCTATATTAAAACACTCTACTCAGGCACTGGGGGAAACAGACAGCGCTGGAACGGAGTGGCTGCCTTTGACAAGTGGATTTGCTTCTCAGGAGGCCAAGGAAACACCCCCAATGGGGATGTCGGGAGCCACAACATCACCTGCCGAGACCGAAATAACACCAATAGTATTCGATTTGGACTGGATGAGACGGTCAATGTCGTCACGACCAAAGGGGGCGCTCCTTTAGGAAGTGAGCAGGAGGGGATTGATCCTGCCGTCTTCGCCAATAATACGGCCCGATTCTATGCGCCCTGGGGGCTTGCTTTTGACTCCAGTGGGAATCTTTACATCGCTGAACGAGGGGCTCACGTCATTCGGATGATCAAGCGATGGTGGTAGGATCAGAGGGTTTAAAAACCCCACTCGAACACTCAATAGGAACCAGAACATGAAAGTGAATCTCAAAAATTTTTTCCCGATCCTCACCTCCCTGGCTCTGGCAAGCGCAGGGTTAAGCCTCGTTTACGGTTGGATCCAATCGGAGAACAACTCAAAAGCAGCCCAAGCCCTGGAGGCTCAAGTTCAAACTGAACGCCAAGCACTCAAATCCAGAATCATCAGCTGGACGAAATTTTATCACTCGCTCATTCTCACTCAGGAGTGGACCGCAACTGAGTCTCTCCGCCAAACTCTCAAAAAACCCCTCGATCAATTGGGACACCTCTCCTTGGATAGTGATGAAGAATTCAATCAAGCCGATACACTGATGAGTTCAGTCAGCAACCTCATTGCCGAGCAATTGGCACAAAAAAGAATCAACACAAAAACAGCGCGTGCCATTGAAGTACAAGACATAGCCCTTCAGCGACAAAGGAACTCCTACACTGAGCTTGCGCGTCAACGAAATCAGCTCCTATCGAATCGACTTCTTCGCATTTTCCAGGATCCCAATCCAAAGCTCAGCTACCTCTTCTTGAGCGATGTTCAGTCAACAAACTAGAAAATAGAACTCACAAGGCTCCAGTTCTCAGATTCTTAAAACCTGACCCCAGGAGCACTCTGAATCTCTCTGAGCCTCTGCTTTTCTCTCAAAAATCCGTGCGAAAGATGAAAAAGATAATAAAATGAAGGAGATGACAAAAACTCCGACTGATCCGAGAAAATCCACTATCCCTGTGCCCCCCCTCATACTCAGCCCTCGGCTCACCACGGCACTTCCTGCACTCTCGCTGTTCATCCTAGCTCTTCCTTTGCTAGCCAGAGTCCCCATTTCAGGGGATGGAGCTGAATTTGTAGTCGTTGCTCAACAGGGAGGCGTTCTCCACCCCCCTGGATTTCCCGTTCAAGCCTGGCTCAACCGGATTTGGATCCACCTTCCGTTTTGGAATGGGATACCCAGTTTTGCCACCCCGACCTGGCGTCTCAGCCTCCTGTCTCTGATCGGCCATGCAGGATCTGTTTTTCTCCTCTGCGACACTCTCCGTCTGCTTCAAGTCCCGCTGCTTTGGATCTGGCTCGGAAGTCTTGCTTTTGGAGCCCTTCCTGCCACACTGCACTCCGGGGTGCAACCCGAGGTGTTTGCTTGGAGTCATTTCCTGATGGCCGCAGCCTTTCATCAAGCAGCAAGGCTACAAAGACCTGGGTTTCAACCCGCAGGCTTTCAAGAAGTCTGTGAAGTCGGCTGTTTGGGTGCCCTATGCCTGGCTCAACACCTCATCACAGTCGTGACAGCCCCAATATTTCTAGCCTCCACCTGGATGATCTGGAGCAAAACGCAAAAATCCCAACGCCTCCTCCGATTTGGACAAGGCAGTACCGTTTTTCTTCTCCTACTCATCGGAGCCTATTTGAGCCTTCTTGCATTACGCACCCAGTCCCCTTGGCCAGACTGGGGAGTCCTTCAAACCGCCTCCGATCTCGTTCGGCACTTCACCCGATCTGAATTTGGAATTTTCTCGCTTTCTCCCAACGCACCCGGAAGCGGTGATTCAGCTCTTTCTCACCTGATGACCGAACTTGCTTCAAACTGGAACCTCGCTCTCATTGCCATTCCTCCGGGTTTTGTCTGGGCTCTCACTCGGCGAACCCCCTTCTCCCTCGGTCTCCTAGGAAGCCTCGGTGCCGCACTTCTTTTCCTCTCGCAAGCAGAATCCTTTGGTCAAGAAGCCTATGATTTCACTCTCATCGAGCGCTTTCTTGGTACCGGGGTCCTTCCACTCGCTCTCCTCCTCGGCCTGTCTGGAAGGAAACTCAGTTCGAAGTGGAACTGGCTTGCCGCTTTAGGCCTGATTTCGATTGGATGCTCAGCTGTCCTGAATCTCGCTCGCATCGATGCCTCTTCTGAATTCACGATGCAAGCCTACCGAGAAGCGATTGCTCAAGATCTCCCAAACGATGCACTTTACCTCTCAGCTCAAAGCGAAGAGTACTTTGCGGGCATTCCCACCCCACAAGGACTTCGATTTCCAATCCAAAAAGGGGCGTTTCTCAATCACCCGTGGTACGTTGAATCGACCCTCCCTCGCCTAGAGCCCAACCTCCCGCACAAACTGGGGATCACGACCCGTGATCTGGTCGAGTCCGCTTTGGCATTAGGCAGACCTGTTGTCAGCCCTGATGAAGCGGTCTTCAAAAGTCTCAATCTTCCTGCCGAACTCCATGGGATCCTCTGGTATGCTCCTGCTCAACCCAACCATCCGCAAACGGAAAAGACTCTTGAATCGGCAATTCGCATTTGCCCTCTCCTTCATGGACTCCACCCCCTCCCTCTCAGGGGGCATGGATATGCTCATCAGCTTCGTAAATATTTTGCACGAGCATACTCTCATGCTGAGGCTTACCTTCAAATCCATCAAAACACCGAAGGAGCAAGGGCAGCCCATGCTCTGATGGACGCCCTTCTTGGTCAAAAAACAGAGGATCAGTTGCAAATCCTCTGTGAGGATTTCAAGCGCACTGCACGTTCATCTCTTACAAACCACTAAAGACAACACTTCTTGTATTTCTGACCACTCCCACAGGCGCAGGGATCATTCCGCCCTACCTTAGGCTCCGTATGAACCACAGTCGTTGAAGGCTCAAAGAAAGAATCGTCGAAAAAATCCTCTTCTTCTGAGAAAAAATCAGCTTCATTATCATTACCTGGGAGGACCGAGAAAAGCATATCATGAATATCTTCAGGCGTATTCAGCTCTAACTTTTCTTTTGCCTCCAACAAGGCCTGCTCCCAACTAGATTCCCTCAGATCCGCTTCAAATTCTGCTCGAGAAATCATATCCTCTGAAATCAGACCTCTTTGAAAAGCGGATCGAATTTCATCTGCGATTGAATCTGGATAAAATTCTAATAGACTCAAAACCAGAAGACCCAGGAAGTCATTACCCCGACCTGGGTTCGAAAGGGATTGTTTCTCATGAAACAAACCGGCGAGAAAATGGAGCACCTCGTTTCGATCTGCAACCCCAGAGACCACACAGAACAGGAGAGCTTCTACAGCAGAGAGGCGAGCATAGGAGTTTACTTTTTCATCTAAGATGAATTTTTTTATACCTTCCAGATTCCCGGCACACGTTCGATAAAGAAAAATTGAAAGATCTGCTGTGATTAAATCCAAAAAAAGATCCTCCAAAAGAGGACTGGGAAGCGAAAAGACTCGAAGAATGAGCGCATGGGCTCGAGGCTCCTTAAAAAAACTCAAGAACGACAGCGCAAAAAATCGAAGATTAGATGATCGCTCTGTAAATCTGTACTTTTCTGGATTTGAGATCAGATCCTTCAAGGACAGCTAAGAAATGAGGAGTGATTTCATTTTTAAGAGAAACGGCTGAATCAATCACATCGACGGAATAGTCTCTCAGAGACAGCCCTAAATGACTGAGAACTTCTTGAACTCGACTTTCTAATTCAATTGAACCCGAACCACCGGCTGAAGTTAAGTTTTCCATGAGGCATCATTACCCTAATTCAATTTACTTCTAAAGCGCATTCATCAAAAAAAATCTTAGAATCTGAATCAGCTCAATGAGCTCCTGCCCTACTTTGAAGCGATCAAAATTATGTACATTAACTCGATTTTAATGAAAAATCAGATCAAAAAATTGGAGTTCAACTTGAAGAATTGTCCCAAATTTCTTTAAACCAACAGGTCTTTTAAGATGAAGAAAAAAGATTTTAGGGCTTTTTAGGGGGAGATATTAAATCTTCAAAATAATATACAAAATTTGTATGAAATGAAGTTCTTTGAAAATTAAGAATAGAACTAGTTTGATCTTCATCTTGGTACTTAAATTCTAATAAAAATATTTTACCCAACCCATTGAGGTATTGAACCCTTAATCCAAGCTCATAACCATATCCCAGACCAGCAGATAAACTGTCTGTCTTAGTGGGAGGCAACAGATAAAAACCAAAGTCAGTATAGATCCTAAAATTCTTAGACTGAACGAGCCCCTTTGAAAGCCCTAATTGAACGACAGGTGAGAGCAACCGATCAATCATCAGGACAGTTCTTGACTCTGAATGATATGTAGCATTCTCCTGGTAACCCACACTCAAGCTAGGGGTAAACCCTGATATCCACTGAAAACCGTAATTCATCCGAAACGAAGAGTAGAGCTGGGATTGATTTTGAAGTTGACGTGAAGCCGTTGACGCAAAACCTCGTTGAACCATGACAAATTGAGCTCCCAAGAATTGGCTATCGCCCCACTCATATTGTAATCGAAGATCAACTCCTGGATTCATCCGACTTGCCAACACGGCCGATGTTGCATTGGAAACCTGGGTACCTGCCATGCCAAAAAAGTCAAGTCGTGCTCCGGCTCCGAGCAAAAGATGTGTAGGAAGCCACTCTTCTTCCCTCTCCACTTTTTTGGATTGAGAACGCTCCTGTGAAATTGGAGGTAAATTCGGCTTTGTCTCATTTGTCTGCACAAGCTCAGCAGGAGTAAGGAGCACTGGGGGTGAAGCCGGCTTGGGGTTTTCGTTAAACGACTCAGGTGCATCTACTGCCACCGAGGAATCCTGCTTATGAAGGGGAACAGTAGAAGGTTGTTCTACTGGGCTCAACGAACCCGCAGGATCTGAAGAAGGGTGACGAGGTGTTCCTTTTTTTTCTTCTTTGAGGCGTGCTTCTTCTTTGAGACGTGCTTCTTCTTTG
>JBMSSC010000118.1:0-7984 GCA_049424145.1 Bdellovibrionia bacterium
TGACAGATTTTACCGAGCACAAGATGTTTTTTGGTGCTCGAACCGTATATCTGAACTTCAAAGAACGAGAACTCGATTTAGCTTAACTGGAGAAAAAAAGGAACGCCGAACTCAATTTCGGATGCCTGATATCCTCCTGCTCAACCAGAAAGTTTTACGGCAGGTTTGATAAAAAAAGAGGTTTCTTTTTCTGAACTGGGTCAAAAAAGAAACCTCTTGACGATTTCAAACGATTGAAACCAAAAAACCTTTAGCTTGCGCGCTCAGGCTTCATGGGGCGACCTTTTTTCACCAGTCGCTTGCGAGCGGCTGCGGCTTTCTTCTTCCGCTTCACCGAAGGCTTTTCATAAGCCTCCCGCTTCCTGACTTCCGAAAGGATCCCAGCTTTTTCACATTGTTTTTTGAATTTTTTCAGTGCGGCTTCAAACGAATCACCGTCACGAATCACAATACCGGGCATAATTTCACCTCCTCTCGCCAAAAAGATTCAAGACCTAAGCTGGCTCACTCAAACCTGAGTGGCCCATCTTGAGTTCCCCTTTGTACTGTGGCTTGGGCTCGGATACAAGCCCTCAATTCAGCCCCAAGAGAGAAATCTTAGCCCACCGTTGACTTGAGCGCGGAATCAGCCGCTGCAGAATCTCGCCAAAGGGCGACAAGCATCCCCCCACCTCCTGCCCCCGTCAACTTCACCGCTTGCGCTCCCAAAGCCAGTAGCTTTTTCTCCATCCGATGGACCTGACCGGGCACCAACTCCCAGGCATAAAAGCACTCCTGTGCTTGCTGAATGGCTCGGGCCAACGACTCAATGCCTTCTTGCTCCTGACCCGCATCAAACTGCTTCAACCCTGTCATCGCAAGCTCTGAGGCCTGAGCCATGGACTCATCCACTTTTTGAGCCACACTGGGGGAATCGGCTCGAAATTTCTCCACACGGTTGACGCAATCCCGCGTCCGACTTCTCATCGCCGTGTCATGGAACGTAAAATGAGGCAACTTTTGAATCCCCAGAGGACGAACCCCTTTGGCTTTTTCAAAGGCCACGGCCTGACCGGCCGTAATCACTGCCACATCCATCCCACTGCTCACCCCATGAAATCGATGCTCCAGGGTCGTTGCAAACTCCAGCCACTGAGATGAGGACAGCCCCAGGGAAGGCGCCATCCAACGAGTCAACGCCACACACAATGCAGCGGAGGAGCCAAAGCCTGCACCAATCGGAATGGAGCTTTCAATTCGAAGCCTTCCCTCAGGCCAAGCCCAACTTGACGCAGCCAGATGACCCTGCTCCGAAACGGCCGTTAAAATTTCCTGAATCAAGGCCCCCGCATCCGGTGGTTCCACTCGGAGTAAAGAATGCCCACTTTGGGCCTCCCCAGTGACCACCGGCTCAAACGTTAAAGTCAGTCCGATCTTTTGGTGTGGCATGGCTACAGCCGTCACCCCTTTGAGCACTGAATGCTCCCCTGCTAAAACCCATTTTCCTGGAACTCGAGTCTGAAACGGCTGCCAGCGTAATGTCATTGGTCTCTTTCTTCCTAATCAGTCATCAGGGGCGTCTGGGTTGAAACTCGAATCGACGCTAATACCTCTTTTGCTTTGGTCAAATTAATCGTCTTCTCATCTAAGAGCACCTGTGCCAGACGATCCCTCACCCGCTCGACTTCATGAATCTCAGCGCCCGCAGCGATTGCCAAATTGGCGGCATGAAGCTGCATATGGCCTTTGACGATCCCTACGGTGGCCAGCGCTTTTAAGGCTCCTAGGTTTTGAACTAAACCCACGGCAGCGCAAATTCGGGCCAAATCTTCTGCTTTTTCGACACCAAGGACCTTCAACGCCACTTGAGCCGCAGGATGAATTCGAGTTACCCCACCACAAACACCCACGGCCATCGGAATCTCAATGGAGCCTAGAAGATCTCCTCCCTGCATTTTCCAGTCAGTCACAGGCTGGTACTGACCGCTTCGAGCGGCGTAAGCATGAATCCCTGCCTCAACCGCCCTCCAATCGTTTCCCGTTGCAATGAGGATCGGATCAATCCCATTGAGCACCCCTTTGTTATGCGTAGCCGCTCGGTAGGGATCCGCCTTGGCAAACAGAGCTGCCTCTTCAATCCCCTTTCCGACCTGAGGGTCGATCTGGGGAATCACCACCTCCGCACACACGAGCTTCGTGTCCACCAGGTTGGACAAAATACAAAGGCCCACTTTCTCACCTGTGAGCTCCTCAATTTTAGGCTTCAAGGCTTCGCACACTTGATTAATGAGATTAGCGCCCATGGCGTCGCAGGGATCGCATAAGACATGAATCACGCACATGGAACCGGTGCCATCAGGGCGTTTCAAATCTCGAACTACTAAGTCCTGCACCCCTCCGCCTCGGGCCACAAGCCCGGGAATCACGCAATTGGCCAGGCCAATGAAAAGATCTTTTTGCCCATGAATCACCTGCCTGACTTTTTGAGCATCCTGGACTGAGGGAATTTGCACCTGACCAATGATTCGATTCCCCTTGGCATAGGTTCGAAGACTCCCCTGTTTCGACACCCATTTGGCCGTTGCGCTGGCAGCTGCAATAATGGAAGTCTCTTCCACTACCATGGGGATCAGAACGTCCCTGCCATCAATATTAAAGTGCGTTGCCACTCCCATGGGGATCGAAAAATAACCCAATGAGTTTTCAATTAAGTGATCGGCCACAGAACTCGACAATGGGGTTTTTCCCGATAAAAGATCCATCTCTTTTTGGGAAAGCTGGCAAAACTCCCTGACCCGCTCTTGTCTTTCCTCCCGAGTGAGCCGATGGATGCCCTCCATCAGCTTCTTCCGAGATAAAAGTGCAGAATCAGACGCAAGACCAGACGCAAGACCAGAATGATGCGTGAAGAAATCTGGATGGTTGTTCATAGGCCTCCATTTCTATCTCAAATTCAACCAGATTGCTACCCTTCTACCGATTTTGACGATCCTGCGTGCGCCCGCATTTTTTTTGGGATACCCCCAAATTCCTGTTAAAGTGAGTTTATGGGTATTCGAAAAACCCAAGTGAGGCCCCTTCTTCTTTTGGGCGCTCTTGGGGCCATCATCATCAAATGGGTCTTTGGGTTGTCTGCTCCTTTTTCTGCTCCTTTTGATGACACTCGGACGAGCAAACCTCTGGCACCCTCCCCTCTGTTGATGCTGGACCAAGAGGCAAGCCTGATCCCAGGATTTCCTCAACCCGAGCGTGCCGAGCACACTGTCGAACAGTTCAAGCATGTTTCCATTCAAAACGGCGAAAAGCAATGGAGAATCGAGGCTCAAAAGGCCTTCTTTTACACTCGCCAAAAGCTGGTTCACGTCCGTACCGCTCAGGCTTTTCTCTACGACCGAGAAGGAAAAATCACCACCGTTTCAGGAGATGAAGCACGATACTCAATGCACCCCAAGGACTTGGAAATCTTTGGGCATGTCAAAACCATCCTCCCCGATGGCTTTGAAATTAACTCCGAGTACATGCGTTACCGTCCGGAAACCCGAAGACTTGAAATCCCAAAAAATCAGGCCGTCCACGGACTCTCTCATTCGATCGAACCCCAAGGGCCTGGACAAACCTTGGAATTTTGGAGCCACGGATTGATCTACTCCATGAAGGACTCCATTGTGGATCTCCAGGACCAGGTGCAAGTGACGTTGATCCCTCATCCAGCCAACGCTTCTTCTCCACCGGAGGAACGAACCACTCTTCACTCGGATCACTGCCAAATTGACCGAAAAAATAACCTCGCCCGTTTCTCGATGAACCCGCATCGACCAGTGAGCTTAAGATTTGTTCACATCGTTCAACCCAACTTATGGACGCGCGCTCGAAGCGCTGATCTTTATTATGGCGACTTTTCTAGAGCCCTCCGGTACCTGACCACCTACGATGATGTTCTGATCAAAGAACTGGGAGAAAAAGACGTCTTAAAGTACGCCACCAGTGGACGAGCGGATTTTGATCGAAAAAACCGAGCCATCATTCTCCGGGATTTTCCTCAAGTCTATCAAAACCAAAACACCGTTACTGGGGATCAGATCACCCTGCATCAAGACACCGACATCGTGGATGTCGAAAACAGCAATGCGTTTAGCCAAGGCACGGATTAACTTTATGAAACTCAAACTGACTGCCACTCATCTGAAAAAAAGCTACCAAGAAAAACGCGTCGTTCAAGACGCAAGCTTTGAGGTTCACTCAGGGCAAATCGTGGGCCTCTTAGGTCCCAATGGAGCAGGAAAGACCACTTCATTTTACATGGTGGTGGGCTTGATCCAACCGGATGCAGGCCAGGTTTTTCTCAAAGATCAAGACATCACGCGATGGCCGATGCATCAAAGAGCGCGAGCAGGAATTGCGTACCTCGCACAGGAACCCTCGGTCTTTCGGCAAATGACCGTGGAGGAGAACATTTTTTGCGTCTTAGAAACCCTTCGCCTCTCTGCGTTAGAGCGCCGCAAACGCTTAGGACAACTCCTCGATGAGTTCAATATTAACTCGATTGCTCACCAGAAAGCCTACACCCTCTCCGGCGGCGAGAGGCGTCGCGTTGAGGTGGCTCGAGCTCTGGCTTTAAATCCGGTATTCCTTTTGCTAGATGAGCCGTTTGCAGGGATTGATCCTCTGGCGGTTGCTGAAATCCAGAGAATGGTTCAATTACTCAAAAAAAGAGGCATTGGAGTTTTAATCACCGATCATAACGTTCGAGAAACATTGGAAATTTGCGATTTGGGTTATTTGTTAAATGATGGTAAAGTAGTAGAGAAAGGAACTCCTGAGCAGCTTCTGCAAAGCCGAACTGCCAAGGAGACTTACTTAGGAGAGAATTTTCACATTTAAAGTCGAATTCATTCAACTTTTTCAATTTAATCAGCATGAGTCTCAAAAAATAGTAAAAAAGGAAGTTTGCAAAAAAGTAGAAAAGGGTAAGAGATGGCATCATGGCATTAGAGATTAAACAAAGCCTCAAACTCAGCCAGCAATTAGTAATGACCCCTCAGCTTCAGCAGGCCATCAAACTGCTTCAACTCAATCGCATGGAGCTGCAGGAAGTCGTCACCCAGGAGATGATGGAAAACCCGATCCTGGAGGAACTTGCAGAAACTCCGGAAGGGGAGAATCAGGCTCCAGCGGAAATGAGTGAGGGGGGCCATGATCCCGAAGCCGAGCAACGAAGAGACGAAGAGGCCTTCATCAAGCCCAAGGCCCAAGAAGAGCAGCTCATCAGCCCCAAAGAGGACTTCAACTGGGAGTCCTATGTCGAAGAATTCAACTCCACCTCCAGCTCTGCTCCTTCAATGAGAGAGATCAACGAGGAACTGCCCAGCTTTGAGAACGTTCTCACGAAGACCACCTCTTTGGAGGATCACCTCGCCTGGCAGCTCTCCATGATTCAACTCACGGCCTCGGAGAAAAAGCTGGGTGAGCTCATCATTGGCAACCTCTCAGATGATGGGTACTTCAACGCCCAGCTCAGTGACATTGCGCTAGAAGCTGGAATCGAACTCGAAGACGCAGAGGAAGTGCTCAAGATCGTGCAAAACTTTGATCCCATTGGCGTGGGATCGCGCAATTTGCAAGAATGCCTGTTAATTCAAGCCCGATTCCTCGACCCAAGACAACCACTTGTGGAGCAGATGATTCAATCGCACCTCAGTGAGCTGGAAAGAAAAAACTACTCTGCCATTGCTAAGGCCTTAGGCGTGAGCCTCGATAAAGTAATTGAGGCCACGCGAGTAATTCTAGAGTTTGAGCCCAAGCCAGGTCGATCTTTTAATACCGGGGACACGCAATACATCACACCGGACATCTATGTTTATAAAGTAGCAGACGAATTCATGATCGTCCTAAATGAGGACGGAATGCCCAAACTTCGGATCTCGCCTTATTACAAAAACATTTTATCCTCTGCGCAAAAAGACCAAAACAAGCTAACCAAAGAGTACGTCCAAGAAAAACTCCGTTCAGCTGTTTGGTTGATCCGCTCCATTCACAATCGACAAAAGACCATCTACAAAGTCACCGAAGCGATTGTGAAGCGTCAGCGCGATTTCTTTGAAAAAGGGGTTCAGCAGTTAAAGCCCATGATTCTGAAAGACGTGGCCAGTGACATTGGAATGCACGAATCCACCATTTCACGCGTGACCACCAATAAGTTTGTTCACACCCCGGTGGGAATTTTTGAGCTCAAGTACTTTTTTAATTCCAGCATTAACGCTGCAGATGGAAGCGACTCGCTGGCCAGCGAAGCGGTGAAAGAGAAAATCCGCCAAATGATTCAGAAAGAGGATCCTAAGAACCCACTCTCGGATCAACGAATCGTAGAACTCCTTCGATCGGAAAACATCGAAATTGCTCGAAGAACCGTGGCCAAGTACCGCGATATGCTGGGAATCTTATCTTCAGGAAAGAGAAAAAAAATCATCTAACCGTTAATAAAAAGTGTCCCCAAACCCAAAGAAAGGTGCCGTTATGAACCTGACCATTGCGTTTAAACACATGAACTCAAGTGATTCTCTGAAATCCTTTGTTGAGGAGAAATCTGAGACCCTCAAGCGCTACTTCCATGGAAACATCTCCGTGAAATGGACGCTGTCCATTGAAAAGAAAGACCACATCGCCCACTGCCACGTCATGGGCAATCACATGGACTACTTTGGAGAAGCCGTCTCAGAAGAGATCAAAGCCTCCATTGACCTTGCAATTGATAAAATCGAAAAACAGATCCGCAAACATAAAGAGATCGTCAAAGACCACCTCCATCATAAAGCTCGAGTGACGACGGAATAAAGCCCTCACGCAAAAAAAAGTCGCTTTGAGACTGACTTAATCTTGAGGATCAGCCAAATGGCGAGTCTACTCAGACTCGAAATCGGGCACCAAGCTTGATCAAGACTCAACCGAACATCCACTCAGATGAGCAGTCCAAGGATGGACTGCACAGCGACCCCTCTGAGTCGACTAGACTCATTAAACCTCCGAGCCTTTTCCGCAGTCAGGTCATCTGAGTTCAAACCCCCTCCCGAGAAGGAAATGTAAGGTCGCTGTTACGATTAGTGAGACCCCATGAGGGGGGTTCTTTTTTGACCAACAGCCTTGACCGAAGAACCTGCCGGGTCTTTTACCCTCCTGCGCTGACTGTCTACTCCCCTAGTTGAGCTGTCCCCAACGCGCAGAGAAGGAGCAGAGAGAACTGTCTCGTTCTTCTGGACAGGATGGATCTTGTTTGGAACAGTTTCTGACTGCCCCACTTGTAGGGACTTTGGAGGAGGCACTGCTTCAACTTGCTTTCCCAACAGTAAACCTGTGAGAAGGAGTACAGCAGCATCGCGGACCATACTTTTGATCTGTGGATTTTGAACCTGAGAGGCGGGAACAGCTCCGGTACCAACCGATTCTCGCGCCGTGGAAAACTTCAATAATTCCTTTACCCGTCTGGGGGTTTTTGGAATCAATCGATCAAAGTGATCACCCTCACTAGAAAAGTAAAGCGTATGATCGAAGGTCTTCAAGTTCTCCTTACCCTTGAACTCTTGACACTCCTTGGCCACGTTCCCGATGGCTCCCATAGGACTAAAACACACCCGAATGTTGAATTGAAACGCTTTTGATAGGTTCTTCACAGCTTGGATTGACGGATGAACCCCCTCCGAGAAACCTTCCGGATTTTTTTCTGAAGCCTGTGAAGCCTGAACTTGCCTAAGAGCCTCCACATCCTTCTCGGTCAATGCCGTCGGATCCAACCCCAAAGCGGAGAGCAAACTGTACTGATTTCGGGGCGTGGGAATTAAAAAGTAATTCTGACCTCCCGTTTTGAGCTCCCCAATCGGAACGTTAAATCGGCCGACTCGTTTACCATCCTGGATCTCAGTTTCAAGGTTTTTAAAGGCTATTTGAGCTTCTTCCAACTTTTGAGAGTCCGGGCTTTTTGTTGAGCTCTTCTTCTTCCCAGACCCATCCACCC
>JBMSSC010000119.1:0-7953 GCA_049424145.1 Bdellovibrionia bacterium
GAAGACAGGATCCGCTCTTCTGACTCGTTCAGCAAACTTGACTTCCGCGTCAAATTCATTGAGGTCAACGAGTCGATGAGTGGCAGGTAGGCTTAAAAGTCCATTTTTTAACGTGGCGTCATTTAAAGACGGAGAAGTGGACCGCTCGATTGTAAAAAAGAGGGTCATGACCTTTTGGTCTCTGATTCGAGTGATCTGAAACTCCCCTTGATGGGCTTGATCTGAGGTTTTTGAGGAAAGAGTAAAGACGTCTGATCCGTGACGAACAGCGTGGATCACTTTAAAATCCGTTAAATCAATGGATTGGGAAGACCCAGGAATTAGGAGGATTTTCTGATCCTCTTGAATTTCAGGAATTAAGATCTCTTTTGGCGTATTCGATGTGGATTGAATTTTAATGCACTTTCCATCGCGAACTCGGAGGAGATAGTTCACCCCCTGTTGGTTTCCCTCATAAATGTATCGCTCTGCACCTAATTCAAAAAGATGTGCTAGTTGAGGGGGGCCTTCCTTCACTCCACAGGCAACGCTGAGTGTTCCATCTTCAATGAGCCAGTAGCGATGACCGATGTCCTTAAAAAAAAACAGACGCTCTTCGCCTGTTCTGAGGTGCAGCCAGTGGTTTTTGGGCGTAAACGTTTTCTTCGCTTGATTGGAGATGAGAAGCTTGAGTCCCTTGCCTTGGTGAATTTTTTTGATCTGAGGGGAGTCCTCTGAGGAAGAATGAAGGTCAATCCAGTAGGAGAGTTCAGGTGTGCTTTCCACCTGAGCAACAGCTCGATTTCCGTTTGAAAAGTAGTAACTGACTTCTGAAGGTTCAGCAAAACCATTGCTCGATAGAGCAAGGAGTAAAAAAATGGATTTCAGGTTCATGGTTCTGTTGATGTTAATTTTTTGTTTTTTCTTCTGGTTTTTTTTGTTTTTTTCTTCTAAAGTCTGCCTGGAATTGTTTTCTTTTAATGAAAAATCGAATAGGTGCTTTTCTCTCTTTTTTTCCACACTCATCCCCTCCATTATCACACTGAATCTCTTGGTCTCTAGCAGACGTAGCCAGCCCTTGTCAAAAAGTTTTAAACTTCAAATCTTGGCCTCCAGTTCATCTTAGATCCGGCCGTTGCAGAGCGAGTCCAATGTAGGATCTGGGGCCGTCATCTGCTTTTTTCCTATCTGATTTTACTCGATGCGAAACCCATCAGCTCGCCCCGTCTCAAACAGAAGACTAGAGTAGAACCCTATTTATCCAGAGCGCCTGTGTCGCAAAATTGCCTAGCATTTTGTGAGTGGGAAATATTTTTACAGCAGAATTTAAGTTTATTTTTTTTTATTTCTAACGATATAAAAATACGGGTTTTAAACCGTTTTCTGTTGTGTTTAGGAATGACTCAAAAAGTCCAACCAAAGGAAGATCGGATGAAAAAAAATAAGGTGAAAAGTTTTCTGACTAGCGTATTGACCTTCTTCGTTTTGTGCTCGGTTCAGGTCAAAACGAGTCTTGCCAGCGATTCAAAGTATGTCTTTGACCCAGTGGAGCTGAATCAGATGCGAGCTGAGGCAACTGATTGGGTTGATGACTCTTTTCGAAGTTTATCTGAAATGGAACTCCGACTGAGGGCGTCACAGTACTTTAACGAGCCTTCTTTAGAGGCCAAAGACATTTTAGTTGCCTATCGAACTGAGATGATCCTCATGAGGCTCCATCAGACCCTTCTTGAAAAATATCCGGATAAAATTCTTAAAAACCCCACCTGGGTCTGGAACAACGTGGGTGGAGTTTATGCTCGCTTTTTAGTTCTCTACTGTTCTTTCAAAGAATATCTCGGGCTTTGGGGAAGTTCGATTAAGCAGGCAGGTTTCTCAGGTGTTTATCCTCACATTGAGTTCTATGATATCGTTCTCTCCGGAGAAATGAAGTCCAATTCGGCGCAATCACAAAAGTCCCTTCCTAAAATCTATCATGCCGGAGACGTCTCTTTACTCTCCAGAAATGAGAGCCGGTTTTACTCTTTAGACAAGTTTACCTATATGATTGATTACGGTCGTGGACGCATTGCAGAGGGCTTTTGGCAAGGAGTACTTTCTCCCTTCTTTTTTGCTAACCATGACGCAAGTTCCTTAAAGGAACAACTCAAAAGCTGCGGTGGATCAATTGTCAATCATCTCACCCGAGGAGGGGATCGGTTTTCACGTTCCATGACTCCTTAGTCGGAATTCATTTTCGGTTTCCTGATTTTCACACCATTCAGTCCGGCAGCTGATCTCAACCTCCTCTTTGGTTCACTCAGCTGCCGTTTCCATTTTCTGCGTTGCCTCGCTCAGAAGAGTGAAAATGGCTTGAGACTTTAAGATGAGTAGGGGGAGCGCGAAGCAGGCTTTGAAGTGCCCGAGGTTACCCGCGAATGAATCAATCAGTATTGGGGTCAGCTCGCTTCCCCAGAAAAAAATCAACTTCTAACCCCATGCCTGCATGACGGTCCTCAGAGTGGGATGAAATCCGTGGGCTTGACACGCAATCCACCCGTGGTGGTCATAGATACTTAGATACTTAGATACTTAGATACTTAGATACTTAGATACTTAGATACTTGGATACTTGGATACTTAGATACTTGGATACTTGGATACTTGGAT
Source organism: Bdellovibrionia bacterium (assembly GCA_049424145.1). Taxonomy (GTDB): domain Bacteria; phylum Bdellovibrionota; class UBA1018; order UBA1018; family UBA1018; genus JBMSSC01. The sequence continues at coordinate 2,629 of JBMSSC010000119.1, forward strand.
ACTTGGATACTTGGATACTTGGATACTTGAAGAGTTCTATTTCTTCTCGACCCAAGCAGCAAATCCCTTGCGGAGACTTTGGTTGAGAAGTCTTAGGAACCGCTCAAAATAGCCTCTTAAGAGCTTCAGCTGACCTTTCTCATCCATCAGAAGGCGGATCAGTTCAGGGAGTAGAAATTGCGTGATGAGCGTGCCCGTTAAAATTCCTCCTACGACTACAGTTGCAAGGGGCCTTTGAACCTCAGCACCTGCTCCTGTGGATAGGGCCATAGGTAAAAATCCAGTCGCAGCGATCATGGCTGTGGTGAGGTTAGCCCGTGCTGAGTGAACCCCTGCTTGAATCACGGCTTTCGGAATCGAGACGCCCTGGGCGAGCATCCCTTTGAGCGTCGTAATGTAGACGACCCCAGTGAGTACTGCGATCCCACTGAGTGCAATAAAACCCACAGCAGCAGGAATGCTAAAGGGAAGTCCCCGAATTAAAAGCCCTAGAATTCCCCCGGTGAATGAAAAAGGAATGGTGAGAAATACCCCAAGGGCAAATCTAAAATTCTTAAAAGCAAAGACTAACATTCCTGCAATAATTAAAATAATCACAGGAACAACCAAGAGCAGGCGATTCTTCGCTCGAGTGAAGTTCTCAAACTGACCTCCCCAATGGACTTCATAACCCTCAGGGAGGCTTCGGATTAAGTCCTGGGTCTTCGCCTGAGCTGCTCGAACAAAGCTTCCTAAATCCCTACCGCGAACATTGACCTCCACAAAAACGCGCCGCTTTAAGGTTTCTCGAAAGATCACGGCGGGGCCTTCCGTCTTTTTAATCTCAGCAACCATCCCAAGCGGTACGGTATTTCCAAAAGCGGTCATGACGGGAACGTTTTCTACGGACTCAATCGATGAGGCATCTACTCCTAACATGAGGGCAATATCAAAGCGTCTTAGGCCTTCAAAGAGCTTTCCTACCTCAACACCCACTCGAAATGCCTGAACTGCCGTGAGGACTTCCTCTGCATTCACTCCATATCGAGCGAGTTTTTCTCGGTCAATTCGAACCTCAAGCATGGGGAGCCCTAAAATCCTCTGAACCCTCAAGTCAGCAGCTCCACTGATGCCTTTGATCCTCTCAGAGAACTGCTCACCTAATGTCTTAAGAACCTGCAAATCATCCCCGTAGATCTTCACCACCACATCAGCCTTCGATCCTGCTAAAAGCTGATTCACCCGATCTTCAATGGGCTGAGACATGCTGATGTAAGTCGAAGGAACCCGGTTGAGAATTTCAGTCTTCATCTTCTCCATCAAGGTCAGAAGATCACCAGCCGTTCTCCATTCTGATTTCTTCCTGAGCTTCACCATGAGCTCACTTTCCTCAGTTCCCGTGGGCTCTGATGCAGATTCTCCTCGTCCTGCACGTGAAACCACGCTTAAGACTTCTGGAAACTGCATCAGAACCTTTTCCATCTTTTCATTGAGCGATTTGGAGTAGTCAATGCCGGCCGATGGAAGACGCTTAATCCCAACAGACAACTCTCCCTCATCAATTCGGGGGAGGAATTCGGTCCCCAGCGTTTGAAACAACAGGAGGCAAACGAATAAAAACCCAAATGCTAAGCTGATTAGCTTTTTGGACTTGCGAGAAACCTTTTCCAATAAATCCTGATACTTCACCAGTAAAGGATCCCAAAATGAGGCGTGGTGCAGGGGAGGGGTCTTATAAAGGGTGGCCATAGCGGCTGGGAACGTGGTGAGGGTAAAAAATAAAGCCGCACCCAAAGCAATTGCAACCGTGATTGCCATGGGCTTGAACATTTTTCCTTCAACCCCCTCTAATGTCATGAGGGGAAGATAAACCAAAAGAATAATTAAAACTGAAAACGCAGCCGCTCTTCCCACCTGAGTGCAGCCCTCAAGGATCGTTTGCTGATGAGGCTGCTTCATTCCCTTGATCGCAAAGTGGGCTAAGACCGCCTCCAGCATCACCACTGATCCATCCACGAGTAAACCAAAATCAATCGCGCCTAAGCTCATTAAATTACCGACAATCCCAAACTGATGCATGAAGATCACCGCAACGAGCATGGAAAAAGGAATCGCTGAGCCCACCAGAATGGCTCCTTGTAGACTGCCAAAAGCAAAAAATAAGATCAGAACCACCAATAGGGCGCCTTCCGTCAAATTCCAAAAAACCGTGCCCAGGGTTCTCCCAATGAACTCACTTCGATCGTAAGTGGAGAGGATTCGCATTCCCGCTGGAAGTCTTTTTTGGAGCTCCTCAACGCGCTCTTTCACTCGGTTAACCACAACTCGCGAGTTCTGCCCCTTGAGCATGATGATCGTCATCCCGACGACCTCTCCAAACCCCGCTCGAGTGATGGTTCCGAATCTCAGAGCGGCTCCCGTTTTAATGCTTGCAATCTGTTCGAGTAACAGAGTCGTTCCTGTTGAGGAGGTTCGAATAGGCAGCTTCTTTAAATCCTCTAAACTCTTAAACTGGCCCTCTCCTCGGATCACCCATTGCTCGGGCCCTTTTTGGATGTACCCTCCTCCGACGTTCATGTTTGAACTTTTTAGGCGATCCAATAAGTCGCCAAGTCTTAAGGAGTGAACGGCCAGTTTACTCGGATCCACAATGATTTGGTACTGTTTCAGATCCCCTCCAAACACATTGATGTCAATCACACCGGGGATTCCTTTGAGCTTTGGCCCTAGCTCCCAATCCAGGTAAGTTCGGAGTTCTTGTGGGTTGTTGCGATCGGAAACTAAAATTAACTCATAAATATCCCCAAGCGCCGTTGCAATGGGGGAGAGTTCGGGTTTTCCATAGCCAGGAGGGATGTCGGCTTCCGCTTGTCTGAGTCGCTCTGTAACCAGCTGGCGGGCAAAGTAGATGTCCACCTCATCTTTAAAAATAATGGTCACACTACTAATCCCAGTTCTTGAAATGGATCGAATTTGATCCACATCAGGCAGTCCATTGAGGGAAAGTTCAATCGGAAATGTAATGAATTGCTCCACTTCACTGGGAGATAAGCCTGGAGCTTTGGTCACTACAGACACCTGAACGTTAGTTACATCGGGTAAGGCATCAATGGAGAGCTGAGTGGCTTTGTAGGCCCCAATCAGAGCGATGAGAATCGACATCAAGATCACGGCGATTCGGTTATCAATGGAGTATTTGATGATGCGGTCAATCATTTCATGACACCTGTCGTTTAGTTTCTTAAAAACTCACTTTTTAAAATAAAAGATCCGGTTGAAACAATTTCCTCTCCAGGCTTAACCCCTGTGAGGATCTCAATCCATTTGTCCGAGGTCCATCCTGTGGTAACCTTCCTTGCCTCAAAATCCAGCTCGCCTAATTTGACAAACAAGATAGACTCCCCCTCAATTTGATGAACCGAGTCAAAGGGGACGGCAAAGATCTTTTTATTCATCCGATCGTGGTGAATGCCTTGGATTCGAGCGCTGATGGCTTGCCCAAACCTCAGATCGTGATCCGATGTCTTTGCCTCAAGCCAGACCTTCACGGAGCGTGTGGAGGCATCGATTTCTTGAGCAATTCGAACTACTTTTGAGCCTAAGACTTTTGGCGCTCCCACATGCGAGGGAATTAAGATCTCTGCATCCATCCCTTCCTTAAGGAAAGGGAGATCTTTTTCATAGACATCCAAGACGATCCAAAACTGATCGCTCTTTCCAATCGTAAACAAGGCTTCATCGGCAGTTACGGATTGGCCAAGGGCTGCCTTTCTGGCTAAAACCATCCCACTGAGTGGGCTTCGGATATGAAGCTCTCCTAGGTTGGAGCGCTCCTTTTCTAGAGTCTTAATATCCGCGTTGCTGATGTTTAAGTGTTTTAGAGTGGTTCTGCTTGCCTCAAGTTCTGTCTTCACTGAATTGTATTCCATCACAACCAGCTCATGTTCCTTGGCAGAGACGATCTGATGTTCAAACAACTCGCTGGATCTCTCCATCTGTCTTTGAGCCAACTCAAAGCGGAGGAGTATCTTTAAGTGCGCGGATTGAGCCTGAGCGACTTCCGTTGATTGAATCACGGCCAAAATCTGGCCGACTTTGACTTCGTCTGATTCCTGAACCTTGACTTGAGTGATTCGACCCTGTGCGCGCGCAGTGACTAGGGCTGTTTGTGTTGGATCTTTTTGCACTCGTCCGGGAAGAAGGACCTCCTCTGATGGCTCAATTTCCTTCAGCTGGCTTAAACTAATGGGATACTCCTTGAGGATGTCAGCAGTGAGGTGGATCGAGCGTGTCCCATGTGCGTGCGATGCCTCCTGGCTATGACTCTCATGATGGGGTCTAAGCCATGTCTTCATCACGGCAATACTGACTAAAAATCCCCCCGATGCCAAAAGAAGAGGCCACTTTCTCTTCAGGAGCAGAGGCTTTAGATCGGCTTTTAAGTCTTTTAAGAGGGAAAGATCCATGGGTCAGCTTCCTTCTGATGCCGCCAAAAAGGCATCGATTGCATGGTAATACGATAGAAGTTGGTCAAAGTAGCTTTTCTGGACGTTCATGTAATTTCTTTGAGACTCAAGCAGAGCAACAATGGAATAGGCTTTTTTGAGGTACGCAAAGCGGGAGCGTTCTGCGACGGATTTATTCTTCTCCAGAAGTCCTAGGGACTGAAATTTAAGCAGCATCTGTTCGCGGATCAGGACTTCCCGGTACTTTGTTAAAATCTCAGAACTGATCTCTTGGCGTTTAATGTCCGCCTCGATCTGATGCTTTTGCTGAGCCGCCTCAGCCTTGGCAATCTCCCCTTGGTTTCGATTGAAAATAGGAAGGGGCATAGAAACTGAGAATCCAAAGTATCCCTCAGGACCCTTCATCCGGTATTCTCCGCCTAACATTAGGCCCGGGATATTCTCTCTTTTTTTCAAGGACGCCAGCGCTTCAGCCTGTGAGGCTTTAGCTAAGAGGGCTTTTAAATCTGCACGTTGATCCATGGACACGGTTCGTTTGGATAGCTCCAATTCAGAAAGTGGGATGAACCGAAACTCGCCTTTTAAAAGCAGGATGGATTGAACCGAGGGAATGCCCAATAAGCGGCGGATTTTTTGGGAGACCTCCATGAGCTGTAATTCAGTGGAGCGATAGTCGGCCTCATAGCCGATTCGCTCGAGATCCAAGCGGTCGTATTCAACGCCCGAAATATCCCCTTTTTCAGCTCGAACTTTAGATGCTTTCATAAGCTCCAGGTAGGTCGAAAAGAACTCTTTCTTGTATTTGATCTGCTCGGAGAGAAGTAAGTACTCGCGATAGGCTTGCTTCAGCTGGAACTTAAAAAGGCGATCAAAATCAGAG
>JBMSSC010000120.1:0-7960 GCA_049424145.1 Bdellovibrionia bacterium
AGTTTTTGGAACAAACGTAACAAGCTTTAAGAGCTGAGCCTGGGAGCCATCAAAAAGTCTACCCCGAGGCTCAACGCCCAAGCCACCTGCGACTTTTTCGAGCACCTCTAGCGCACACTGATCAAAATTCGTATGACAGGCCACCACGGCCACTCCCTGAGAGATCGCCTGAAAAACCAGCGATCCTGCCACCACCCGATTCGGCCCCTTGCTTTGTGGAAAAAGGCACGGATGGTGCGTGATGATGAGGCGAAACCCATGGGTTTGGGCAAGCTCGAGGGCCTCCGAGGTGAGATCAATAGAAACCACTGCACCACGAGTCGTCCAGCTGGGATCCCCCACAAGAAGCCCCACATTATCCCACGACTCAGCGGTTCCCGCAGGGGCTCGTCGGTGCAACTCCCGAACAATGCCCTCCACTGTCCATTCCCCAGAGGGGTGCACCTTTGAGCTGTCGCTCGCCTGCGCTTTTAAATCCTTCTTCAAATCCATTGTTGTGCTCCAGCAGCCGAATCCCGAACGCGCTGACCCCAAAAGGCAAACACGCTCCACAGCCACTGATCTCCTTTCTTCAATTCGATTCACACTCTCCCAGCGTTCCGATTGCATGGGACACTTCAACCCAAGGGCTCCCAAGGAAGCGGAGCTCGAGGCTCTAAAAAACGAGACCTGATTTTCCCCCTGATTTTCAAGGACTTTAAAGCAATTGACCTTTAAAACCCAGCCCCACCTAACTGCGCCGCCAGGCTGACCTCCCTGAACTCACTTGAATGACTCGGTCCAGACCCAAACGGGTTAAGGTTTGAGCGACCCGGGCGCTGGCAGAGCCCGAGTGAGAAGAGATGAAGATCTTCTGATACTGCTGAAACTTGGGCCACCATAAGCCCACTTCAGGCAGTGAGACTGCATTGACCCCAGAGGAGAGGATTGCATCCGAGGGGCCCACCTCCGTTAACTCGAGGTGAAGTACCGAATCGTTCAACCCACCCATGGAGTTGTTTGAACTGGGCACGTTGTTTTTCTTGTACTTCTCAAGCCCAATCTCCAAAACATGACACCGGGGATCCAGATTCACTTGCCCTAAGCGCTCTTTCTCCAGCAAAGAGAAGGCGAGCTGAGGGTCTTCGTTCAAGGGATAAAGAAGTAAAAAAGGAGGCAGCGCTTGAAGCCCACTCTGAGCACGGGGATCACAAAGGCGGGCTCTGAACTGAGCAAGACTCGAAACAAATAGCAGAGGGCCCAAGAGGAGAGCAGGATCCGAAGCCTCTCCAAAAGACGAGAACGAGTGAGATCCGAGCTGCATCTGACCTAAAAACCCCATGTTCATGGACTGAGCGTGGGGCCAAAGAGAGCGAAAAGCTTCAGAAGACTGAGGCTGGCTCGAGCCGATGGCCGAGGAGTCAATCCACCCCGAGAGCTCGAGACGCTCGCCCAGCAGAGCGGCTTGATACTCGCCGATGAGACTTAAACCCGGTTGAACAATGGCCGCTTTTCGGGTGATTCGATCAAAAATCAGATAAGACAGTTGACCCTGATCACGAAACTGCCTGATTCCTAATGAGACTTGAGCATTCATCTTCGAATCCGAATCCTCTCATCCGAACCCATTGATTCGAATTGACTCATGAACAGCAACTCCAGAACGGATCTAGTGAACCCTCTCAGAGCGCCAAAAAAGTGGTGCGCCCACCAGGACTTGAACCTGGGACCTTGCCGTTATGAGCGGCCTGCTCTAACCAGCTGAGCTATGAGCGCAAAGAACCCCTTTTTGAACACCAAAAAATTAGTCCATCGCACCGGGAATTACAAGCTCAGTCTCCATTTAATTCTCAGACCGGATCACCCCGAATCGAAAGAACCATCCCCTCAGTAACTCCCTGCGTTAGAGCAGCAAAAAATAAAAAGAAAAATAAAAAGAAAGAAAGGAAAGAGAGAGAGAAAAAAAAAGTCGCCCCTAGAAATAAAAAAAGTCCGGGACTCGTCTCATCAAAACCCCAAGACGCGCCCCGGACCTTCAAACCCGAATCGACTTACTTACCCCCACCGATGGTGAAGCCCACAAAAGCCAGCAACTCCGAGGGCACCACAGTTGAGCCACTGCTGAAAGTCTTGGTGGACAATGCATAGTGGTACATGGGGTTGATCAAGAAACCAATGCCTTTACCCATGGGCACGATGAGGCTAATCCCCGCTGCCACCCCATAGTCCGTGCCTGTGGCTACCGTGGTGAGCCCGTAGTTGTAGTAGCCACCTAAATTGATCGCAAAGGCAGGTGCTAAGGAGAACTTAAAGCCACCCACGCCCGAGACGAAGTTCTCAGTGACGTTTCCTTCTGTGCCGCCCGTGTAGTTGCGGGTCACATAATGGCCGCCTAACTGAAAAGCCACCTTATCGTTGAAGTTAAAGTTCAGATTCAAACCACCGCCTGGATAGCCCATGGCAGCCGTTGGATTAGCGGTTCCTGTGGCCATGGTGTAGCTTCCGTTTGCAACAAGATCCACACCCACGCTGCCTGCTTGAGCTGAACCGGAATTCAGACCCAATACGCATCCGACCATCAAAATAGGCGCCCAAATTTTCTTAAACATATCACACTCCTTTGTGACTAAAAAAATGAAATCCATTCACTTCGCCTAGCAATCAATAATTAAATAATCAAAATTAACTCTGATTATTTAACTTATTATAAAAAATAACAAGCGATTTTTTTTAGTCCCCATTCCACCTTAAAAAGGAATCAAGGGAGCTCGGGCATTGGATTTCTTTTTTTATCCAAAAAAGGATCTAGGACTTAGGAATCTACGAACGCTTTCAAAAGCTTAGCTCGAGAAGGGTGCCTGAGCTTCCTGAGCGCTTTGGCTTCGATCTGACGAATTCTCTCACGAGTTACAAAGAAATCCTGACCCACCTCTTCTAAGGTGTGATCGGATTTTTCTCCAATACCAAAGCGCATTCGTAGGACTTTTTCTTCTCTTGGAGTTAAAGTGGCCAGCACTTTTCGAGTTTGCTCCGAAAGATTAATGTTCATCACTGCATCGGCGGGATTGATGATCTTCTTATCTTCAATGAAGTCCCCTAAATACGAATCTTCTTCTTCTCCAATGGGAGTTTCCAAAGAAATAGGCTCTTTTGCAATTTTTAAGACCTTGCGAACCTTATCCACAGGAAGTTCCATTTTCACGGCCACTTCCTCAGGCGTAGGCTCCCTCCCTAACTGCTGAACGAGAAGACGAGAGGTTCGAATCAGTTTATTGATGGTCTCAATCATGTGCACCGGAATTCGGATGGTCCGAGCCTGATCCGCAATGGCGCGAGTGATGGCTTGACGAATCCACCAGGTGGCATAGGTGGAGAACTTATAACCCCTTCGGTACTCAAACTTATCCACGGCCTTCATCAGACCAATGTTGCCTTCCTGAATCAAATCCAAGAACTGAAGTCCCCGATTGGTGTACTTCTTGGCAATGGAAACCACCAGACGCAAATTAGCTTCCACCAATTCACTTTTGGCCTGATCAGCTTTGCGCTCACCAATGGTTAACGTGTTGTAAATCCTCTGTAACTCATCGACCGCAATGCCTGCTTCTTCCTCTAAACGAAGGATCTTTTTCTCAATCTCTTCTTCGTTTTGAATCAGCTGCGCTAGCTTCTGTGAAGTCACATCGTATTGCTTGCAAAGCGCGGAATGAGAGTCAAGCGACTTATGGTATTGCTTGATGAGCTCTTTGAGTTGCTTAAGCTCTTTGATCCCTAGAAAGTTCAGGATCTTTTTACGATCATCTTGATAATCTTTTCCGCGAGTCCAAAAGGCTTTAATCTTAGCCGAGAGGTGATTAATGGTCTTTCGGTTGAAGGCAATGTCTCCAAAGGCCACTTCAACTTGCTTTTCTCGCTTCTTCATCTCCTGATGAAGCTGCTCTTTAATTTTAACTGAAGCTTTTTTAACTTCCGATTCTTCGGCTTTTTCTTGCTGACTCAACAAAGCTTTCACTTTGGAGACAGCCGCAAGCACCTTATTGAGGTACTTCTTCTCGTCATCCAATGAGACTTCTTCGTCCACACCTCGAATCACATCTTTGACTTTCGTCCGACCCGACTCTAAGCGGTCCCCTAAGTCCACAATCGCCAGAGTGCCTAGCTTGGAAGCCAAAAGCGCTCTTAAAATCTCGACTTCTCCCTGCTCAATGCGTTTGGCAATCTCCACTTCCCCTTCTCGAGTCAGAAGCGAGACACTGCCCATTTTCTTTAAGTAAAGCTTAACCGGATCTGCTCCTTTAGCAATATCCGCAGCAGCAGGAGCCTCTTCCCCACCTTCTTCTGAGGGGATCAAAGGCGATGGTCCTAAAACGGCATCATCCCCTTCTTCTTCTTCCTCATACTCTTTGGGTCGACGAGTGGAGTCGGTGACTTCAATCTCGTTTTCAGCCAAAAGATTCATCACCTCGTCAATGGCCTCAGGGGTGATGATCTCAGGGGGCATCAATTCATTCACTTCTTCATAGTTCAGGTAACCACGCTGAACTCCCATATCCAGAAGTTTTTTAATTTCTTTATTCTTGTTTAAAATGCTGCCGCTCTCTGTTTTTTGAGAGGAGGGAGTGGTTTCCTTAAGCTTCGTCATAGAAGCAGATAAAATCCTTCATTTTGCGCTGAACGTCAAGATATTCTTTCATTAATCCAGCTTGGTATTCAATATCTTTGCTGATTTCTGCATCAGCAATTGCCTTTCGAATTTGCTGCGAAAATCGTGCCCAAATCCTCCCAATTCGCCGATAAACAACACTTTTAAAGTCTTCTAAACTAAATGGCTTTTGATCAGCGAGAAAAAAAGCCGTTAAAGTCGTGCGAATTTGAAGATCCCAATCCTCTTGAATCAAAGACGCAGGCGAGTGAAGCAGACGCTCTAAGACTTCTTGATCAACTAAAAAAGTAGAGAAGAGTGCCCGAGCCGGTGGATACTCAAAGATCTCAGCAATGCAAACCCCTTTAGGAAGCTCGGAGGCCGCATCGAGCACAATTTTTAAATACACCTCACCAGAAAATACACCGGCTAAAAGAATCTGATCCATGGCCTTAAACTCCGCAGAGTCTTGGCTTGAGCGAAGCGCGAGAGATGAAGCTGGCACAAGAGCCCCCTGCTCCGAACTCGAACCGTCATCCGCGTGAACTCCCGGAGAGGCCACGGCTGAGCGCACCCCAGACTCTGAACCCCGCACCATTAAAGCAGAAGCTCCCAAAGAGGAGTCTCCGCTTCCCCGACCCACTCCCGATTTCTTCTCGCGTCCAATCGCTTCAACCAGCAGCTGCTCGGAAACCCCCAAGCGCTCTCTGACCCCCTGAAGCCTCACTTCTCGGCCAATCGGATCCTTAAATCGTCCCAACCAAGCCGCAATCTTCTTGACGGCCTGAGTCTTCTCCTCCGGACCGGCTTGCGCCTCCAGTAGGGTTTTTTCAATTCCCGAATCCAAAAGGGGTTGAGCCGCACCTAAAATGGATTTCATCTTCTCCCACCCCTCAGGGCGCTCCACGGCTAATTCAGAATCAAAGAAGATCTCATCCGGATCCAACCCTGGCGGCATCTTTGCCCCATGAAGCACTAAGCCGTGATCTAAGCCCAGCTCCATCGCTCGTTCTGTGGCACTGATGCCGGCTGCGTCTCCGTCAAATAAGAGCGTGATGCGCGAACCCAGTCGCTTGAGCATCATTAAATGATCCGAAGTCAAAGCCGTCCCGCAAGTGGCCACAGTGTTTTTAAAACCAGCCGCATGCATGGCCAGTACGTCGAAGTACCCCTCCACCAAAATCACTTCATCCTGTTCTCGAATGAATTTCTGAGCCTGATACAAACCAAAGGCCAACTTACTTTTTTGAAAAACCAACGACTCAGGCGAATTTAAGTACTTAGGCGACCCGTCATCAAGGACCCTTCCTCCGAAGCCAGCCACCTTTCCGCGGAGGTTCACAATCGGAAACAGCACGCGATTGCGAAACCCATCAAAGTAAGACGTCCCAGAAAATGAACCTGATTTTTTAAACGACCGAGGTCCACGCAAGGCAGAAGCCTCCTGAACACCCAAACCGTCTGCACCGGGCTGAGTCTCCTTCGAGTCCCGATTCGAGATCCGAATTAAGCCCAATTCCAAGGCCAAGTCTAACGGCGCCTGCTTCTCCACCAAGTGATTAGCCAGCTGATCCCAGCTCTCAAGCGATGCCCCTAAGTAAAACAAGCGAATCCAATCCGCGCTCACGCCTCGTTGCTCAAAGTACTGTCGAGCCCTGGGATGCCCCGCCAGCTTTTGATAAAAAAACGCGGCAGCAAACCGATTCAGCTTATACGCCGTGGCCATTTTCTCGCGATAGACTTGGTTTTTTCGATCCCCACTTGCATCCGTTGAATCCTGAGCGCTTCCGCTCCAACCTGCAGGAAGGGCCACCTTCCCTCGCTCCGCAAGCTCCTCCAGGGCTTCGTAAAAACTCACGCCCAACAAATCCATGATAAAGCTAACGCTATCGCCCCCTTTTTTACATCCATAGCAATGATACAATTGCTTCATCTCATTGACACTGAATGACGGAGATCGCTCCGAATGAAAGGGGCATAAACCGACATAATTGGCGCCTGCTTTGCGCAGCACCACATGTTCACCCACGAGCTCAAGCAGGTTCGTTGAATCTTTGATTTTTTGAAGCAACTCAGGAGGGATTTTATTTTTTTTTACTGCCATGGGATGACTCGCTTTCATTCTCCTTCAGCCCTGAGGCGAGCTGAGGTCCATCTCACTTCTGCCTGGCCTTTTGCCTGGACCCGCTGACCCAAGGATGATCCGCAATCGTGAACCGCCAAAGCCGATCCAGCCCCTGAGTAATCCCAATTCGAGGAGTACACACCACCTGAGGCACTGAAAAACCGTCGTCTAAAACGAAGATCTCCGGTCCACATAAACTCTTGCCCTGATGGGCCAAGCTAATGCCCATGGCCTGAGCAAGCTTACCCGGACCGCGTGTGAAATCCTTGGATCCCTGACGACGCTTGAGCATCCAACTCTGACCTTGAAGCGGCTCCAAAGCGCGAATCAGAACTGCCCCAGGATGCCCTTTGGGTTCGGTCACAAAATTTAACATGGGGTACAACCCGTAAATTAAGTAAACATAAGCCCAACCCGGCTCCCCAAACATGATGGAACACCGAGGGGTTTCCCCGCGAGCCGAATGCGAGGCGGGATCATCCGCACGATACGCTTCGGTCTCCACGATTCGACCCACCGTCTGCTCCACTTCAGAAGGTGTCCCGCTTTTTTTCGGGTTCACCCGAGTGGTAACCAAAAGTTTACCCAGTAAATCGCGCGCCACCTCAAGCGTGTGACGCGAATAAAACTCTTGGGTAACGAGCCTAGCCTTGCCCAATCCGCTCACGAACACATTGATTGACGAGTTTTCCATCGGCAAGCCCTTGAACTTTAGGCATCAAAAGCTTCATCACCTGAGCCATATCCTTAGGCCCACTGGCCTTAGCCTCGGTTACTGCCCAATCCACCAGGGCTCTAACTTCGGACTCCTCCAGCTGCTTGGGTAAGAAACTCTGTAAAAACCGAAGCTCGGCCTCTTCTTTTTGGACCAGATCTTCCCGGCCCCCTTGGCGAAACTGATCGATGGAATCTTTTCTCTGCTTCACTAAGGTAGAAACAATTTTTAAAACCGCCGCATCATCCAAATCCACGCGATCATCAATCTCCTTTTTTCGAATCGCCGCATGAAGATTTCGAGCATAAGAGAGCTGATCTTTATCCCCTGATTTCATGGCTGTTTTCATTTGTTCAGAGAGTCGTTCTTTCAGTGTGGCCATCATTCCTCCGTCAAACACCTATTGACTTGGACCAGTAAAACATCCGGCATCTTAACTGGGCTAATTGACATCCTCTCCGGCGTGAACGCGGGAGATTCCCCGAAGGCGATTCATGTC
>JBMSSC010000121.1:0-7851 GCA_049424145.1 Bdellovibrionia bacterium
AAGGGAATCCCCCCGCGCAAGCGGCTTGGCCCTTTAGGGCGGGGAGGACGTCAAGAAAGGGAATAGCAACCATGGTGGTTTCAAAGTCGATAAAGTGCAGGGGATAGATCCAGTTTTTCATTTCACTGGCCAAACCATCCCGATCGAGGAAGGGGGCCTGATCTTGGGATTGAACTTTTGTGACTTGGAGCCATTGCCGTTCAGAGCTCGATAAACCTTGCCCCTCTTTTCTCGGGGCTGGCGAGATGTCACTCTCAGTGACTTGGTCCATGAAATACCTTCTTCCATCCATCAAATCCTGAGAGTGCCTGAAATTCCAGATATCAAAGACCAAAGGACGAGTGAGGTCGGAGGGCTCAATCTGGGCTGCTTCTTTCCAGCAGAGTTCAAAGCCACTTTTGAGACCCTGGCTTTTCTCTTTTGGTCCAATTCGGAACTCACAGCCCTTGCACTGAGAACCAATCAAGGGTGGAGCCATCTGATCTTCTTTGTAGGTCCTTGCCAGGTACTCCACATGTTCCCTAAAGGATCGATGCTCATAGGTCGCTGAGTGGGCCACTTCAATTTCTTGATCGACGCCAATTTTGATTAAAAGGGGAGCTCCTAAATCAGAAGCTTGCGTGCCGGGACGTGTAATGACCCGAGTTCGCGACTTCTCGTCTTTAGCTAGGAAGAAACGTTGATTGAGTCCATCCACTGAGCTTTTCGCAGTTTGATCTGCGAGCATTAAAAATGCTGAAACCTTCCAATTTGGAAACGCATTTTGAACCACATACTTCTGAAAGGCGATATCCAGCAAATATGGCTCCCATTCACTGGTGAACCGACGAATCCCCTTCTTCAGGGCTGTTTTGTTGTAAAACGGATTTTCTTCCGATGGATCAAAGCTTTTCGCCTTCACTTCGATCAGATCAATGGAATTGCCTCGCTTCACCAACACATCGACTCGGACCAAAAGGTCACCCAAGCAGATGGCAGGCTCAAAGAGGGTCACGTTTTCCCGCTCTAAGAGCTTTGAAGTGGTTTCGATTGCTTTTGAAATCTCAAGCTCCGTAATCTCGATTCCACCCTCATGATCAGCTTGAGCCAGGGCACCCACCTGAAACCCTCCTTCAGCAAGAGCTTCTAGAAAAGAATGGTTCAGCTGGGTGTTTCCGTATTCAGGTTTTCCCGTGTAAAAAAGCTTAGTTGGACATTCACAGCCGATTTTAAAGCGAGATTTGCTCAAGTAACGAGGCTTTTGGCTCATCGTTACTCTAATCGGGTTCAACCTGATTTTTTTTTATTCGACTCTTTGAACTCCTCCGAGTGGGCCCTACGATGAGATCAGACGATTTCTATTCTTGATTAATTTCAAAGACTTAGTGTTTCAACCAAGACCTCTCGGTCCAAAAAATTTACCGCTCGATCTCCAACGGGCCAAGATAAAGCCCTTTCTTTTTGACGAGGATCCATCACGAACGTCCAGACTCATCTCTTGAATCGGAAGACCAGCCCGTTCCCAGAACGATTTTTTGTGCGTACCGAGATCAGTTTGAGGCGAGTGTCTCTCAGCCCTCGCGATTCAAAGGGACCGCAAACTTTTTCAACTCCTCCAAGCTAACGTGTTCCAACAAGGATTCATGACTTGCTTCGAGAACAATTTTTGCCGCAAAGCCTGCTCGATAAGCCTGAACCCACCGAGTAGCGCAGACGCACCATCGATCACCCGCTTTTAATCCGGAAAATCTGAACTGCGGATTGGGAGTGATCAGGTCGTTGCCCATTTTTTTCGAATACTGAAGAAACTCTTCAGTAACCTCCACACAAGCGGTGTGCTCACCTCGATCTTCCTCATCAGTTTCGCAGCACCCGTTACGAAAGAATCCGGTCAAAGGCTTTAAGGAACAGATCCGCAGGGCGGACCCAAGAACATTCTTTTGCATGCCCCCACTCTAGCGCCTTCCTCTGGTTTTTGTGAAGCAGAACTTTAGGGGAACTTTACTCCTAGCCCAGGCAGACCCCTTCGCATCTCCCTCATCCAAAGGGGTCTCACCTCAGCCTGCCAAAGAGACCCTGAGAATTCCTGAGCAGTTTAGCTCTCGACTTGCTCGAGGATCACCAGTAAAATTTCACCGTTCACTATGATTCACCTGAAGCGACTCGTACCAATGCTGCTTTTAACCTTACTCCCCATAATCCAGGCCTCTTTTGCTTGGGAGAGGAACGTTACCCACACAAGGCTAAAGAAATGTGGCCACTTGTACACTGGTTTTTACAGAAATGGCTATTGCCTCACTGGACCTGAAGACCAAGGGACACACGTTGCGTGTGCCACGGTGACTCAAGAGTTTCTCAATTTCACAAAGAGCCAGGGCAATGACCTAATCACGCCACGTCCGGAGGTTCAGTTCCCAGGCTTGAAGGCCGGAGATCAGTGGTGCCTCTGCGCCCTCCGATGGAAAGAAGCAAAAGAAGCCGGAGTCTCACCGCCGCTTGATCTTCAAGCCACTCACAGAAGAATGCTTGATTTTCTCCCCATGAAAGAACTGAGGAAGTAAGATGGAAACCGACTATTCTGTTCAATGCCCTTACTGTTGGGAAAAAATCTGGATGGAGTTTTATCCTGAAGAGGGGGAATTTCAAGAGACAGTCGTCGACTGTGAGGTCTGTTGTAACCCAATTCTTTATTCCGTTTCATTCTCAGAAGGACGAAAAGCCCGAGTCAATGCAAAAAGGGCTCAATAAACTAATCAAACAAACCCAGTGAGGATAAGAAGGAACTTAAATTATTTGCTTTTTATTGAACCATCGATTCTCTGATTTTTCGATTTAAATCGGCCAACCTGAAACCCCCGCGCATCGCGATTTTTTAAGTTTCCGTTTTCATGAACCCGCTTCCGCCAAGCTGAAAACCGTTGCGGCCTCAGCTCACGCCTCATGAGTTGAATTGTTTTGGCTTCATCTAATCCGAATTGCTCTTCAATCGCATCAAAGGGGGTACGATCCTCCCAAGCCATGCGGATCACTCGTTCAATGTCTTCGGACGTAAGCGACTTTTCCACGGAATCGCAAATCAAGGCGGAGGATCTCTGGCCACTACACCGCTTACTACAATATTTCACCTGATCCCAAACTCGCTCCCATTTCTTCCTCCATGTAAAACTTCGATTGCAAACCACACAAATTTTTTCTGGAAATGGCCTCTTCATGGACTCTCCTTAAGAATTTTCGATTTGTGATTATCCCCGTTCTCAAGCACGGGACTTCGCTCTAGCAGCTCCACTCCGATCCCAATCTAAAACAAAGGTGGTCCTCTGCGACGTTCAGAGCCGTGTTGTGAACCATTTTGCATCCGCTGAACTCCGTGCACCCCCACTCTCTTACTCCCAGCATTCCTCGAGATCTGCAACCCTCTGTCTTAAATTTTTGTTCTCCCCGAAGTGTGCGGTTTTCTGCGATGAGCTCACCCGAAGTCAATTTGATCAAACATGCCGTAGAACCTCCTAGTTTAGCAGGAGGATATAAGGCATCCGAACTTGAGTTCGGCGTTCACGCCGGAGAGGATGTCAAGAATTTATGTCCCGAAATAAAATCATGTCCCCAATTCTTGAGGAGGCCCCATCATAAAACCCGGTTTTTTCAGAAAACTCCCGCGGATTTTGAAATGTACGAAAGAGGATGTCAAACACGGGAAGATCAGAGTAGTTATGCGCATGAATCCCCCGAGCGTGATGCAGGGAATGGGATTCCGGCCTTTGAAATAAGTACCCCATCCATAAAGGCGTTCTGATGTTGGCATGTTGAATAACTGCAAGAAACGTTGCCCCGTAAAGCGCATAAATAGTGGCCTGGACAGTAAAACCTCCCAACACGACCCATGCAAGGCTGGTCAGAAACGTAAACCCAATCATATCCATCGGACTAAAAAAGAACGCCCCATAGGAATCGAATCTCTCGGCACTGTGATGTAATTGATGAAAAGTCCTCCAAAGCGGCTGAAATTGATGCATGGCGCGATGCCAGAGGTAAACGCCCAATTGATAAGTCAGAAGAGCCACTGCTGCTCCTCCGAGATCCCCTAGAAAAGTCAGATCAAGGAGCTGAAATTGAGTAAGCGAATGATTCCAGATAAGCGGAAGATAGGAGGAAAGATAAAAATAAATCACAAATGAAAAGAGCCCTTTGGATTTCCAAAACCTCACCTTCGGAAGGGGCCTTGCCGGAAAAACGGCCTCGAGCAACAGAATCAGGAAAAAAATCCCGACAACGATCAAAGAGGCAGGATCCATGAAGAGTTCAACGGGATTCGGAAGATTCATTAATTTTTCAAGCATCATCTGCCCCAGCTTTTTTGAAAATTATTTTTTACGCCTCTGTACCTAGCACAAAATCCCTCAAATATCCTCACTCCCGCCGAATGTCTGATCGAATCCATGCACCAGCAAACCTCGCATTTTCTGCCTGAATGAGAAATCCGACTGAGGGGCTTCATTTCCTGTTTTTTTTCTTGAATCCACCCCCGAGGCTCAAGGAACCTCAACTGGACGCTGCAAATCGTCCCAAAAGACCCCTTTCAGGTCTAAACTCTAAAGAAGTTCCCGCCTGAATATCAGGGTCAATCACCGCTCCTGCCTTCTGAATCATCGATTAGGCGGTTTTTTTCTCAAGTTCTTCAGAAGCCATCTCTGGGCTTGAGAGCGAAAAAAAGAAAGTACTTCCATGGCCCATTTGACTCCTAATTCCAATGACTCCTCCGTGAGCCTCAACAAGCTTTTTCACAATATACAAACCAAGACCCGATCCGAGGTACTGTTTATGTTTTGCCTGCCAAAAACGCTCAAAAACATGATGAATTTGATCGGGAGGAATACCACAACCTGTATCCGTGACTTGAAACTCAATCTGCCCTTCCATAGGTTGGACTTCGATTTGGATAATCCCCCCCTCTGCGGTGAATTTAATGGCATTGTCGATCAGGTTCGAGAGGACTTGGATGATTCGATCGCGATCACAGAGGACCCAGTGAGCATTCGGTGAAACTTTTTTTTCCAGACGAATGGATTTCATTTCAGCTAAGGGCCGAAAAAGAACGACGACTTCCTCAATGAGATTTGCCACCTCGACTTTTATTTTTTCAATAGGAAGACGACCCGCCTCAATCTTAGTCACTTCAAGTAGATCGGAGGTGATCCGCGTCATGCGTTCAGAGGCACCCCGGATGTGATTCAGTAACTTGTCCACTTGCACGCGTCCGTCGAACGAGGGCAGTAGTCGTTTGATCAGATCCAAGGAGCTTGTGATTGTTGTCAGTGGATTTTTGATCTCATGAGAAACGACGGCCACCAACTCTTCGCGGGCTTTGAGGGCGTCATCGCGCTCTTTTTCAAGACGCTTACGCTCCGTAATGTCTTCAAATGCAAGAAGAATCAAATGACTCATGGGATCCCCGTTGATTCGGCGGGCGTTCAAAAGCATGGTTTTTTGACCAATAATTGGAAACTCATGATTGACTTCAAAATCATCAAAAACCATTTTTTCAGGAATGATGCGATCGAGTAAGTGCCTAAGAGCAGGAATGTCCCATTGGTGATTTCCAAGCTCGTAGATACACTGATTAATGGTATCTTGAGATAAAACACGAAATGTTTGATAAAATGATCGATTGGCCAGCTGCACTCGATGCTGATGATCGAGGACCACCAGGGGCTCTCGGACCGTATTTACAATGGACTGAAAAAGAAGGCCTGCGTTTTTCTCTTGGCTCATCCAAAGTGGGGACTCTTGGGGCTTGACTTCATTCTCAAATTCCCCTGTTACCGTTTGATTCTCAGTCATGTTGAACTCGGGATGGAACCACAGTAGTGTTTGACAAACTTCAAAAGCCCTTCAAAGTGAATGGGCTTTTTTACAAAAGCAGAGACCTGCGCTAGCTTTGGATCTTCAGAAACTCCCGATACGACGCAGACTGGAATTGAGGCAATTGCATCTTCGTGACTTTTTGCCTCCAAAAACTCCATACCATTCATCACAGGCATCAAAAGATCTAAAAGCACGAGACACGGCCGAGGCATCTTTCTCAACACCTGTAGTCCTTCTTTTCCATCGACAGCGGTAAAAACCGGATAGCCTTCCAGCTCAAGGAGGAATTTTAAATTCTCTCGAATCGAAGGTTCATCCTCGACAATGAGAATGCTCTTGCACTTGTTGAGGTTTCTCATCTCATCTGAAACTGTCATTTTGACTCCATTTTGATTCCAAATGAAACAAAGCCAATCAGCCCATACCTTTCCTCGTTCAATTGGGGTGCCATTCGCTTTCGGTACAAGACAACTTAGCAGCCCGTCCAGGGACGCTTTAAGCAGCAGGTACTGGCTTCGTTTTTTTTTTTGGGTCAGTTTGATTTTAGTCTTACCAACCTTCTTTTCGAGGAGCGATTCATCAGGGATTTTTGAATGCAAGGCGCGTACATCGCTCCTAATTTTTTAGTCCAATTTTTAGAGAAAGGATCGACCGATCCAAAAAAGTAAACCAGGCCGTTTTTTCAGCCAATCAGTGAGCCGCTTTAAACGCAGGAACTAATCCCGTAAAAAGTGACACGTGTATCCCCCGGGATTTTTCAGGAGGTACTTTTGATGATACTCCTCTGCAGGATAAAACTCACGAGCAGGGACAATCTGAGTCACAATGGGCCGCTTCCATTTTCCAGATTGATTGACTTGCGCGAGGATTTTTTCAGCCTCTTGCTTTTGCGCAGTGTTGTAATAAAAGATCGCCGATCGATACTGAGTGCCCAGATCATTGCCCTGGCGGTTCAGGGTGGTCGGATCATGCATTCTAAAAAAATAGCCCAGTAACTCATCGTAGCTAATTTTCTTTGGATCAAACGTGATCTGAACCGATTCGGCATGACCGGTTTTTCCAGTCTTTACATCTTCATAGCGAGCCTTGGGAAAATCGCCTCCTGTGTAGCCCACCTGGGTCGCCACGACCCCAGGAATCTTCCTCAAAATTTCCTCCATCCCCCAAAAGCAACCCCCTGCCAAGGTCGCCACTTGGAGTCCAGGAGCAACCGAAGGCATGGCCACAGGCTGCCTCTCAAATAGCTCGAGGTATTGACCATAGCCTTGCTCCTTGAGTTGATTGACTGGGACAAAACGCAAAGAGGCAGAATTAATGCAATAACGAAGCCCTGTGGGTGCAGGTCCATCATCAAAGACATGCCCCAAATGGGAGTCCGCTTGCTTGGATCGCACTTCAGTTCTTACCATCCCGTGAGTTCGATCCTCTCGGCTTACGACATTTTCCGAAACCAGCGAGCGAGAAAAACTGGGCCACCCACATCCTGAATCAAACTTATCTAAGGAGCTAAAGAGGGGCTCTCCGGATACGACATCCACGTAAATGCCCGCCTCGTGATGGTTCCAAAAGAGGTTTTGAAAAGGAGGCTCAGTCCCGTTTTGTTGAGTCACGCGGAACTGCTCGGGGGTTAGTTTTTTTTTGACTTCTTCCCAAGCGGAATGACTTTCTTTTGATTTCATAGGCTTTTCTCCTTTTACCGAGGATTTCACAAGTTCGCCAGTGAAAGATCCCTCCCCCGATGACTTGGAATGACAGGCACTGAGAATTCCTAGAATCATCCAAACGGCCCAAAAAAAAGGTATTCGTGATCTCACAAACGCTCTCCTTTTGATCAAACATGCCATAAAACCTCCTGGTTTAGCAGGAGAATATAAGGCATCCGAACTTGAGTTCGGCGTTCCTTTTTTGCGCCAATTAAGCTAACTCGAGTTTTCCTTCTTTGAAATTCAGATATACGGTTCGAGCACCAAAAAACATTTTGTGCTCGGTAAAATCTGTAAAGTACAGAAC
>JBMSSC010000122.1:0-7598 GCA_049424145.1 Bdellovibrionia bacterium
TACTGTTATACGGGAGGGCCTTTTCCTCTGGCCTATCGGGGGTTAGGGGACGTCGTTGTTTTGCTTTTTTTTGGCGTGGTCGCTGTGGGGGGGGTTTATTTTCTCAACACGGGGAGATGGGATTGGCCGGCTGGGTTAGCGGGCCTTCAGATTGGGCTTTTAGCCACTGTCTTAATTGCGATTAATAACTTGAGGGATCACGTCACGGATCGCAAGGCAAACAAACGAACGCTTGCGGTGAGGTGGGGGGTAAAAGGTGCAAAATTGCAGATTGCTCTTTTGTGTTTGACCCCGTTTTTGGGTGCCGTGTTTTGGTACGCTTGGGGATATAAGGGGGCCGCCCTTTTGCCTTTGTTTAGTTTTCCTCTCGCGCTAAAAATCTCAGAGAAGGTTTATGCGACGGAACCTGGCGTTTTGTACAATCAGTTTTTAGCTCAAGCCGCTCTGCTGCATTTTCTCTTTGGAGTCTTTTTTAGCCTGGGGTTGATCCAAATTTTTTAGCCCGCAAACCTCTTCCCCTTGAGGGGGAGGTGAGGGCTTTCCCGGTTGCGTTCCAGTTTTCTATCCGCTATCACCGAGAAAGTTCTTTAAAGTTTCAGGGTGAATCAAAACCAGGTGAAACGAAGAGGTTTTTCTCGGTCCCTGTGCCGAGCAAAGGATGAACCACCAAGAAGCGAAAGCCAGGCGTCATGAAAAAATGTGCAGATCGAGCTGAGATCAGCAGAGAGTGGGGAGCTTGGATTCAAGAGATTCAAGCGGCCCAAGAGAGGTCCTTGTCGAGTTGGGTTCGAAGAATTCAATGGAGTCCCTATGAGCTTAAGCCCCTCTCTCGTTTTAGTCGTCTGAGCGCTCCAGGGGTGAGGCGAGGAGCTTTGCTCAAAGTGGAGTTTTACGATGAAAAAGTGGGTTATGCCGATTGTCATCCTTGGACTGAGTTGGGGGATGAGCCTCTTGAAGATCAACTCCATCAGCTGATTCGGAGAGGTCAAACCACTCGACTCACCCAGTGTTCCCTTCAAATGGCGCGGATCGATGCTCAGGGGAGAGCCCAGGGGCATTCGCTTGTGGAGGGGGATCGGGTTCCTGAGAGTCACTGTTTGATGGGATCTTGCTTGAATCTTTCGGCCGATTCGATTTTCTCCTGTCGCGATCAAGGCTTTCGGTTTTTAAAGTTAAAGATGGGTCTGGATTGGGAGACTGAGTGCCTGATCATCCAAAAAAACGCCTCTGCTTTAAAAGAAAGTGGGATCAAGCTGCGCTTGGATTTTAATTCGGGTTGCCGTTTCAGCGATGAATCGAGGGACGGTTCTCCTTCGGTTCATGGAGTTTTAGATCAGTTGTCGGCCTGCTTTCAGCAGATTGATTGGATTGAGGATCCCACCCCTTATGACCCTCGGAGCTGGCAGCGAATTCAAGAATCTTGGGGTGTGCCCATTGCTTTCGATCAACCTCTGGGGTTTCAATGGAATCAAATGAGTTTTGATTCATTTCAAGTTTTGATTTTGAAGCCGGCGGTTCAATCGCTTTCACAGATCTTAAATCTCATTCCTCGCTTGAATCAGCCCGTATGTGTGACCAGTTACCTGGACCATCCTTTGGGTCAAGTTTCAGCCGCTTGGGTTGCTAGTTTATTCCCATTTTTATCTCACCCCATGCTTGCTTGTGGATTGCTTTCTCATTCAGTGTATGAGCAGAATTCTTACTCAAGAGAGTTAAAAACCCAAGGGCCTCGCTTGCTCGGAGTTTCCGGCACGGGCTTTGGAATGGATGAGCTTTTAAACGCCAATGAATGGAGTTGAGTCTCAATGAATACGCTGAGCGAAGAAACGTGGCAGGGAAAGATTGAATTTCAAGCTCAAGCAGGCGATCTTCAACAAGTTCACTGCTTGCAGCCCCCGGATTGGGAGTCCTTGGGCAATTCCCTCTACCTCAACCCTAAGCTTCCCGCTCAGGAACAAAAAAACATGCTCTCCATGATTCAACCCTTCCTAGGAGAGTTTCGTGGGCATTTTTTTCTTACCACCTCAGGAACTCAAGCCACTGTTGGTTCAACGCTGAAGTGGGTGGCCCTGAGCAAAGTGGCCTTGTTAACTTCTGCCATTGAAGTGAATCGTTATTTACAGAGTGATTCCAAGGACGTTTGGATTCATGTGCTGCCTGATTTTCACGTGGGAGGATTGGGGATTTGGGCTCGGAGTTTTTTAAGTCAGGCTCAAGTGATTAAGCTTCATTCCTGGAACCCAAGCGAGTTTGTTGCAGCTATTCAGAAGCATCAAGGAACGTTAGCCTCTTTGGTACCAACGCAGGTTTTTGATCTCGTTCAGCAAGGCCTCAAGGCGCCGTCCAGTGTGCGAACGATTCTCGTGGGTGGGAGTGCTTTGTCCACTCAGCTTGCTCAAGCGGCAATGGCCTTGGGTTGGCCTTTGGTTGCAACCTACGGCATGACTGAAACGAGCTCTCAGGTGGCTGTTTGCAGGCTCTCTCAGGGGGCGTCATCGGGTTATTTTGAGCTACTTCCTCATTGGGAAGCCCGGGTCAATGGGGAGGGAAAGCTGCAGGTCCGAGGCGATGCCTTGTTGACGGCAATTATTTCAGTTCGGGATTCAGGCGGCGCTCAGCTGGTGGATCCAAAGCAAGACGGATGGTTCACAACAGAAGACCGAGTGGTTTTAACGCAGCGTCGGTTGGAAATTTTGGGGCGAAGCAGTGATTTCGTCAAGGTCAGCGGTGAGTCCGTTGATGTGGCCCGGCTCAGGCTTCACCTGGAGCAAATCAAATTGGAGCTGGGTCTTCATTCTGAGATGACGATTCTTCCCGTGCCCGATGATCGCTTGGGTCATGTGATTCATTTAGTCTCCGAGCGAGATTTAACCTCAGTTCAAGCCTCCCATGTCATCCAAAAGTTTAACGGATCGGTCATTGCTTTTGAAAAGATTCGTAAATGGAGTGCCATTGAGAAGTTACCGAAGACTCCGTTAGGGAAATTGATCCCACAGGCTTGTTTAAACTCAATTCGCTTGAGTTCGATCCTGGGAGGCAGAGAGTCCTCAAGTTTACTGAGGAGCTGAACTGAGTCGATTTTTCAGTTCTCCTGCTGCAAGAAAGAGCTTTTGTTTTTTCTCCCCGGGCATGCGATCCAGGAGTCTGACCATCATGGAAAGGCGAGGGTTTTTACTAAAAAACGCGCGATGACGGTCAATGAAGGACCAGTACAAGCCGTCTACCCCGGCGCACCAGGGTCCATCTCGATAGCCACCCATTTTCTTAAAGTAATTCGATCCGCAGATGTAGGGCTTGGTGGCGAAAACTCCGCCATCACTAAAGAGGGCCATTCCGTAAACGTTGGGACCCATCACCCAATCGGAGGAGTCAATGAACATTTCCATAAACCAACGGTAGGCCTCGTGGGGGTGAATCTCTAACAGTAGCATCAAGCAGCCAACCACCATGAGGCGCTCAATGTGGTGAGCATAGCCCCAGCGATTGACCTTGCGGATCACATCATCCAAGGGCTCCACTCCCGTGTTACCTTCATACCAAGAGCGATTGAGTCGTCGGTGGTGATTCCAGAAGTTGGAGTGGTGTTGAAACTCTCCGTAATGGGAGTCAATTCCTCGAATAAACTCCCGCCAACCGATGATTTGGCGGACAAAGCCTTCCATTGAATTGAGGGGAATTTGTCCTTTTTCAAAGGCTTTTAATGCAGGTCTCAGCACTTCAGTTGGAGTTAAAAGACCAAGATTTAAATAAGGTGTAAGCACAGAGTGGAATAAAAAAGGGGAACGTTTGGAGAGTGCATCTTCATAAGGACCAAACTCCTTGAGTCGGTGTTGGATGAAGTTTTCAAGCCAGGCATGGGCTTGCTTTCGAGTTGTGGGGAGCCAAAACTCCTGGGCTTTGCCCGGGTGAGTGTGGAACGCTTCACCTACTTCTTGAATGACTTGTTTTTCGGTTTCACTCCATTCAACTTGCGGCAGTGTGGGAACGATTGCCTCAGCGGGTAGCGACTTCCGGTTATCCTCATCCCAACTCCATTTTCCTCCCAAGGGTTTTCTCTCAGCATCAACTAAGAGATTTAGTTCCTTACGCTGTTGCTCATAGAACGTCTTCATGAAAGGTTTTTTAGACTTCTTTAAGTAGGCTTCAAACCTTTTTTGAGAAGTCAGAAACATGGGTGACTGCCAAACCTGAGGTTCAATTCCCAGGGTCTTTGCCAGCTGATGGAGTCTCACTCGAAAAAAATGATCTTCAACCTCAAACCAAAAAAGAGCCTTTGCCCGGTGCTTGCCAATGAATTGACTCAAAGCCTCTTCAAAACTCAGTGAGTCCTCTTCATTGAGTCGCTCATAATGAACTTGGAAGCCTTCTTCGCGCAGCTCCCTAGCGTAGTGCCTCATGGCAGCTAAAAACAGCACGATCTTCTGCTGATGGTAACGAAAGTGGGTACAAAGTTCCCGGTCCTCGCGCATGAAGATGAGAACGTCTTTCTTTTCTTTGAGCTCCTGCTTGAGAAGCTCAGGGTGAAAAAGTTGGTTTCCAAGAATCAAACAGACGCTTTTCATTTCCAGGTCCTCTTTCAGAGTGGATGAATAAAAATAAATTAAGTATGTATAAAAAAAGCCGATCCCTACTGTACCACAAGTCTGACGAAGAAATCATCCGTCAGATGAATCCATAAAACCTATATCCATGAGGAGCTCGAATGATGAAGCCAAATCTCTTTTCCGTTTCAGCAGAAGCTAGGAATCTGCTTTTTCGTCTCAGTGTGCTCAGTGCACTGGTGATTGCCACCGGATGCGGCAAGAAGGGAGGAAGCCCCATTCAAAGTTTGATTGAAGATGTTTCAGTGCGAACCTTTTCTCAAAATCATCTCTCGAGTGATGATCAATGGATCGAAGCGCAGGCTCAGTTGAGCACAGGCGGATTTGCTCTTGCCGGAATGAGCTTCCCGGTTGCAGATCCTACCGATCCTAGCCGAGTCTATGGAAGTTTAAATGTCATGCCCAATCTCTGCTCTCAGCCCTCGTGTTCGAATACCGGAACGATGACTCTTTCACTCAACTTAACAGAAGTCGCTCGAGTGAAACCCTCTCAAGCCGTGTTGCCGAATGGCACTCCAATTCCCATCTCCAGTGTCCAAAACATGCCTGTGATTGAGCTACCGATTGGAAAAACCCCAGCTCGTATCTACTTAGCCTTGAGCCCCGGTTCCGCCGTCATGGGCGTTGCCATCCCCTTTGCTGCATTGGATCCGGCTGGGAAATATCTTCCTGGCGTCAATCTTTTTCAGCCCCTGAGTTTTAGAAATGTTCATTTGGTCGGAGGCTTATTTACAGGAAGTGCCCCTCAATCCACAGGCGTAGCCCTCTTCATTGAGATCTCCTCCTTCTTAAAAGCCAGTGGATTCGCCCCCGCCGTGGAAGGATCAACTCTAAGTTCGATGGATGAGTCGTTGCAGGTCCTGCCCGTTCAGCCCTCTGAGACGATTCAGCAGAAGCTTTATTTCAAACTCTATCAACTCAGTCGCAAAGGTTTGACACTGAAGCTTGAGTCAGATAAGTAAAGGAGTGTTTCAACTCAAATTTTTCTTACGAGCGTTTTTCCAAGAGAGATGAAAATGCAAATCTGGCAATCCCCAGTGACTGTGGAGCAGTTAAATCAATGGAACAAAAACACCATCCACACGTCTCTGGGGATTGTTTTTACGGCGATCGGCGACTCCTTTTTAGAAGCCAAGATGCCAGTGGATGAAAGAACTAAGCAGCCCTTGGGCTTGCTTCACGGTGGAGCTTCGGTGGTTTTGGCTGAGTCCTTAGGGAGTGTGGCCTCCGCTTTAGTGGCGGGTTCAGATCAGAAGGTCTGCGTGGGTCTTGAGATCAATGCCAGTCACTTAAAGAGCGTTCGAGAGGGCTATGTGATCGGTCGAGTGACTCCGGTTCGTCTTGGGCAATCCATTCATGTTTGGGATATCGTGATTCGGACTGCAGATGAGCCTCATTCCAATTCAAGTACCGTCTGTCAAAGTCGGTTGACGGTCCTGGTTCGTGACCGCAAGCAGTCCTAGTTTTTTCGTGCAACACCCGCTTGTTTTAAACTAGAATTTTCTGGATCAAAAATTCACCCTGAATTTTAAGTCTCAAGTCGCTTTTGTTCCTCATTTTCCTCATGTGCCATGACTCCTGAGAGTCTCTAGGAAAGCGGTCACCCGTCATGCGCGGATGAACCCCTGAGGGGGCCCCTCTCAAAGCTTTTTGGACTCAGTTTTAAGAAACTTGGAAGAAGAGGGCTCAAGAAGCAGGCTACTGGAAGGCTACACTATTTGGAAGATGAAACCGTTTGAGAAGCTCAGTTTTGAGCGAGTTTCCAGATGAATTATAATCGAGTTAGTTTATGGTGGGTTCGCATTTTAGAAGAGCAGTTGAACCCAACTGAAGTTAAAGAGTGACCCGTATTAGCACAGGTTGAGGCTCTGAAAGTTTATTTAGGATCTCTGGAGATAGCAGCTCAGAAGCAAGTTCAGAAAATCTCTGAATACGAAGCTGAGAAAGAACGTCTTTTAGCGATCATCCGAGAGCTCAAACAGCACCGATTTGGTCCTAAAAAAGAGTGATGGGAAAGTGGAGAACAATACTGCCTATTCAATGAAGCTGGGGTCTTTGAGCCTCAGCCGCTCAAACGAGCTTCAATTCTTCTCTGACCCTTCTGCTCTCCACTGATTCTGGATTAAATTTGAGCATCTGGTGCTCCTGGATTGAGATTACTTTCATTAGATGACACTAACTTGCCTGTTAATTTTAAATAAGTCAACTATTAAAATCACCCCTATCTGAAAAAATTTATCCATCATTTCAGCAATCTGTGATCTCTCACTGAGATTCTGAGTGACAAAATGTTAAAGAAAAATACACCAATACCCGATAAAAAAAGTATGTTGCCGTTCATCGCAATCCAATTGATCAGTGTTTCCTTGGGATCATTGGCCTTGGGCAAAGGGGGATGTGTACCCAGTGCTGTGAATCCTTCCAATCAGCCTGGGATCAGATCTAACCTATCGGGTTCGACACTCAGAGTTGACGCAGGCGACTCCCACACTTGCGGGATCACAACGGATGGCGCTTTGAAATGCTGGGGAAAAAACTCGTTTGGTCAACTAGGGGACGGTACTTCTACGAGCCGCACCTCTCCTCAAATCATCGACTCCGGAACCTCTTACTCTCACATTGCCTTAGGCTATATCCACACTTGCGGGATCACAACGGATGGCGCTCTGAAATGCTGGGGGAATAACTCGAGTGGTCGCCTAGGAGACGGAACCTCGACGACCTCTCTCTCTCCTCAAATCATCGATCCAGGAACCTCTTACTCTCACATTGACTCAGGCTACATCCACACTTGCGGGATCACAACGGATGGAACTCTGAAATGCTGGGGAAATAACTCGGATGGGCAACTCGGTAACGGAACCTCGATCACCTCTCTTTCTCCTCTCTCCATTGACTCAGGCCACTCTTACTCTCACATTGCTTCGGGTGCATACCACACCTGCGGGATCACAACGGATGGAACTCTGAAATGCTGGGGAAATAACTCGGATGGGC
>JBMSSC010000123.1:0-7580 GCA_049424145.1 Bdellovibrionia bacterium
GTTTGAGGTTGGAGACTCTTACTCATTTGTCCTGCGTAGCCTCCAGGCCAGAGGATCACGCGGTAGGTGAGTAAATCGGCGAGGCTCATCTCGTTGAGTTCTGCCGAACTCACTTCATCATAGGTGATTCCATGGGCCTCGAGGATGGCTCCTAGGGCCTCGGCATCGCCCAGAGCTGTTGCGACCCCATGGTAAAGGAGGACTTGAGCCGGCTGCTCTTTAAGGAGTAAGTTGCTTTGCTTCTCCATTGGATAGGATCTGTGGACTGCTTCAGCTCGCACGAGTTGGGGATGGATTAGGCCTAGGCCAATCCAAATCCAAGTCAAAGCCAGGGTTTGAGTCTTCATTAAGAATTGAAATTGGTGAGATTGGATCATGAAGACTCCTACTGAATCTGAATCAAAAAGTTTCTGCGGATGATTTTAAATTGCAAAGGTGCCTGATTCGATTCAAAGGGGGGGATCTGCTTTAACCGGATTGTCCAAAGCGTTGGTTCGGATGGTCTACTTAAACGACTCAGGTCACAGGAAGTTCTCAAAAGAATAATACTGAGAGCGTCCTGTGACCTGAGTTTTATGAAACCATTCAGAGCCTCTCTCTTCTGCTCACCGATGAGAGGTTCTGAGTGAAGATTGACTGTCCTACTTTTTATTTGTGGCTACGACCGACTCAGGCTGGAACAAGTCAGCAAAGTTCTTCTCAAGCTCTGCTTTAGCTCCAGGATTTTTCTTTAAAAGCTCATCCGCTTCAGCGGTGAGCTGTTTGGCTGTGCCTTGATCCCCAGTGCGGAGGAAGGTTCTTGCAATCAATAACTTAATGACAGGGTTGTCGGTTTTTAAGGGCTTTAAACGCTCTGCAACTGGCTTGGCATCAGCCCAAAGTTGCATGATGCTCAGGTTCTGTAAAACTTCCAAAGCGAGGTTGACGTTATCCGGGGTCACGGCAAAGGCTTTTTGATAAGCTTTTCCTGCCTCTGTAGGCCGCTTATTTCTCTGCAGGATCTGGCCCACTCGGAAATAAAGGTCAGGAACTTTGGGGAACTGCTCAGCCACTCCTAATAAAAGGTTAATGGCTTCCCCGTCTCGACCCGTAAATTCAAAAACTGAAGCATAAGCTAAAAACGTCTCAGGAATCTTAATTTCCGAGTTCAGACAAGCCTGTGCACCCCATTCCAGTTGGTCTATTTTTTTGGTTTGAAATGCAGCATTCAAGATGGCTTTACATCCTCTTTCTGAAGACACCAGCCCCTTTTTAAAAGGCTCAAGAGTATCCAGAGCAAGTGCTCCGAATCCTTTTGCCTCGTACTTTTCTGCTAGGACTAAGGCACGGTGCTTGAGGCCTAGGTAACCGGTTGTCGTGACCACGCCGATTGCTAAAACGACCAGAGTGGGAATCTGAAGGGCTTCAACAAGGTTTTCAATTGTTTTAAATTGGCCGAGTTTTGTGTTCATAGGTAAGTAGTCTCATTATTTTTTTGATTCAACTGACTACCTCTAGTTTTAAATAGGGCACTTCTATTTTCAATAAAAAAATATAATTTTAGTTTTTGTTTATTTTTAAAGGCTTTTTCGCTCGAGGAGGGCAAGAGTTTCAAAGTGATGAGTTTTGGGAAAAAAGTCATAAGGAATGATTCGAGTGACTTGAAACTGACCATTTTGGACCAATACAGTGAGGTCTCTTTTTAGGGTCCCTGGACTACAGGAGAGGTATGCAACTTTTTTAACCCGCGGGTTTTGAATAATCCAATCTAAGGTCATGGGATCAAATCCCAAGCGAGGGGGATTGGCATAGATGAAGGTGTGTCGATGAGGGGTGCTCGCTAACCAGCTTGAGACCTGTGGAAGACGCTCTTGGGTCTTTCCTTGAAAAACATGAGAACATGAGGTGTTTTCTCTTAAGAAACCCACGGCTTCCCCACTTAACTCTACGGCACACAGATGGGGGGTAATCGATTCCCAGACTTGAATGGACCGACCTAACCCGGAATAGAGGTCCACAATGGCATCAAAAGATTCGGGAGGGGAAGAACCCATGCAGCTGAGAAAAGATGGCGTCAAATGACCTGTCTCAGAGCAGGGGGTAGGGTTTGTTCGGTGGATTTCCCTTCTTTGAGGCTCTTCAGATGGGAGCGCGGTGAGACCTATGTGGAATAAGGTTTCTGGGGAGTCAGAAAAAAACTGAGCCGTTCTTCGGAGCGAGTCCTGATGGAGTTCTGGGATGAGTTGTTGAAAACTGCTTGGACCATGTTTAAGCCCATGGTGTTCCCCCCACTTTTGTCCCCAGATGTGCCGCCATCCTTTGCTCCAAGTCACTCGCTCACCTGCGCAGGGGTTGAGATTGATCCAGATGCCCCGAATCCCAAAATCCCTGAAAGCAGTAGCGTTCAGCTCGGGTAGCTGATTGGGAATTTTGTTGGCTTTTAAAACCCAGGTCAAAAGACTTCCACTGAACGAGATGAAGCGCAGAGGGAACTCGTCAGCTGGGGGTAGGTTTTTTGAGAAAAACTGCAAGGCCTGAGAGATTCGCTCTGAGTGAATGGGGCATTCATGAATGGGGATCACTTCAAACTCGCGGAGTTTTTTTCGAGTCCCTTTGGTCTGGTCTGGGATGAGTCGCTTAGCCAGAAGTCCAAAATCCCAGTGGCCCTGATGGTTCCAATGAGCATGTAAAAGTGTCTTCTGGCGGTACCCCCACTGCCTGCCCAGAGGAGCGGGTTGAACGGGCTCCATGACCTCTTTCCATGGCGCAAGAACTTTTGAAATCCAAGCATTTTTGGTGTTTAGGCTTGCGCTTGAGTCCAACGCATGATGCTGACAGCCGGTGCAGCGACTCTCGCATCCGCGAGGAAGGTGAGGAGGGGGGATGAGGGTGTTCATACCTTTTCAGCCCATACCTCTCTTAGTCGACTCGGGAGAAGAAAAAAAATGAGAAGTTTAAAAAAACTCAGACTCGGTAAATCACATCTAACGTTTTTTTAAGAAGATCACTGATCATGCCTCGAAACGGGAGGCTTGAGGCCATGCCATAGACGGGGGCCATACCCCCTTGACTTACGCTTCCCGATCGGACCTGAGCTACCGAGTCTTTGAGATCCTCTAAGAAGCGCTCGACGACGCCTGCTTCCGTGTGTCTTAAGGTGAGGGCAATATGAATGCAAGGGGGATGGTGCAGGCCGTTTAAGCTCCAACCTTTCTGAGAGAGGCCATCGAGGAGTTGATAAATGTTAAGGTCATCTGATCCAAATGCAATGATCCAAAGGGGCTCTCCTAGGATTTTAAGCTCGGGAATTTCTCGGATTCCCTGCTTGATCCGATCTGCAGCCTCCAAAATGGCTCGAGTGGATCTGAGGTAACCGTCCTCGCCCATGGCAAGCAGACTTGCCCAACAGGCAGCGCTCAGTGCGCCTGGTCTACTCCCAGCAAGGGTTGGGGAAAAGTAAAGGCCTCCAGGCCACTCCGTTGCAGTGAAGTACTGCTCATGCTGGAACTCCTCATTGCGATAGAGCACAACGGAGGTTCCTTTCGCAGCATATCCATACTTGTGGGTATCGACCGAGATGGAGGTGACTCCGGGGAGACGAAAGTCAAACTCGGGAACTGCTACTCCAAGTTTGCGCGCAAAGGGCAGGATAAATCCTCCTAGGCAGGCATCGACATGAAGTCCAACGTTGGCCTGAACGGCTAAGGCTGAGAGTTCTGAAATGGGGTCAATTACGCCGTGAGGGAAGCTTGGGGCTGAACCCACTAAGGCCACGGTGCGAGAAGTGATGGCTCGCTTCACTTGGGCGACATCGACTCGGTAGGTCTGATCGACTGGGATTTTAATCAGGCTTAGGCCAAAATAGTGTGCTGCCTTATCAAAAGCCACGTGGGCCGTCATGGGAGCAATGATTTCTGGTTTTTTAATTCCTTTGAATTTGAGGCCCCAGTCCCGATAGGTCTTCATGGCTAGAAGGATGCTCTCGGTTCCTCCTGAACTTACGGTTCCCGTGATTCTATGGCTCTGCGGATGCCCTTCCTCGCAGAGCAGTGATCGGACCATGGAGACAATTTCAGCTTCAAACTTCGTTGCACTAGGGAAAAGATCCATGTGCAGAGGGTTGCTTTGCGATTGTAGAGCATAGACCTCATTTAAGAAGGAGATGTGAGCGGCGTCGCCATGATAAATCCCACCTGAAACATAGCCCTCTTTCCAGCGAGGCGTCTCCAGTTCATTCATCTTTTTCAGTTCATTTAAGATATCCTCTTTTTGAACGGCTTGGCGTGGAAGCTGAAACCGCCGCTCAAATCGATTGCGGTACGGTTTTAAGGAGTGTTCAAGGAGTTGCTCAACTTTTTCTTCTTCCTTCTGGATGAGAGCTAGGGTCTTGGGGTTTTGCTTAAGACGACCCTCTAACCACTGGAGCATGGGGCGGGGGAGGCGTTTTAAGATCCACTCGTACTTCCCTAAATCAAGGCTCATGGTCATGCTCCCTTTGAATTGAGTTTTTTGAAGAGTCCTTCGTTCGTTTGATGAAATTGCCTGAAGAACTGATAATTTTGATCGTAAAGATCCCGGTGCTGGGATTGAGGCAGGATCGTCTCATGAATCTCAATTTTCGATGAGATCTCCTCAAGGGTCATTTTTTTTAGGGCAACCCAGGCTAAGGCTGCCACACCCCTGGAGTTGGCAGACAGAGGGTCCTTGATTCGATGGATGGGACGATTCAGTGTGTTCGCTAGAATCTGCGACCAAACTCCTGACAGTGCCCCTCCTCCAATGAAGCGCAATGAGGAAAAGGGTGCGCCACAAAATCGCTCGCAGTGCTCCATGAGCCATCTGGAGTTTAGAGCGACTCCCTCCATGACTGAGCGAATCAGATGCTTCTGCTCATGTTTGAGCGAAAGGTTGATCCAACCTCCACGCAAGTGGTTCTGATCCAGGGGGGAGCGCTCCCCGTTGAGCCAGGGAAAAAACAGGAGTCCCTCGGAGCCTTCAGGGGTGCTTTGCGCCAGTTCGTCCATTCGTTCATAGAGGGTATTTGGTACAGTGCTGGGAAGGACTGAGTTTTTTGGAAAGAAGACCTGATTTTTTAAAAACTGAAGGCAGCCCCCTGCGGTTTGCTGTTCATTGACCAGTAGGTATCGACCCGGGATCCCTGAGGGAATGCTGGCCATGTTGTGAAAAAGATCCGTCTTTTTAAAAGGCACGTGACACACCATCCAAGAGGAGGTTCCAATGTAGAGGTGAGGGATAAAGTCGCTCACCCCGCCTGAGCCCACGGCGGCTGAGTGAATGTCAGGCGTGCCTGCAATCACCAGCGCATTCTTTGGTATTCCCCAAGCTTGAGCGAGTTTCGGTCTTATTTTTCCTAGGACTGAATTAACAGGGACTAAGGGGGGGAGTTTTTTAGGGTCAATTCCTGACTTTTGAATGAGATCATCGGAGTAGGTGATGCTCTCAATTCTGCGCGTGTCCGTCAACCAATGAACCGTCATGGAGTCTTGGGAGGCGCAGAGTTGACCCGTGAGCATGAAGTTTAAAAAGTCTTTGGGCTCAACAAAGCTTTGGGTGGCGTGATAAATTTCGGGTTGTTCGGCTTGGAGATAAAGAATGTGGGAGATGGGATCTTTTCCTGATTGAGTGGGGCAGCCGCCAGTGATGGAAATCCACCTCAGGACATTGAATAATCCATATCCATCTACTTTGATCCAGCCGTTCATGAGCTCACGGGCATACGGAGCGCCTCGCGAGTCCATCCATAAAATTGCATTTCCCAGGGGTTCTCCTTGGGCGTTTAAGGGGATGGTGCCGGCCCATTGGGCGGTTGTATTGATGGCCTCAATTCTTGAAAAAGCACCCGCGTGCTTAAGGCGGAGCTCTAAGATACATTCCTCAATACGCCGCATCCAGAGTCTTGGGTCTTGCTCAACCCCGTTTTTTCCTACAAAAATCAGCGGGACTTCTCGAAAGCAGGAGCCCAAGAGCCTTAGCTCAGAGTCAAACAATGAAACCTTCGGCCCTGAGGTTCCAAGATCAATGGTAAGGACGAGTGGGGTATTGTTCATGGATCTAGGCTTAATTATATGTTAAAAATGTGTAAATTATAGAATATTCAACTTAAAAATGGGTAAGTAATTGAGAATTCAGCAGATTTGACTGGGTTTGAGAATTCCTAACTGATTTTATTTTGGATAATTTTATTCTTGAAGTCCTTGAGAGGGGTTGTTATGGCTTGATTTTTAGGCGTAAAGCCTACTTTTTAGGAAGTTAGATCCGATGGGTCTTTGGTAATCTGTCTTAAGGTTTGGCATGAAATTTAAGTGTGGGGTTTTATTTTTTCTTTCGATTTTTTTTCTTCAATGTTCTGCGGCTCATGCATTTGTACCCAATTTAGAGCAATTGTTTGAGAGACTTAAATCGGTTGTTGATGATTATGAAATAGCAGGGTCCATCTGTGAACAGGTAGCTAAGCTTCACCTGGAGTCCCAGTTTCCCCCCGATGATTTTAAAATTGAACATGAAGTAGCCTATTCCCTAGGGAGTATTAAAAAAGTCCTAGGCGAACTTGACTTAGTCGTGATTCGCAAAAAAGACCAAAAAGTCGTTTTGGTTGCTGAAGTCAAGTGTTGGCATGATATCGAAGGAGCTCAACGAAAAGCAGCCGATCAAAAGGAGCGTTTTAGGTATTATATTAACGATTTGCACTCCATTCATTTTTTTAAACTCTCAGACCCTCGAATTGAGTTTTTACCGAGCCAATTTGATCAATTGCCGCCTTTTATTTTGATTTCTCAAGATGGGGGGCTTCCCCAGGGATTTGATATGGAGCTTCCCTACTCTTTGGATGAGCTCATGGAGCTGCGCATGAGGTTGGTTCAGGTTCAGATCAAGGGTTTCTCCAAGAAAATCAAAAAAGCACGCAGAGTATCAGATCCTGGAAACTATCCTAAGACTCAATTAGCACGTCCTAGAAGACCTCTCGATCAGCCATTTCTTTTTCCAATCGACTCAAAACCACTCCCTAATCCCAGGAGGCTCTTACGACCACCGCTGATCAAACGCCCGCTCAATCAGATGTTTTTTTTACCCTAGAGTTAGGCCTTCATTGAGTCGATCTAGATGTTTAGGTCCCTTGTCTGAGCTGCAATTCTCAGTTGATCGGATTCAGGAGACTTAGTCCGTGTGAGGGTCTTTGTTTATGTGTCCCAAAAATCATAAAACAACTTTTTCAGGAGCGGAACGTGTCAATGAATTTGAGACAGCAATCTTGATTAATTAATGAACTGTACGTAGCACGAGTTCTTTGGGCAGATCCCCCGATTGGCTACTTGATTTATGTAGCCTGAATTTCGGTTGGTACATGAATCGGCGTGGCCAACAATTCCTTTAGAGTTGCCATTGAGGTTTTCCCTTCGCAGCGATAGCCCGAATGAATTCTTCCTGAGTTATAGAACTCTAGGAATCCGTCTAAGTCCTGCTGTAGCTGATTTACAGATGTATAGATTTTCTCGAGAAATGCTTTTGAAAAGAACTCATCTAGTTCAAAAAATGGCTATCGGGACGACCGCAATACTCTCGTCCGCAGTCCGTCAAGATAG
>JBMSSC010000124.1:0-7443 GCA_049424145.1 Bdellovibrionia bacterium
ACTTCCTGAATACTCCCTTCAAGTGCCCGCCAATCGTCTGGGATACGAAGACCTGAGCGCCTATCAATTGAAAATCCTTCAGGAGGCCATTACTTTGATCGTGTTCATGGGGTTTGCTTGGTTTGCCTTAGGCGAGGCACCCCAGTTGAGGCATCTGATCTCTTTTTGCCTGATTTTTCTTGCCGTGGCCGTGGCGTTTTACAAACCGTAGGAGAGGGTGATTCGATTTACGAAAGAAGACTGAGCAGGTCGTCTTTGGTGAGCTCAAGAGGTCCTGATTCGGAACCAGCGAGAACGGCTTGAGCGAGTTTTTGTTTTTCTTTCTGAAGAGCCATGATTTTTTCTTCTACCGTGTTTTGCGCAACCAGGTGGTGGATCAATACGGGATTCTCCTGACCGATTCGATGCACTCGGTCGGCAGCTTGGTTTTCCACTGCCGGATTCCACCAAGGGTCCATGAGGTACACGTGGTCGGCAGCCGTGAGATTGAGTCCCGTCCCACCGGCTTTCAGTGAGATCAGAAGCACGGGAATGGTGGGGTCGGTTTGAAACTGGGAGACCACTTCCCCACGGTTGCGCGTGGATCCATCGAGCCTAAGAAATCGGATGTGAGCCTGTTTTAAAGCTTCTTCAATGAGATCTAAATGCGCCGTCCATTGGGAGAACACTAAGGAGCGATGCTGATTTTCAATGGACTCATTCAACTTTTCCATCAAAAGTCTGATTTTTGAAGAGGGTTGAAAGGCTTGATGAGTCTTTGTGCTCGGGGTTTTGAGCTCTGAGATCCTTGTTTTTTGAGCCAGATCAGGATGACAGCAGGCTTGTCGGAGCCTAAGTAAAAGTTCAAGTGCAAGAAGGACACTGCCCTGGTGCTCGAGTTGATCTAAGACCTCGCTTCGGGTGGAGGCAATGAAGCTATCGTAGAGGTCCCGCTCCTTGGGCTCAAGCTCACAGTAGAGGGTCGTTTCCGTCTTAGGAGGAAGTTCTGGAGCGACCTCCTTCTTTAAGCGGCGGAGCACAAAGGGTTTAATTTTTCTTTGCAACTGGTGGAGCGGTGTTCGGTTCTCTTTAAAGTCACTTAGGCTTCCTAAAAGTCCGGGATTGAGAAACTCAAAGAGGCTCCATAAATCCGTCAAATGGTTCTCCACAGGAGTTCCACTTAAAGCCAAGCGAAACGGAGCCTTGAGTCGATGTGCGGCTTGTGCCGTTTGGCTCTCTGGGTTCTTAATGGACTGCGCTTCATCTAAGAGGATCATGGCCCAGGGTTCTTGGGTTAAAACCTCATGATCGAGTCTGAGGATCGCGTAGGAAGTCAGAATGACGTCTGCCTGGTGATCGATTTTTCGGGACTTTCCTGAGTAAAGGCAAACGCGGAGGGTGGGTCGAAAGCAAGCCAGCTGTTCACTCCAGTTGGGAAGAACACTGGTGGGAGCAACGATCAAGCACCGCCGGTCGATGGTGCAAATGGCTTGTAGGGTTTTTCCAAGACCCATATCGTCAGCTAAAAGAGCACCCATTTGGGATTCTTTAAGCCAATGTAGCCAGTTTACGCCGATCTGTTGATACGCTCGGAGATTTGCGCTTAAGTCCTGTGGGAGCGGAGCAATCGGAATGGTATCTATCTGCGTTAGCCTGCGCTTGAACTGTTTTAGGGACTCGGGATAGGGGCTTTGCTGCTCATCACACAGATCTAAGAGCTCAGGGAGCCATGCCTTGGGGAGTTGTCGCTTTGGGTCGTTTAACTGCCGTGAGTGGATGGAGTCGAGGATGCTTAGAATTCGCTCCCCGTATTGGTTCAACCAGTTTCGGGGGAGGGGGGCCCATCCGCCTCCGAGAAGGGGTACGAGGCTCTGGTTTTCTCTCCAGGCTTGAAAGACTTGTTTGAAATCGGCTGTTTTTCGGAACGGGGCGCAAGAAGAAGGGCCGGATGGTTCAAGGGATTCCAGAGTTTCAAAACTGAGGGAGAAGTCCCTCTCATCGAGTTTCATCTGGGCTGAGAGCTCAGGATAGAGTTGAAAAGCCTTGAGAGCTTCTCCTTCGGTTTCCCAATCCCCAAGTTGACTCACCCAGTGGACCGCATCTAAGCCTGAAAAGCACGCCCGTTGCCCAAGAGAGAGGTGAAGTTCGCTTTGAAGCTTTTTCTGCAGTGCGCGTTCGGCCGTAGGATTAGGCAAAGTGAATGTCTGGCCTGACGGGATCTTCTTCGGATGGGAGTTCGGAGATTCATAGGTGAGGCGAGGCAAAACAAACAGATGCTGTGGGCCATCTTCACTGAGAGCAGAGCCTTGGGTTTTTTCTGTAGAAAGCTTGGGCTCTGTGGTCAGTTCCAAGATGATCCGTGGTTGTCCCATTTGAGCGCATGGCAGCTTCTGGGAAAGAACATGGAGGGGGATTTTTTTTTCAAAGGAAGGCAACCACTGCACAACCAGGGCCTGGGTTTCACCGGGGGCAAAGTACAGGCCTTGCCCTAAAAGGGGTTTGACCTCCGCAAACGGCAGCTGCAAGGGTTCAAACGGCAGAAGGGTGTTTTCGCACCAGGCGGCACCATTGCGATAGACGGCTTGAATCTCAAGCGGCTGAGCAGGAAGAGATCCGGGGTGCGCTGACGAGTAGTTCAGTATGAGTCGGAGTCGGTAACCTGCCCCTTCATCGGTTAAAATGAGTTGATGCGTCAAGCTTCGAGCGCTGACTTCTATGGGCTGCTCATTGAGCAGAACGTGGTTTGATCCTGCCAGGATTTTGAGCAAGGCCAGCATGACTGAGGAGGGAATCAGGCCATCGGGGTGGTTGTTGAGCAGAGCGTCAATCTTTAGGTCCTCTTGAGTGGCGGAGATGGGAAGGCTGGGGATCCGCCCCGAGGAGATTCCTCCCAAGAGACTGACCAGAGATCCTTTGAGCGGAGTGATGGATTGGTCAGGTCCGATGAGCTGACGCTCGAGCCTGAGGTGTGATTTTTCCGGGCTAGGGATCGGGCTTCTGGCTTCTGACTGATGCGAGAGAACAGAGGGGGATCCTTCGATGCTTCGAAACACGTACCGGAGTCTCAAGAGTTTGATCCCTGTGGGATCGATTTTTTTCATCTCCGTGGACGGGGACCCCTGCTGGTTGAGGAAAATCACAGCTGCTGCTACGTGAACGCAAACAGGAGTTTTTGCCTCGCAGTCGCAAAACCAATCCTCATCAGAGATCCAGAGGGTCACCTTTCTTCCCATCGGACGAGGCGGGTCCTGGACTCGCAAGATCTTCTCTTGCGAACTCATCGAGTCAGGTAAAACCGAGTGGGTTCTAACCAAAGCGACGGCCTTAGACCAGATCCCAGCCGGGCAAAGCTTGTGAAGGTGAGCAAAAAATTCAGCTTCAGTCATACGAAAAAGTAGCGCCACCCTAGCATAGTCTTAAAAAAGAAGAGGCTAGAAAATTGGAAAAAATTCCATTAAATATTCTAAATGAACTTCTACACCGATTCGTCTGAATGGCGCTATTTATTTCGCAATGCAATTGATTGGGATACTCTAATTCCGTTGTATCATCGAGAGTTTCCCACGGCCGATGGGTTTCAGAGTAAAGAGGAATTAATTACTTTTTACGAGGACTTGCTTTCCAATACGGGAAATTGGACTGGAAATACGCTAGCTGCCCGCGCTCGGCAGCTAGATGAAGTGGGCGGCGGAAAAGCCGTGGATGGGCGAGTTGAAGTCAGTGAAGTTCTCACTCGCACCTATCAGGAAGCGCGCGATATGGATTTAATCGGCCTGGTGGCTGAACCGCAGTATGGGGGGATGGGGCTTCCTGCGGTTTTAGGACAGGTGGTGTTCACGCAGCTGAGTCGGGCGTGTTTGTCCACGGGCACTCAGTTGGGGTTTCACTCGAGCATCGCCGATATGATTGATCGGTACTGCAGTGAAGAACTCAAGGCTAAGTATATCCCCCGCATTTTAAAAGCTGAAATCAGTGGAGCGATGTGCATGACTGAGCCAGATTCGGGCTCGGATGTGGGATCCCTCAGGACTCAGGCTGAAAAGCAAAGGGATGGAACTTATTTACTCAACGGAACGAAGGTCTTTATCACCAATGGGGGAGGCGGTCTTGGGTTTGTCTTAGCCCGAGTGAAAGGGGCTCCTCAAGGATTAGAGGGAATTTCGATGTTTTTTGCTGAGCAGTGGATCGATGTTCCCGGTTCAAAGGAGCCCAAGCAAAATTATCGAATTGCAAAAGTGGAACACAAAATGGGGATGCACGGCTCGATCACCTGTGAGGTGGTCTATGAGAACTCGCGAGTCCACTTAGTGGGAAAAGAAAACGAAGGCTTCAAGATGATGCTTCATCTGATGAATGAAGCACGAATCTCAGTGGGGCTTCAAGGCCTGGGAACCATGGAAGCGGCTTTGGGTCAAGCTCGAGCCTACGCTGAAACTCGCAAGCAATTTGGAAAACCCATTGCTGAGCTGCCCTTGATGAAGCGTAACTTACAAGATTATGAGACAGAACGAGATGCGTTTCGAGCCCTGATGGTCGATACCATGTCCTATTTTGATATCTATCAGAAGCTTCATCTCCAGCAAATGCATACGGGAGATCTCAATGAGAAAGAAAAACAGCTCTTTCAAAAAGCCTCTCGAGTCTGTCGTCACCGAACGCCTCTGGTGAAGTACTATGGGTCTGAAGCCGGGGCCACGATTTCTCAAAAAGCCCTCCAAGTCTTAGGCGGCTATGGATTCATGGCTGAGTATGATCTGGAGCGGTTTCATCGAGATAGTTTTGGTGCCTTGCTTTATGAGGGGACCTCTCAGATTCAAGCGCTGATGGCATTAAAAGACCTCCTCAAAGCCGTGATGAAGAATCCAGCTCGTTACCTGCAAAGCCTGGTCGTCTCTCATCCCTTGGGTGCCCTTTTAGAGAAAAAGTCTCCCAGTATGCGAAGCGTAGGCAAGGTTCAATATGAGTTTCGTAAGCACTTCATCACGCTTTTAGTGCGCTGCTTTAAACCCGAGCTGAAGCTTTCGGACCTCACCTCCGTAGGCCAGGTTTTCTCCAAGCTGCGTCTGAACTCAGGTGACTTGCAGCAAGGCGAGCGCATCGATCATCTGATGACTCACGCTGAGACGGTCTGCCAGGCTCTAGCCTATCAAGAAACCTTGGTCGTGCTGGCAAAACATGCAACCGCTGATCCCTCTCGGGTGGATCTGTTTGAGCGCTACTTAAAGCTCATCACTCCTCGTCTGGAAGCCATCTATACGGATTGGCGTTTGGGCTGAGTTTCTATTTTATCCGACCCCGTTGAATTGCCTTTAGGATCAGCCAATGGTACTAAAACCTTATGGCAATTCAACGGACCAATCGGTCACATCACTGTGGAGAACTCAGAGCTTCTGACTTAGGAAAAAAAGTCCAGCTCTGTGGCTGGGTAGCAAAAAGACGCGATCATGGAGGTTTGGTATTTGCAGACCTGCGAGATCGTTACGGAATTACGCAAGTGGTATTTGATCCCGCCCTTGCCGGGGGAAAGCTGGCTCATGAAAAAGCTGGCCAACTGCGCAGTGAGTTCGTGATCTGGTGTCAGGGTGAGGTTCGGGCCCGTCCTGAGGGGATGACGAATGCTCAGCTCTCCACCGGTGCCATCGAGGTCGCGTGTACTGATTTGGTGATTTTATCGGAAGCCAAGACGCCCCCGTTTGCCATTGAAGATGAGACGGATGTGGCTGAAACCGTTCGTTTGAAGTATCGCTACTTGGATTTAAGGCGGCCTTCACTGCAGAAGAACCTATTGACGCGTCATCGTATGCTTTCTTTGATTCGCAATCACTTGGATCATCATGGGTTTGTTGAAGTGGAGACTCCGATTCTGTACAAGTCCACTCCTGAAGGAGCTCGAGATTTTATTGTTCCCAGCCGCTTGAATCCAGGGACGTTCTACGCTCTTCCTCAGTCCCCGCAGACTCTCAAGCAGCTTTTAATGATCAGCGGGATGGATCGCTACTATCAAGTGGCTCGCTGCTTTCGGGATGAGGATCTCAGGGCCGATCGTCAGCCCGAGTTCTCTCAGATTGATATTGAAACCTCCTTCTTAGACGAAGAGGCGTTTTTTCCAATCCTTGAGTCCATGATGGTCAAGCTTTGGAAAGAGATTTTAGGTGAAACGCTTCAGACGCCGTTTCCCCGGATGTCCTACGGAGAGGCGATGAATCGCTTTGGAAGCGATAAGCCCGATGTGCGCTTTGGACTTGAGCTCAACGATTTGTCCGAAGTGTTTGCCTCCAGTCCGTTTCAAGTGTTTGCCCAAGCCTTGGCCAATTCCTCCTCCCCGCGTCGTGGATCCGTTCGAGCCATTGTGGTTCCCCAAGGAGCGGAGAAGTTTTCTAGAAAAGACTTGGATGATCTCACGGCTCATGCGGCAAGCTATGGAGCCAAAGGCCTCCTTTGGATCAAGGTTCAAGCTTCAGGTGAGCTGCAGAGTCCTGCGGCCAAGTTCTTCACCGACCGTGAGAAGTCGGCCCTCAAAGCGCAGCTGAACTTAGCCCCGCAGGATCTGGTACTGATCGTGGCAGATGCCCGAAATAAAGTGGTTTTTGATGCTTTAGGTGCGGTGCGTCTAGCTGTGGGAGCAAGACTAGGCCTCATTCCTGGTCAAGGCCAAGGAAAGCCTGCGTTCCTTTGGGTAGTGAATTTTCCGCTTTTAGAGTTTGATGAAAAAGAAAACCGCTACTATGCTTGTCATCATCCCTTTACTTCGCCAAGGCCCGAGTTTTTTGAAGACTTCATTGAAGGCAAGAATTTAGATCAGATTCAAGCGTCAGCTTATGATCTGGTACTCAATGGGGTAGAAGTGGGCGGCGGAAGTTTAAGGATCTATCGAAACGATGTGCAAGAGGCCATGTTTCGGTTACTGGGGCTGACCCCAGCTGAGGCGAAAGAGAAGTTTGGTTTCTTCTTAGAGGCTTTGCAGTATGGAACTCCCCCTCATGGAGGAATTGCCTTTGGGGTGGATCGCCTTGCAGCATTGCTCTGTGGTGTGGGACCGATTCGGGATGTGATGGCGTTTCCTAAGACGCAAAAAGGTCATTGCTTGATGTCGGAGACTCCGTCGAGCGTCAGTCCTGAGCAGCTCACGGAGCTTGGCATCTCAGTGGTGCGGTGATTTAAGAGTTCTGAAATTGAAACAGAAGTGTCAGCATTCTTTCAGAGGCGGAAGTGGGTGGATGAATGGCATCTCAAGGCTCGGAGTTTTCATTTAGGACCAGACAGAAGGCGTTGGAGCGATTTGAGAATGAGGTATTTGACTGCCTCATTATTGGTGGAGGGATCACAGGCGCTGCCGTAGCTCGGGATGCAGCATTGCGCGGGCTAAAAGTAGCCTTGGTGGAGCAAAAGGACTTTGCCTATGGAACCTCCTCCAGAAGCTCGAAACTCATTCATGGGGGGCTTCGGTACTTAGAGAACCTCGAG
>JBMSSC010000125.1:0-7358 GCA_049424145.1 Bdellovibrionia bacterium
ATGCCTCATACATCCATGTCATAAGAAAAGGACATCCAGATAAATTTCGATTCAACAAACCTTCAAATCGACATCCTGGAAGTAGACCATAAATAGACAATAAATTTGAATAGAATTTTCCAGCAAGTTTTAAGTAGAGATTTTTAAATAGATTTCCTTGGTTTTCTCCATAATGATTGACGTAAATAATCTTTTTTGGAAATTCGAGCTCATTTTTCTCCAAATGTTCTCTTAAAAACTCAAGACCTTTCTTCCCTAATCCCGTGGAGCGGTAGATCTTAAAGTTTGGATTGTAAACAAGGACCCCAAAATTTAATCGTTCATTCTCAAAACAATTTTTTGATGTCGCAAACTGATCTTCAATTTTGGTTAATTTCTCAAACAGAGATTCAAGAGGCTGATTGAGTCCAGAGGGTTCAATTGAGCAACTCTGAGGTTGAGGGTGATTGCTGGAAAAATTGAATCCAAAAAATAGGGGAGTGATGCTGAGGACGAACCCCATAGGGAAGCGAGGGAGACCTTTTTTTCTCATAGAGAATGAGTTTACTCAAAAAATGAGGGAATGAAAATCAATCGTAGCATGGAATGACCCATGAATCGGGTTTGATCCTTGTTCAGTTTTTATGGGATGGAGAAGAAGGAAAATCTTGTGAGACAGGAGAAGGGCTGGGCACGTTTGAACCCCAGGGGGAGAAAGGTTTTTTTCTCCCCCAATGAGGAGTCTGCAGTGTGATTATGGGGGGCTAAGCAAATCATTTCCAAAGCGTCTGAAGGAGAAGGAGAGCCCCTTGGGCATCTTAAGGGCTCAAGGGGTTCGACTCGAGCTCCCTCCTGTGTTTTGGGTGACCCCCGCTTACAATTGAGCCTAAGATTGAACTTCATTTTTTGCGAGCC
Source organism: Bdellovibrionia bacterium (assembly GCA_049424145.1). Lineage (GTDB taxonomy): Bacteria > Bdellovibrionota > UBA1018 > UBA1018 > UBA1018 > JBMSSC01. The sequence goes on from JBMSSC010000125.1 coordinate 895, forward strand.
TTCTCCCTTTTTAGAGCAGGCAATGACTCACACCTTGCAGAGCATTCAATGGTGATCCAGCTCTCCTTGCTAACTGTGAACTCTGCCATCCTCTTGATCAAAATGGGACAACGGGAATGGGCTAAAAATGTCCAATCAATCCACAATGGGTTGATTCAGTTCAGTCACTTGATTCGTTCAAAGTCATGAAGTCAGAATCGAGCCCAGCTCAAGACCGCCTGAAACGGGAACATAGGTCCCATTTCTCAGGCGACGCTGAATCGTTTGAGTCTTCGAATCCATCTGGATCAAGTGCAGCCAGCCATTCTCCACGAGCTGACGCACCACTAAGTGCTTTTGGATGATGGATTCGATTGCAGCCAATGGTGCTTCAACAAAAACGCTGAGCCTCAGTGGGTCATGAACTAATCGTTCCCCATCGTGAATGGACTGAAACGTGAGCCCCACCCTTAAGTCTCCTCCATTGCCTTCAACGACACCGGATTCATTGGTCAAATTATGGGTCGTCTTATTGCCAGAGGAGTAAATTTGAGGAGCAACTGCCGATGCATAGTACTGCATATTAATCCAGTTGGTCACCACCATGGGGGCAGTCAGGATTAACTCTAAAGTTTGAAACTGAGAGGGTTCATCTTTTTCCCAAGAGTAATCATGCAAGAAGGATCGACTCTCTAAGCAAATTCCACGCGTCCTCGAGCGGGGCGCAATCACAAAGCATGCATTTCCTGAGAGTCCCCATTCCGAGCGAACCTCAGACCAGTTTTGGGAGCGCCGTTCTGGGTTTGGGTCTAGGCGGCTTGATCGAGTCTGGTTTCGTTCCATCTGCGTTCGATGGCTTGCGCAGGAGAGCTGAGCTTCAACCTCGGTGATGAGTTTTAAGTTTTCTGCGTCAAGAGGATTTGAGTTCAATCGGTAAATCTGATCAGTCACCGTCTCATGAACTGCGGGAATAAAGACTGTTGACTGGGGAATTTTAATTTGATGATCCATTAATCCGTTTCGAATGAGAGGATCGTTCAAGAGGTGCGCCAAGACTTGGGCATTGAGATCACCTGCGTGACCACCGCAGGCACCACAGTCCAAAGCCGAGTTAAAGGCGTTGTTTTGGGTGACGGCGCCATGGCCTACGATCCACACCAGGCGTGCAAAGTCTGTGGTGAGACCCATATGCTTTAAAATAGCGGCTGCCTTGGCAACCAGGTCTTTGAGTGGGACTTTTTCCCCTGATGAATCTCTCAGTTCGCTTAGGCTCTCAGGGACAGGGGTTTCTTTGAAGCGATTAGGAAGTGAATGGCGTTTATTAAAAAAACTGAAAGCTGTTGAGGAGAACTCCTGAATCATTTTTTGGATGTACAGGGGACCAAAAAGCTCGACGTAAGTTAAGGAAGAAAGTGAGTTTTTCCTAAACGCCCGAAATAAAGGAGTGTTCAAAGCGAGCGAAGCCTGATTTTTTGACGGATTCGGCTTCAGCTGAAAGCCAGGCTTTAAGAGCACCGGGAGTCTACGGCTGCAGTGCGCCTTTGAGTTTTTATCCCTTGCTTGATTTTGAAGTTCCAAGGGGAGCCCAAAGAATCCCGCAAATCCAAAAGTTTGAAATCGGGGGTCTTGGGCCTCAATGTGACGACGAATCATTTCTGATCGGACGTCAATGCAAAAGACGAGTTGAATCCTCTCTTCCTTGGACTCTTTGAGCGTTTTGGGCTCCTGTTTCAATTCTCTTTTCCCCGCGAATGACGCGTCTTCAGGGGACTTCTGATTTTGAAGCAATCGAGCGATTTTTGATTGGTAGCTTAATTCCCAGGCCAATTGATAGACGTACTGCTGGTAATACTCCAAATTCGAAGCCGGGGTAGAGTCTTCTTGGCTTTGTTCTTCAAGATCCCAGAGCCACTGCTCAATCCGGTGGGGCTTCTCTGGTTGTGCGATTTTGAGGAGTAAGAAGTCATAGGCAAGTCTTACGGCAAGAAGATCGACCGTGGACGAGCTGCGCGTGACAGGGAGTTGCAGGGATCGTTGCCATTCCAAGTACTTAAATTGAGTGGACCAGCCCAGGACGGTGGCTAGCAGGCGTTTGAGGTAGGCTTCTTGAGTGAGCGGAGGAATCCCTATTTCCTCAAGCATCTGGGTGATGGCTGAGGTGGAGTCAAGGGAGCTGAGTTTTTGGGCTTGTTTTTGAAACCCGCGAGCCCCGAAGCGTTCCATTGAAGAATCAAAGGCTTGAGCGTGAACCCAAGCTTTCCAGAAGTTCTCCTGATGATCGGGAAAAAGAGCGAGGGCCTGTTTTTCATCGAAGTAGGCAGCCGCATATTTGCCCACTTCGTGGATGACTCGATCCGCCCATGAGGGATCCAAGACCCCACTTTCAGCAAAGCAGAGGATGGGGTTGGATCGGGCTTGAGACTTTTTTTGTCTGAACTCATCCCAGGACTGAGGCAAGTCCGGCCAGTGCTGTCGAGCCTCATTGAACGCAACTTGGATTTGCGAGGAGAGAATCTCTCCGCTTCTTTCCTTTTGTTGATAAAACTCAAGAGGCATGAGTAAGGAGGTGTGTAATGTTTGAGTCATCCTTCTCATTTGTTCCTCAAAGGGGGTCTCCTTAAGAAACCAGAATGGATTCACTGCAACCGTGTTTTGTAAGGGCCACGCAGGAGTTGCAATTCTAAGGCTCTCCTCGATGATTTTCTCAGAGTGCTTCTGATCAATTGGCGCAGGGAGGGGTCTTTTTTGCGCCTTTTCCTGGGATGAACTGAGTCCTAAGTCATTTGAATTAAGCATTGCCGTTCTCCGAAGTGAGGATAGGTTGCCCCATGGTCAGGGTTTTTGAGTGGGAGCCTTTTTGCCAAGAGTTGACAAGAGCCGTAGAAATTGCCGAGAAATAACCTCCGTTCCAAAGGTAAAAGTAAAGTTTCTTCATTCGTGTACTTTGGGGCTGGACTAAGTAGGCTGTGAGCCAAAATCCAAAACAAAAAATGAAGTAGGCATAAAAGCACAGGAGCGTCACTGGAGAACTGAAGCTCAAGGGTTCGTGAATATCGGCCACTAAGAACTTAATTCGTTGAGCAAACGCGGATTCGAGGCTTAGAAACATAGCCATGGATGCGGCTAGCCAAAAGGCAGACTGAGCACCGGTCCACTGCTGTTTGAGGTTCAAGCTGTTGGTTGAGTTTTGTTTGTGGTTGTTCCAGGCACTCCTGAGGTTTTGGCTCAGTCCAAGAAATAAAATGGACCCATAGGTGGCATAGGGCAGGTAGAGTCCGTCTTGATAAAAGAGGCCAGCGATGACGCCCAGGAGTCCCAAGGAACTCACGGATGAAAGAAATGCAGCTGAGGGGGCCCCATGCTGAAGAGACTGTTTCTTGGACTCTTCCACTTGCATTCCTGTACTTAAGAAGGCGTGGGCTTTATAAAAACTGTGTGCAATGATGTGAAGCAACGCAATGGAGTAAGCCCCTAGACCACAAGCAAAGAGCATCATTCCCATTTGGCTGATCGTCGAATAGGCGAGCTTGTTTTTGAGTTGGTTCTGGGTGATCATCACTAATGCGCCGTAAACTGCAGTGGTTGAACCCACGACTGTGAGCAAAAGGTGAGCGGCTGTGGCGTGTTCAAGAATGGGGCTTAGGCGAATGATTAAAAATCCACCTGCGTTGATAATCCCAGCATGCATGAGAGCTGAAACCGGTGTGGGTGACTCCATGGTTTCAGGCAGCCAGAAGTGAAATGGAAACTGAGCGGATTTGGTCATTGCTCCTAGTGCCACAAGAAATCCGATGACATGAATGAGCTGGCTCGGCTCGGTTCCCTCTGGGATGAGACTTGCCTGATAAAAAAGTTCCTGAATATCGAGAGTCCCAAACAGGTGGTAGGTGAGTCCAATTGCTCCCAGTAAACTCAAGTCCCCTAGTCGACTAATGATGAACTTCTTTCGTGCCGCAAGGAGGGCCTGGGGACGATGGGCGTTGTACTTGAGAAGCTGGTGAAGAGAGAGACTGGCTCCAAGCCACGCGAGGAAAAATAGCCCTAAATGATTGGAAGTCACCAGAATTGCTGAAGAGGTGATGATCCAAAATAAAGACCGGTAGAAATCCGCCTGCCGCTTTTCGCCATCTAAGTACCGAATCGAATACTGGCCAATGAGCGCTCCGAGCAGGGTAATCATCAAAAGCATCACTGAAGAGACGGTATCGATTCTGAGGCTAAAGCCAAATAAATGCGCAAGAAACGGGCTTTTTAAAGGTGAAAAGCTGGTTTGAAAAAGAGACTCCGTCATCAGATGAAACGTCGTGGGCTCGTGGCTCATGTTCCAAATGACGACTAAAAAAGCACCCATGCAATAAAAAAACAACACTCGGTTGATCCATTGAATGAACCGCTGCTGGGATCGGTTAGTCATTTCCTTTTGCCGTGGCTGATTCACTTGAAGTTCCCCCTGGTTATGTCGATTTGGATTCTTGAATTTCGACTTGCAAAGATCATATCCGCTTGGGAATGAAATCACAAAATAGATAAATATTTTGTTATTAATCGAAAAATTAGATAATCATAGAGAATGAATTTTCTTAATTATCATCATCTCTTCTATTTCTGGAGTGTGAATAAAGAAGGCGGCTTTACAAAAGCCTCTCAGAAACTACGTGTTTCCCAGTCTGCAGTCAGTGAGCAAGTTCGTCAACTTGAGGAAGCTCTGGGACAGAAACTCATCGATCGCACCACTCGCAGTCTGAGGCTTACTGAAAATGGCTACGTTGCCTTTCGGTATGCTGAAACAATCTTTGGAGCAGGTCAGGAGCTCTTAGATTTTATGCATCATCGCCCGAAAGAGGGCAAGCAGCTGCTTCGTATTGGTGCATTAGGCAGTCTGTCCAGGAACCTACAATTGAAGTTTCTTGAGCCTATCTTGGCTCGGAAAGACGTCCGGTTTTCCCTGATTGTTGGAGACTCAAAACGCCTGTTTCGCCTTCTGCAGGATCATCAGGTGGATGTCGTTCTCTCAACTCAGTTGGCAGGCGAAATCGAGGGTCGGGGGTTCTATACTCACCTGCTGATGCAAAGCCCGCTTTGTTTGGTTTCTCGCTCTCCCCTGCGTAAGAAGAACCTTCGGGATTCTCTTCAATCAGGACGGATCTTCTTACCCTCAGCAAGTCTAGAGAGTCGAAGCGAGTTTGATCATTATCTTGAAGCTCATCAGATCTCCATTCATTTGGCGGGGGAGGTGGATGATGTTGCGCTTTTAAGACTTCTGGCACTCAACGGCAGGGGCTTAGTGGTGATCCCCAGGATGGGAGTGCTGAGTGATGTTCAGAGTAAGAAGCTTCATGTGATTCATGAATTTGAAACCATCACCCAGAAGTACTACGCCATTACTCGTCAAAAAAGATTCCCCAATGAGCTGATTCGAGATCTCGTTCAGAAAGTGCGTGAGTTGTAGTGGGATCAGCTTTGTCTTTTAAAATGGAATGGTGGTCCGCAAATCTGGCTCCCGAGTAAACGACCTGAGCAGAGGTCTAAAACAGAGGCCCTCAATAGGAGTGAGTGGAGAGGTCATCTTAGGCAGCATTGAGCATGGATGGAGTTCTATCTGCTTTGGGTGGTTTTTTTTAACTGGTCCCTGGATTCGTTCGGGTTATTTTTTTTTGGAGCCGTCGATTTTTTGTCTTAAGTGCTGCTGAACAGCCAGTTCGTTTGATCTAGAGCGGATCTGAGGTGAACGAAGTTTACCCGATTCTTTTACAAAAAGTAAAAAAATTCTATTCAATTTTTTTATGTCTTTACTTCTCACCTCTTAATTCAGCGGATCTGAAATCGATTCCTAGGGGGTGCATTACGATTTTTGGCGTATGCGCCTAGTCGATTTGTAATGAGCAAAAACAGCATCAAAAGTTCCGTTGTAGATTGCACATCTAAGTCTAAGCATGGCATTTCCGTTGATCACGTACCACCAGGCCCCTGATCGCTTGAGCCTAACGTGGCAAATGAATTTATTGGCAGACCCAATCCACTCGGAGCCACGAGGATAGCCCCCCTTATTGACTGAGGCGTAATCAATTCATTGTTGATTATTCTCTAAATAGACAAAAACTTTTTTTTTTGATTTCCTTTTCTCCTTCCCCACTGTGAGGATACATTCTTTGTAGACCCTAAATCATCGCCTCTACCTCTCCTTGGTGAAGTCTTGCCATGGTAGATTCAATCCACATCGCCTGGCGGTCCTCTTCCTATGGATTCTGATATTTGGCAAGTTTATGAATTTTTTCGCTGCGGTGATAGTAATCCAAGATCTCTTTTCCGCTCGGGAACGCCTTTTTTAAGTGGTTCCAAATCCAAGGAGCTCCATTCTCCACCAGGGCGATTCGTACCTTATCCTTTGGAATCAATGTCGCAGCGAAACTCAGTGCTTCTCCAAATTCTTCTTCATTAGAGATCTCATGCCAACTCATGATTTGTTCAATGCGGTCCTGCACTAT
>JBMSSC010000126.1:0-7225 GCA_049424145.1 Bdellovibrionia bacterium
CCTCGTTTGAGCCGTCTTCTGAGTTTACCTCAGGTCAGGCCTTCGATTCGTACTCGAGCCCTACGACTTCGTTGGAGCGCCCTGCGTCGGCCCCCAGAGATTTGTCGGTGGTTTCTATTCAAGCTCATCGAGGAGTGCATGGAGAGTACTTAACCGACGGGCGGGGTTATAGCCTCTATGTGTTTCAAAAAGATGAGGTGGAAAAAAGCCATTGCACGGGCGAATGCCTTAAGAGTTGGCCTCCGTTTTTAGCCTCAGCTGAGCATCGGATTGCTCGGTCCGAGTCTGTGGATCGTTCGGCTATCGGTCTCATTCAAAGAGAGGATGGAACCCAGCAGCTCACGTTCCAAGGGATGCCGCTTTATTTTTTCGTCGGTGACCGAGAGGCTGGAGAAACGAAAGGTCATGGGATTGATGAATTTGGCGGACAGTGGTCCTTAGTTCGAAAAGATGGAACTCGAATCTTAGGAGGGGAAATCCCTCGCGTAACAAACGAATCATTAGCTCAGCCTCAGGGGAGTGGTGAGCTCAATACTGCTTCGGGTTGCGTTTTTGATTCTCAGCAGGGTTTAGGTATTCCCCTGAGTTCGGCAGACGGAGAGAGTGCCTATACGGGGGGGTATTCCTCCTGTGGGGTCTACACGTGTTATACGAACGGTCTGTGCTGTGATGCGTGTGGGTCTTGCTATTATTCCAGCTACTATGGCGGGGGAGGGTATTATGGCGGAGGCTACTCCTATTATCCCTATCATCATCGTCATCATCGTCATCATCGTCATCACCATCGTCATCATCCCCATCATGGTGGCAGACGTAGGTAGTTTTCATCTCGGATGAGGTGGTCATCTCAGTTGGTCAGGCTAAGGAGTGAAAGTGGACCTTCATTTTTTAGCCTGACTTTTATTCTTTACCCCTCTTCTGTGCTTTGATCGGCCTTTTCTGAGTCAGGTCATTTTAAGCTTGAGGAAAAAATTTTTGGTTCGTTTTTCTTTTCCTTTTTTTATTATTATTATTAAGATATTCCGCAGGCATAGTCCTGCAACTGGCTCTGAACTGAGGAAAGGTTCTGTCCATTGAAATATTCTAGAGCCCCTTGGGGCTTTAAAGCCGAGACTCTGGTATTCCTTGATGGCCCGAAAGGGTCTTTTGATCGGGTTCTGTGGGAAGTTCGATCTTAAATTCACCAAAGTAAAAAAATATCGCTTTGTTTCCGTTTGATCCATAGGGCAGGGGTTGTCTGTCGGATGAGTAGCGGTCGGTTCAGTTTGGGAAAGAATGAAGTTAGATTTAGGGATGTGTGCGGCTCTAGGCCGAATGTGAAAGGTTCAATCTTCACCGAAAAAATAGAGATAGAAAAAACTCAGATAGATAAAAAAATTTTTATTAGTATGATCCGATAGGAAGAGAGGATGATTCGATATGAAGATTCGACTGATAAAACATAAATTTATAAGTTCCGCAGGATTTTTAATTGCTTCGGCCTGTTTAGCGCTGGGTCCGAGTCCTCAGTACAAGGTAGGAGATTTAGTATTCGTGCCAAGAAGCGACGGCACCCGTTCCGCAGCTTTGATTACAGGTTATAACCCTGTCAGTCAAACCTACAGTGTTGAGTGGGATCAGCATACTGTAAGAGAGATTAAAAAAGGGGAGGGTATTCGTAGGTCTGAAGTTGTTTCTGAGTCAGTAACTTTGAGCAAGGCTGGTCTAAGGGAAGCCGACTTGAATCCGATTGGTGCTGGCCCAGAAACAAAGGCAGAAAGTCATGGAAGAGTCCTGTCTAATCAGGTGAAGCCTGATCTGAAGGCTTATCAGGAAAAAATTCGTATTGAACTCAAATCAGCAGAAGAAAAAAAAGAGAAAAGCAGAGTAGAAAAACTGAGTCAGATCTTTAATGGATTAAGCCTTATGAGTTCAAATAGTGAAAGTCTGTATCAGAATTATTTGTCTAATCCATATTCCTATCATGAAAGGGAAAAAAATACTTTAACAAGTAAATTAGAGGCTATTGAGTTAATTGATGACCCGATCTTAAAAAAGCAGTTGAAGGAATATTATGAGCCACAGTTAAGTTTCATAAAAATGGTAGAAAAAAAGTACAATAATCTCAAAAGTGAATCGCCTTCACCTCAAAATGAGGCTGTTTTGGAATCTCGTTCAAATAGAGCTGAAGACTTGAAGTTAAATGATTCAATCAAGGGCTCCAGTCAAAAGCCGGTTGACTTTGATGGGTATGAAAAATTAATTAAGGAATGGAAAGATAAAATCATTAAAGCGCAGTTTAATAATTTAGCTAAGGGTCATCGCCCTACGTATGAAGAACATAGGCAGAGATTGGAGCAAGGTCTGAAGGATGTAGAAGATGTTGAAAAAGCTTTTGAGTTATTGAAGAAAGGAAAAAAACCTGAAGAGTTGCCTCCGAATTTAAATCATGCCTACAAAACTTATCTGTCTGTGTTGTCAGAGTCTTTACCGCAGGAGGAGGAGCTTGAAAAGAGAAAGAGAGCAAGAGATGATGAGAATAAATTTAGGTATGCTGGAGTTGATGCAATTTTGCCGTACTCATCGAAGAGCAAAAGTGATCTAGATAAGGTGGCAAGTAATTTATTTAAAAAATATGGAAACCCTGGGCTTCGAGAGCTTTTAGATGGTTCTCCTGATGCCAGTAAAATTGTGAACTCATTTCTAGGTAAGATGGGAAGGAAATCAGAGGTCCCCGATAAGAATGCTGCAATGAACGAGTTTTTCTCATTAGCTTGCGGACTAAAAAATTCAGAAGACCGGACTCGTTTGCTTCGCTACTATTCTGCTTTGTTCGATGTGATCGATCCTCCTGTTGAGGTTGGTGAACGCGCTGATTCAATTACCGGTTCTAGTTCTCGTGCGGGTTCCCCTGCAAAAAGCGCTGGAGCAGCAAGATAGGTTGATCCTGTTTGATTTCGATATCCCCTAGGTCTCGCCCTTAAAACGTGAGGCCTAGCTGGATAGACTCGAAAGACTGATGAAAGCCAACATTTGGCTCGTGATATTTTTTTCCTTTTTCCTTCTTTGGTTTGACGCGAGACCTTTTTAAGCTTCCATGTTTTTTGAAATTCCCAGAGATTTTGGTTTTTGTTTGCATCTATGTTTAAACTCAATCAGTATGGGAGAACGTTAAAGGGGGAAATCATGAAATTTCAGTTCGGGCTAATGACCTCGGTCATCTTAGGAGCTTTACTTCCAGCTTTGGAGTCGCGTGCGATCGAAGTGGATGGGTACTCCATCACGTCTGTGGGTAAAATTGGAGTCAGGCACCCCGGGTTTTTAACGCTCAGTGAGAATTCAGATGGAACCCATCAGTTGCTCATTTCTACGTTTGGATTATGGGGCAAGGACAGCGTGAGAGTGGTGGATTCCGTGGGGGATCGCCTTCAATCAGAGGAATCGACCTCCTCTTCAGTTCTCACGGATCAAGTCGTTTGGCCCAATGAAATTCAGGAAATCGGAGCTGAGGTTTTTGGTCATTCAGGATGGATTGTCTCTGGAGGGTTTTTGGTGCCAGGGAAGACTCATGGAGCTCTCACGTTCATTGATCGCTACACTCATCAGGTGGTCCCGTTGACCCGGAAAAAAAAGGATTTCTTTTATCATCGCTTCCAGGTGGTGCACTGGGGTGAGGGTGGAAGACCTGTGATCCTGACGGCTCGAGCGAAAAAGCCGATCTTTGGATCCACGGAAGCTGAGTTAGTGATGCTCACTCCAAAGACGCCCATGATTGACTTCAAGAACGAGAAAGATGGTTCTGCTTACTTTGAAGAAACGGTGCTTTCGACGTCCTCTGTGGATGTGTTTTTTGATGCGCGTGATTTGACGGGTGACGGACGTGAAGAGCTGATTGCGGCTGAGTTTTTTAGTAAGAAGCTTGAACTGTTTTGGTGGGAGGGTTCTCAGCTTCAAAGGCGTCTCATTGATTCGGATGTGGGAGCGTTATTTGATCTTAGGATTGCCGACTTAAATGCGGATGGGGAGCTGGATCTATTGGTGACCGATCAAAAATCCGGAAAATATGGGTCTGTTTATGCCTATGAGATCCCTCGAGATTTAAAGAGTGGGGCTTGGACCAAGCATGTTCTCCTCGATCGGATTCAGACACGCCAAGGCGGGATTCAGTCGGCCTCTCCAGGCTCTCCTCTTGTTTTTTATCCCTCCCCTCATCACTTGGGCAAACCGTGGATTCTCATCAGTGGGGATGGATCGCAGAGGGCTCATCTTCTGACGCCGGTTTCTTCAGAATCAACGAACTGGAGTTACCGTGAAACCATCGTCCTAGACTCTAAAAGTACGATTGGAAGTTCAGCGATTGCCGATGTCGATGGGGATGGGAATCCTGAGATCTTCATCCCCCAGTATGATGGCAACCAGATTGACGTGCTCAGAATTGAGCCGATTCAGTCGCGATGGGATCTAAGGTAAAAAAGCGATCCGTCGAGCCGGGTTTTTCTCTCTCTCAGGGTTTTTCCTGGTTCTGTTTTTTAAAGCAATCTTTTGCTTTTCACTGGGCTTCTGGATCATGGGGGAGAGAATCGGGAACCCAATGGTTCTCTCGATCCAACGGGGATGTTGATTCAGTGATTTGTCCGTAAGGACGGAGCTGGTCGAGCTCGTATTGAAGATCAAAAAGGTCAATCACAGGATTTAAAAAGTACGGGTTTTTTCTGTGATTCGGAGGAATGTCTTCGTGGTCATAGAGAAATAAGAGGGTTTCGTTCGTGCTGGAAACCATTTCATTGTATCGGTGAACCAAACGCTCAATATCGAGCTCAATTCTTAGTCGAAGGTTATCATCTTCTTCGAGTTGAAATTGCATGCAAAGTTCATCAAATGGATGAACGAAGTGCTCTTCAGTCCATTTTTCTTGAGTTCTCAGAGCAATTGCCCATTGGTGAAGGACGGATTGAAGGTCTTTGGATAAGAAAAGGTTTAGGGGTGGTTTTCTTCCTAGGTGTCGCCCAGTTCTCGTGCCTGGGAGCAGCGCAGCACTTCGAAGAGGAACAACGGAAAACGCAGGGCGTTCCTCCGCTAAGATTTTTTCCCGCGTCATGAGGGCTTTTGCAAAATGAATTTCAATGGCTGTAGGCTCAGGAGCGAAGCTGACTCTCTTTTTTTGGATCGTGCCAGTAGATGCTTGACTCATGGGTTGAGAGCCGTAATGAGGGGCTCTGGGGCGCTTGATAATGGATTTCACTGGGAGCGTGGGGCCTTCGCCCATACCCCACTCGTCGTTGGCGCAAGAGGCTGCGCTTTGGAGTTGTTCGTCCTGAGCAGAGGCGGTGTCGGTTGTCTCCTCTATCGGAGCTTCAGAGTGAGTGGGTGAATCGGTAATGGCATGGCTGAAAAGATGAGTGGGGCTGACTTGGAGTGCAGGTTGGGGCGGATTCAGTGGGACATCGCAAAATTCATCTGCGGAGTCTAGCTCGTCTGACATCTGAACGGGGCAGTAGTGTAGAAAAGAATAATTTGATGCAACCCATTCTTCAATAGTCGTAGGATCTCTGAGCTCAGCAGGAGTGAGGATGTGAGCCTCCAAAGAAGGATCCATTCGCACAGCCGTTGCGCCTAGAGCTCGAGCTGGGATCTGAAGTCTCTGAGGAGGGAGTTTAAAGGCCTCAGTGCGAGGTAGGGTCACTGAAATGGATTGAAAATCAGTTGGGGGGAGTTCTAAGGAAGGAGGAGAGTGCTCTTGGGGGTCTTGTTCTTGGTCCTGAGAAGGAGGGCTTGCTTGGCTTAAGGAGAGAAAGATAAAAATGCTGCTCTGCAAAACCATGAGCCTGGTCAGTTTGGAGAAGTGAAATAATTTTGCAGGGTGGAGACAGTTTTTCAAAGTGCTTCCTCGCTGGGTTGAAAAAAACCGAGTGTAAAAATCAATCAGAGAGTTTGGTTTTTCAAGAGTTCCTAAGGGCATAAGTTGCTGGATTCATAGTTTCACCTGGTGCTTCGGATCTCCATTGGCTTGCCTGGGGAATCTCTTGGAATCATGAGAAAACCTCAGAGCCGTTCTTCAAAGAGTAGAAATTGAATTTCTACTAGGAGGTGATCATGACGAAAGAATTTCAGATTCTAGGCCCCCTGATCAGGAAGAGGGCTTTCTTCCTGATCCTTTGAGAAATGAACCTGCCATAGTTAACCCTCTCTTGCAAGGGTTCGAATGAGTTGCCCTGAATTCATTAAGATGGCAGATTTGAATCCGCTTTTCGGTGGATTGAAAATTCCCTGGTATTCAGTTAAACTTTGGTTCTTTCAGAGCCTCGGGGTTTTCGATTAAAAAAATCGCTCAATCCGCCGGTGATCAGGCTTTTAATGTGAGTCTTTTGGGTTTGAGTGAGGGGTTGAGTCGCAGCTCTTTCATCGATTGCAACGGGGTAGATCTGAGGGGTAAAAGTCATGTCGGCTTCAGTGAATGGCCAGTTTAGGGTTCAATGAACCGTTTCGATCAAGGGGAAAAAATGCAATCACCACACTTCGGAAGGTCCAGTGTTCAGGGGTTTCAGTTGGCTTGGAATCGAATGAGGAGTCGAGTCTGGTCCCATTTAGGGCTGGTTTTTTTGGGCTTCGGGTTTTCGGTCTCCGGCTTTTCCATGTATGAAGATCCCACGCAGTGGACCATTATAAATGGGTCTTTACAGTCGTTCTATGTGCAGTGTGAATCGGAAGTGCCGCACGGGCTTCAGGAGCCAATCCGTTTTTCTTTAGAGGACCCAGTTGCTCCGGGGCAAAGTGTTGCGTTTGTGTGGGACGGCTGGAGTAATGATGGGCTGGGTTTGAATCCCGCCCATTGGACCTGCGCTGTGGGAAAAACTCCTCATCCACTCACCCAAGGGAGTTTTCCTCAGGTTCGATTCTCCACTAACTGGGGCGAGAACATGAGGCTTTGGATTGATTGGAAGAGTGGATCGAGCTCAGAGCTCACGATTCGAGTCGAGTCACAGGGTTAAACAAACCCTCTGGTACGCGCATGGAAGCGTTTACTTTTCTGGGTGTGAGTGAACTCAGGGGCCTCTGGGTGATCGGTTTTTAGGCTTTTCAGAGTTCTCTATTTAAAGAAGTCAGAGGGCCTGCTTCTTTTGTAGTCAGGCCTTTCTGACTTCTTTTTTTGTCGGTTGGGAAAGGAAGTCAGAAAGGCCCGAAGGAGACCGACTCGGAGCTTCTTTTAAATTGACTTCTGGAGTCCGATTGCCTTATTTTCGCACCA